>JADCES010000152.1 GCA_020250005.1 Roseomonas sp.
AAGGCATCGAATTTGCCGCGTTCCAGGGTTTGGATGCAGTGAACCAAATGTTTCAGGCTGAAATTCGCCTCGGGCGCTGAATCAGGATGGCGCCACCAGGCAGTGTGGATGCTGACGGGGCGCATGAAGGCGCCGAGGTGCATTTGCTTCATGGGCATGATTCATCAACCCGCCCGGCCATTCGCGCAAGCCTGCCAGACAGAAAGCGCCTGGATGGTGTCCGCGACATCATGCACGCGCAGAATGACCGCGCCGCGCGCCGCGCCGGCCAGGGCCACCGCCAAGCTACCGGCAAGCCGCGCTTCGGCTTGCTCAACGCCCGATAGCGTGCCGATGAAGCGCTTGCGTGACGCGCCCAGCATGATGGGGCAGCCAATACCCGCCAGGATCGGCAAGGCTTCGATCAAGGCAAGGTTATGAGCCATGGTCTTGCCAAAGCCGATGCCGGGATCAATCGCAATCCGCGCCCGCGCAATGCCAAGCGCTTCCAGTGTAGCCACACGGTCGCGCAGAAAGCGCGCCACATCCAACACCACATCGGCGTAATCGGCCTGCGCCTGCATCTCGCGCGGGTCCGTGCCCGGCATATGCATCAGCACGACCGGGGTTTGGGTGCGCGCCAGCACATCCACCGCCGCCGGATCATGGCGCAGCGCCGTCACGTCATTGATGATTTCAGCACCGGCTTCGAGCGCCGCCTGCATGGTCGCGGCATGGCGCGTATCAATGCTGACTGGCGCGGCCTTGGCCAATTCTCGCACTACCGGAATGACACGGGCGATTTCCGCCTCTGGCGCAACCGGTTCCGCGCCGGGGCGCGTGGATTCCCCACCAATATCCAGAATATCCGCGCCCGCTTGCAGCATGGCATGGCCGGCGGCAATCGCGGCCTCGGCATCGAAATGCCGACCGCCATCGGAAAAACTATCAGGTGTTATGTTCAGGATGCCCATCACCAGCGGGCGCGCGGAAGCCAGCCCGGCAAAGGGCAAAGGCCGCGCCGTGATGGCCTCGATCTCATCGCCCCAATCTTCGGGCAGCGCCGCGACAGGCAAGGTCGCGAGTTCTCGCCCATCCTCAATCAGCCGTGCCAAGGAAAAGGCCAGATCGCCCCCCTGCAAGGGGAGCGCCTGGCCTTCACCAATGGCCCGAAACGCGGCTGGGCCTGACAACAGGCCCAGCGGATGCAACCAACGCTCGCGCGCCACGGCTGTTCAGGTGGCAGGCGCGGCGCCTGGA
The DNA here is from genome assembly GCA_020250005.1 of Roseomonas sp. Taxonomy (GTDB): domain Bacteria; phylum Pseudomonadota; class Alphaproteobacteria; order Acetobacterales; family Acetobacteraceae; genus Neoroseomonas. Next base: position 1,240 of record JADCES010000152.1, read on the forward strand.
GAAAGCCCACCGGGGCGAATGCTCGGCCGCCCTGCCGTCGGCACGCTGCCGCGGCCCTGGTTCACCGGCTCATCCGGGCGATTGCGCACCACGGGTTCACCCTTGATCACCTGACGGATTTCATCGCCGCTCAGCGTTTCATATTCCAGCAGACCCTTCGCGAGCAAATGGAGTTCATCCATATTCTCGGTTAGGATCGAGGTCGCGCGCGCATAGGCGCCATCAATGATGGACCGGATTTCGCCATCAATCTGGCGCGCGGTTTCTTCCGAGACGTTTTTCGTTTGCGTCACGGAATGGCCGAGGAAAACCTCCTGGCTATTGTCGCCATAGGCGATCATGCCAAGCTTTTCACTCATGCCCCATTCTGTCACCATCATGCGCGCCTGATTGGTCGCCATTTTGATGTCGCCGGACGCGCCATTGCTGACCTTATCCGCACCAAAAATCAGTTCTTCCGCCACACGCCCACCCATCGCCATGGCGAGTTCCGCCTTGAGCTTGGATTTGTGCTTGGAATAGCGGTCACCTTCCGGCAGCGACATCACCAGGCCAAGTGCGCGCCCGCGCGGAATGATGGTGGCCTTATGCACCGGGTCACATTCCGGTTCATGCAGCGCCACCAGCGCATGGCCCGCTTCGTGATAGGCGGTCATGCGTTTTTCGGCTTCAGACATGACAAGGCTGCGCCGTTCCGCACCCATCAACACCTTATCCTTGGCGGCTTCGAATTCCGCCATGCCAACCGTGCGCCGACCCGTGCGCGCTGCCAGAAGTGCGGCTTCGTTCACCAGATTCGCGAGATCAGCACCCGAAAAACCGGGCGTGCCACGTGCAATCACCTTGGGGTCCACATCGGAAGCGAGCGGCACCTTGCGCATATGCACGCGCAGGATTTTCTCACGCCCATTCACATCCGGATTGGGCACCACAACCTGCCGGTCGAAGCGGCCGGGGCGCAGCAGCGCAGGGTCCAGCACATCCGGGCGGTTGGTCGCGGCAATCAGGATCACGCCCTCATTGCTCTCAAACCCGTCCATTTCGACAAGCATCTGATTGAGCGTCTGTTCGCGTTCATCATTGCCGCCGCCAAGCCCGGCGCCACGATGCCGCCCAACCGCGTCAATTTCGTCAATGAAGATGATGCAAGGCGCGTTCTTCTTGCCCTGTTCGAACATGTCGCGCACGCGTGATGCGCCAACGCCCACGAACATTTCGACGAAATCCGAACCGGAAATCGTGAAGAAGGGCACATTCGCTTCGCCGGCGATGGACCGCGCGAGCAAGGTTTTGCCGGTGCCAGGCGGGCCCACCAGCAGCACGCCCTTTGGGATCTTGCCGCCCAGGCGCTGGAATTTCTGCGGATCGCGCAGGAATTCCACAATTTCCTCAAGCTCCGCCTTGGCTTCGTCAATGCCGGCAACATCGTCAAATGTGACGCGGCCCTGCTTTTCCGTCAGCAGCTTGGCGCGGGATTTGCCGAAGCCCATG
>JADCES010000153.1 GCA_020250005.1 Roseomonas sp.
CTTGCGTCACACCAGGTTCCATGCCGTTGCCGACCTTCAAGCCTTCCACAGCCGTCTTCAGCTTGGCGGCGAAGGCTTCATAGACACCATCCTGCACCAAAAGCCGATTGGCACACACACAAGTCTGCCCGGTATTGCGATATTTGGACGCCATGGCGCCGGCCACCGCCGCATCCAAATCCGCATCATCAAACACGATGAAGGGCGCATTGCCGCCCAATTCCATGGAGGTCTTTTTCACCGTCGCTGCACATTGCGCGAGCAGCACGCGCCCAACTTCCGTGGAACCGGTGAAGGAAAGCTTCCGGATGATCGGATTGCCTGTCAGTTCCTTCCCCGTCTCACCAGAAGGCCCGGTGATCACATTGCACACGCCTGACGGCATGCCGGCGCGTTCAGCCAGCACCGCCAAGGCCAGCGCAGAAAACGGCGTCTGCGATGCGGGGCGGATCACGCCGGTGCAGCCCGCGGCCCAGCCCGGCCCGGCTTTGCGCGTGATCATGGCAGAAGGAAAATTCCACGGCGTGATGGCGGCAAAAACGCCAATCGGTTCCTTGGTCACCAGAATGCGCCGGCCCTTGGCGTTTTGCGGAATCGTCTCACCTTGAATGCGGCGGCCTTCATCAGCGAACCATTCAATGAAGGATGCGGCATAAACAACCTCGCCCTTGGCTTCAGCGAGTGGCTTGCCCTGTTCCGCGGTCATGATCGCGGCCAGATCATCGGCGTTTTCATGCATCAGCGCGGCGATCTTGTGCAGGATCACGGCGCGATCCTTGGCAAGCATCGCGCGCCAGGCCGGCCAGGCGGCATTCGCGGCTTCAATGGCGCGGCGCGTTTCCGCCTGACCCATGGCGGGCACTTCGCCAATCACTTCGCCCGTTGCGGGGTTGCGCACGGCAATCATCTTGCCGCTATCCGCCTGCACCCAGGCGCCAGCGATGTAATTCGCCTGACGGAAAAGGGCGGGGTCCTTCAAGGGCAGCTTGGTGGTCGCGTCGAGCATCTGGGTCCTCCTGGGCTTTGGCGCAGAATAGGCTGAAATGGGGCCTTTTCCCAAGCCTTGCTCGTGCGGGCTTGCGCTTGCGCCCCGGCAGGCCATGATCGGCCCCAAGAAAGCCAGAGGAACGCCCAAATGGATGCCACCCATGACCCCAGCCTGAAAAGCTGGGTCGCTTCCGCCAATCAGCCGGGGCAGGATTTCCCGATCCAGAACCTGCCCTTCGGCATCTTCAGCCGCGCCGGGGAAGCGCCGCGCGGCGGGGTTGCGATTGGCGAGATGATTTTGGATTTGCGCGCCGCGATCAACGCCGGCCTGCTTTCCGGCGCCGCAGCGGAAACCACCGCGGGACCAAGCCTGAATGCGCTGATGGCGCTTGGCCGTCCTGCATCCGCTGGTTTGCGCGCCGCGCTTTCGGCGCTGCTCGCGGCAGGTTCCGCCGCCGAAGCCCAGGCGGCACGCATACTGCTGCCGATGGCGCAAGCGCAAATGCACATGCCCGCTACGGTCGCGAATTTCTCCGATTTCATGGCGAGTTATGATCACTGCGCCCGGCTTGGCGTGCGGCGCGATCCGAAGAACCCTCTGCCCCAGGCCTTTCGCCATCTGCCCGTTGCCTATCATTCCCGCGCCAGTTCCGTGCGCGTAAGTGGCGAGGATGTGATCCGCCCGCATGGCCAATGGGCGCGGAGCGATGGCGCGTTGCGCTTCGGCCCATCGGAAGCGATGGATTACGAATTGGAATTGGCGATCTGGATTGCGGGGGAGAACAAGCTCGGCACGCCGATCACCATGGCTGAGGCGCCCAAGCGCATCTTCGGCTTTGGGCTTTTGAATGATTGGTCCGCGCGCGATATCCAGCGTTGGGAAATGCCACCACTCGGCCCATTTTTGGCGAAGAGTGTTTCAACCTCGGTCTCGCCATGGGTGATTACGGCGGAAGCGCTGGAACCCTTCGCGCGGGCAGCGCCGGCGATTGAACCACCACCCCTGCCCTATCTGGATAGCGCCTGGAATCGCGCAGCGGGCGCGCTTGGCATTCGCATGCAGGCCCTGCTGGTGACGGCCAAGATGCGCGCGGAAGGCGCCGCGCCCGCGCTGCTGACCGATACGGAATTCGCCCGCATGTATTGGACGGCAGCGCAAATGGTGGCGCATCACGGCACCAATGGCTGCAATCTATTGTCCGGCGATTTGCTCGGCAGCGGCACGGTTTCCGGGCCGGAGGATACCGCCGCCGCATGCCTGGCGGAGCTTGGCCTTGGCGGCCCCATCACGCTGCCCAATGGCGAAACGCGCCGCTGGTTGCAGGATGGTGATGAGGTGATTTTCCGCGCCCGCGCTGAAGCGCCCGGTGCGGTTGGTATCGGCTTTGGTGAATGCCGCGGCGCCATCGCGCCCGCCATCGCCTGGCCTGTTTGATCTCAAAAGAAGGAGGAACCCATGCCCCGTCGCATCGTTGACATATCCGTCGCACTCAAGGCCGGCATCATCAGTGACCCGCCGCATGCGCTGCCCAAGATCGAGTATCTCGATCACCACATGACCGCGCCCGCCATGGCGAAGGATTTCGGCATCAGCGTGGATCAATTGCCCGAAGGCGAATATGCGGCGATTGAGCGTGTGCAAATCAGCACCCATAATGGTACGCATATTGACGCGCCTTATCATTATTTCAGCCGCATGAATGAAAGGCTGGTGCCGGGTGGGGAACCTGCCTGGCGCATTGATGAAGTGCCACTTGATTGGTGCTTGCAGCCGGGCGTGA
>JADCES010000154.1 GCA_020250005.1 Roseomonas sp.
CAAGGGCCGATCCGCGGCATGAGGACCGCTCGGGGGATGTGGCGAGGTGCCAAGCGCCAGGCGCCCGGAAAGCGAGGCATGAGGAAGGCCGCTTCTGACCCCTACTGGTGGGCAGAATAAAGTGACAGCGCCCCTGACTGCTGCTTGGGTCAGGGGGAGGGGTATTGTAAATTTGCCACAGTCGGTGGCCGATGCGACACGTAAGGGCTGGTCCGGGTAAACCAAGCTGGTTTGGCCGACGAAACATGCTATGGGAGGGAAGATCGGGTTAATTCGGAATCGTTGATGACAGACGGTTGCGCTAAATTAAGATGAGGAAAAAGCAATGAGCTTCAAAAACACCCTTCTGGCCGCTGCGGCGGTAGTAGCGCTTCCTGCGCTGGCGCAGGCTCAGCCGGTGACAGGGCTCTATTTGGGCGGTGGTTTCGGTGCCAATTACCTCGATAAGACGGACGTTACCGGCACTCCGTCGCCCGGAAGCAATCTCTCGGTTGAGTTTTCTTGGGGCTATGTTGGTGTTCTTAGCCTTGGCTGGGGATTCGGCAATGGTCTGCGCGCGGAAATCGAAGGCAGCTATCGCTCGAATGATGTTTCTGATTTCAAAGTCGCCGGCTTTCCCGGTAGCTTGGGGAAGGGAACTGTCACCAGTTACGGTGCGATGGCCAACCTGCTGTATGATATCAACCTTGGCGGCGCCTTGGGTGGCGTCACACCTTATGTTGGCGCCGGTGCGGGTTATATCTGGCACGATTATGACGCGGTAGGGAACCAGTTAAATACGATTACGGGTGACAATGGTAACTGGGGTGGCCAAGCTATTGCCGGTCTCTCCCTGCCGATCTCGGCTGTTCCTGGCTTGGCTGTTACCGCTGAATATCGCTTCATGATGACGGCTGGTCATGAGATCACCTCGAACTTGGTCGGTTCTCCCAGAACGACCTTTGATGTTGACAATGTGAACCACTCCCTGCTGGTTGGCCTGCGTTATGCCTTCAATGCCGGCCCAGCTGTTGCCGCTGCGGCACCTGTTGCTGCGGCCCGCACCTTCCTGGTGTTCTTTGACTGGAGCAAGGCTGACCTTACGGATCGCGCTCGCCAGATCATCGGTGAAGCCGCTTCTTCGCGTGGTGCCGGCGTGACCCGCATTGAGGTGAATGGCTTCACGGACCGTTCCGGCCCGGCGGACTACAACATGCAGCTCTCCATCCGCCGCGCCAATGCGGTGGCGGCTGAGCTCGTGCGCCGCGGTGTGCCGCGCAACGAAATCGTTACGCGCGGCTTTGGTGAGGAAAACAACCTGGTCCCCACGGCCGATGGTGTGCGTGAACCGCAGAACCGCCGCGTGGAAATCATCCTCCGCTAATTCGGGCGGTTCTTTTGGGAGTGGACGGGGCGCCTCAGGGCGCCCCGCTTCGTTTAGGGCTATGCGGAAGCATCGTTGAAGGCTAAAAGTTCTTCCATTGGTCCTTAGGATTCTCTAAGCTCCGCAGTTATCGTGTCATCTTTCAGGATAGGAATTCGCAATGAAGTTCAAAACGACTCTGTTCGCCGCCGCGGCAGTGGTAGCAATGCCGGTATTGGCACATGCCCAGCCGGTGAGCGGGCTTTACATCGCCGGAGGCATTGGCGGAAACTTGCTGCAAGATACAACGCTGAATGGATCAGTGAATAATGCAGCCGGCACCAAGATCGAAAATGAATTTCAGCTTGGTTATGTCGGTGTTTTGAGCTTGGGCTGGGGCTTTGGCAACGGTCTGCGGGCAGAAATAGAAGGCAACTATCGGTCCAACGAAGTGAGCGATACCAGGGTGGGTGGCGCGTCGGTACAGGGTATTGCAAGCGGTAAAGGCACGGCTGTCAGCTATGGCGTGATGGCGAATGCCCTTTATGATTTCAATCTTGGCGGCGCTCTGGGCGGACTTACGCCCTATATCGGCGCGGGCGCCGGCTACATCTGGCACGATTATCAGGATGTTGGTGCGCGTCGTTCGACCGGCGAGCGGGCTGTGTACAATGGCGATACAGGGGCCTTCGGCTACCAGGCTATTGTCGGTGCCGCGCTGCCGATCGCCAGCGTTCCTGGCCTCGCGTTGACAGCAGAATACCGCTTCATGGGAACGCTTGGTCATGACATCAATGGCACCGGCAACATAACGTCTGGTGCTGGGGTGTCTCAGACCCGCCTGAATTCCGATGTGGATAACTTCAACCACTCCCTGCTGGTCGGCCTGCGTTACGCCTTCAACGCCGCCCCGGCCATGCCGGTGGCTGCCGCGCCAGTGGCCGCTGCCCGCACCTTCCTGGTCTTCTTTGACTGGAGCAAGGCTGACCTGACGGACCGTGCCCGCCAGATCATCGGCGAAGCCGCTTCTGCGCGCGGCGCTGGTGTGACCCGCATTGAAGTGAATGGCTTCACGGACCGTTCCGGCCCGGCGGATTACAACATGCAGCTTTCGATCCGCCGCGCCAATGCGGTGGCCGCTGAGCTGGTGCGCCGTGGCGTGCCGCGTAACGAAATCGTGACACGTGGCTTCGGCGAAGAAAACAACCTGGTGCCGACGGCCGATGGCGTGCGTGAACCGCAGAACCGCCGCGTGGAAATCATCCTCCGCTAATTCGGGGATACGCGTATCGGGAAAGATTTGGGGCGCCGCAAGGCGCCCCTTTTTTGTCTGTTGCCATCCTTTTTCTTGACAATTCTACCATCACCTGCGCAGGGCGAAATCAACAAAGTGGTTATTTAGCCACAGTAGGTGGCCGATGCAACACGTGAGGGCTGCTCCGGGTAAACCAAGCTGGTTTGGCCGACGAAGCGTGCTAGACAGCGGGAAATAGGGTTAATTCGGAATCGTTGATGACAGACGGCTCCGCCAAATTAAGATGAGGAAAAAGCAATGCGCTTCAAAAACACCCTTCTGGCCGCTGCGGCGGTAGTAGCGCTTCCTGCGCTGGCGCAGGCTCAGCCGGTGACAGGGCTCTATTTGGGCGCTGGTTTCGGTGCCAATTATCTCGATAAGACAGATATTACCCCCCCTCCCTCGCCCGGACAGATTCTCTCGGCCGAGTTTTCTTGGGGCTATGTTGGTGTTCTTAGCCTTGGCTGGGGCTTCGGTAATGGTCTGCGCGCAGAAATCGAAGGCAGCTATCGCTCGAATGATGTTGCTGATTTCAAAGTCGCCACCTTTCCCGGCAGCCTGGGGAAGGGAACTGTCACCAGCTACGGTGTGATGGCCAACCTGCTGTATGATATCAACCTTGGCGGCGCCTTGGGTGGCGTCACACCTTATGTTGGCGCCGGTGCGGGTTATATCTGGCACGATTATGA
>JADCES010000155.1 GCA_020250005.1 Roseomonas sp.
CGCGGCAGCAGCCGGCTTCGCCCCAGCGGCAGCGCCAGCCTGGATGCTGCCCAGCACCGCACCAGGGGCAACTTCCGACCCCGTGTCGGCGGCAATGGCGGAAATTACACCGCCCACCGGCGCATTCACTTCCACCGTCACCTTATCGGTCTCAAGTTCCACCAAGGGCTCATCCGCCGCCACGGCATCGCCCGCTTTCTTGAGCCAACGCGCAACCGTGGCGGAAGAAACGCTTTCGCCCAGAGTGGGCACGACAATATCGGTCATTGCTCGATCCGTTCCAAAACCAATACGCGTCAGCCCGCCAGGGCCGCGCGCACCAATGCTTCCTGTTGATGTTGATGCACCTTGGCAAGGCCGGTGGCGGGGCTCGCCGCCTCCTCCCGGCCCACATATTCGGGGCGCTTTGCCGCGATATCCAGCGTCTTCAAGACACTTTCAATGCGGCGATCCACGAAATTCCACGCGCCCATATTCTCAGGCTCTTCCTGGCACCAGACCACTTCCGCATTGCCATATTGCGCCAGCACGCGCGGCAGGCTGATGCGCGGGAAGGGGTAAAGCTGTTCCAGCCGCACAATCGCGACATCCTTGATGCCCTTATCACGGCGTTCCTGCAGCAGATCATAATAGACCTTGCCGGTACACAGCACGACGCGGCGGATCTTCCTCGCCGGCGCGATCTTATCCACCTCATCAATCACATGGCGGAAGCCGCTACCGGGGCCGAATTCCGACAGATTGCTGATGGCAAGCTTGTGGCGCAGCAGGGATTTCGGCGTCATCACCACCAAGGGCTTGCGGTAATTCGCCTTCATCTGCCGGCGCAACGCATGGAAGTAATTGGCCGGCGTCGTGAAGTTGCAGACGCGCATATTGCGTTCCGCGCAAAGCTGCAAATAGCGTTCAAGCCGCGCAGAGGAATGTTCCGGCCCCTGCCCTTCATAGCCATGGGGCAGCAGCATGACCAAGCCCGACATGCGCAGCCACTTCGTCTCACCGGAGGCGATGAACTGGTCAATGATGACCTGCGCGCCATTGGCGAAATCGCCAAACTGCCCTTCCCACAACACCAGCGTCTTGGGATCAGCGAGCGAATAGCCATAGTCAAAACCAAGCACGCCAAATTCCGCGAGCAGCGAATTGAAGGCTTCGAACTTCGCCTGCCCCGCGCGAATGTTATTGAGCGGTGTGTATTCCGCCTGTGTTGCCTGATCAATCAAGACAGCATGGCGATGGCTGAAGGTGCCGCGCTGCACATCTTCACCGGACAAGCGCACGCGATGGCCTTCCAGCAACAGGGACCCGAAAGCCAGCGCCTCACCGGTCGCCCAATCAATGCCCTCCCCGGTTTCAATCGCCTGGCGCTTTTGTTCCAATTGCCGAGCGATTTTGGAATTCACGCCGAAATCGGCTGGCACGCGGCTCAGCGCCTCACCAACTTCCTTCAGAATCTCCGGCGCGACGGAAGTCGCTTCAAGCTGCTCGGCCTCATCCGTGGAGCCCGCCGGGCGCAGGCCGGACCAATGGCCTTCCAGCCAATCCGCCTTATTCGGGCGATAGGATTGTGAAGCCTCAAAGGCTTCTTCCAACCGCGCATTGAAGGCATCCAGCATGGCCTTGGAGGATTCTGAGGGTACATACCCCTCCTGCGCCAGCCGATCCGCATAAAGCGTGCGTGTCGTGCGCATTTCGCGAATGCGGTTATACATCAGCGGCTGAGTGAAGGCGGGCTCATCGCTTTCATTATGGCCGTGGCGGCGATAGCAGACGATATCCAGCACCACATCCGCACCAAACACCATGCGGAACTCGGCGGCCAGACGCGCGCAGAACACCACCGCTTCCGGATCATCGCCATTCACATGCAGGATCGGCGCCTGCACGGCCTTCGCCACATCCGTGCAATAAAGCCCCGAATAGGCATGCGCCGGCACGGTAGTGAAGCCGATCTGGTTATTGGTGACGATATGCAACGTGCCGCCGGTGCGATAACCAATAAGCTGACTCATGGCGAGCGTTTCATAAACCACGCCCTGCCCAGCAAAGGCCGCATCGCCATGCAGCAGAATGCCCATCACGGAACGCCGGCCCTTGATATCGCCCGCCATATCCTGCCGCGCGCGCACCTTGCCGGCGACCACCGGGTCAACCGCTTCCAGATGCGAAGGATTGGGTTGCAACGAAAGGTGGACCTTATTCCCGGCAATTTCGATATCGGTGCTGGTACCCAGATGGTATTTCACATCGCCCGAGCTTTCGATGTCATCCGGATTGGCCGAATTGCCTTTGAATTCAGAAAACACCTGGGTGAAGGATTTCTTCACCACATTGACCAGCATATTGAGCCGCCCGCGATGGGCCATGCCGATCACGATTTCCTTGGCCCCGTGCTTGGCCGCGGTTTCAATCGCCGCCTGCACCGCCGGGATGGTGGTTTCACCGCCTTCCAAGCCGAAGCGCTTTGTGCCGACGAATTTACGCGCGCAGAAGGCTTCAAAGCCTTCCGCTTCCGTCAATTGCTGCAGGATTTGATTCTTCTGCGTTGTATCAAAGGCGCCGATCCAGGGCGCACCTTCAATGCGGCGCTGGATCCAGGATTTCTGATCCGGGTCCTGGATATGCATGAATTCAACGCCGATCGAACCGCAATAGGAAGCGCGGCAAATGGCGAGGATTTCGCGCAAGCTGGCGGTTTCCTTGCCCAGCACGAAATCGAGGAAGATCTGCCGATCCCAATCCTCCTCCGTGAAGCCATAGGTCTTGGGGTCAAGCTCCGGATGGGATTTGGGCACTTGCAGGCCAAGCGGATCAAGCCGCGCCTCAAGATGCCCGCGCACGCGATAGCTGCGGATCAGCATCAGCGCCCGGATCGAATCCAGCACCGCGCGGCGCGTGGCTTCCGGGTCCGCCGCGGCTGGCTTGGCACCCTTGGCAGGCGCCGGCTTTTCGGGTTCTGGCCCGAAAGCGCCGCGAATGCGGGGCGCCCAGGATGCGCCAGAGGCATCCGTCAGTACCGCGCGGGCTTCGTCATTCAGTGAAGCGAAAAGCTCCGCAAAGGTGGGGTCCACACTTCCGGGATTTTCTGTCCATCTCGCGTAGAGATCAGCAAGATAGGCAGCATTCGCCCCCGTCATCGCGGTTGCGAGAATATCCACTCCGGCCATCAACCTTCTCCCTCCCGCCTCGGCTGCCCCCTTTGGGGTCGGGCGGATGTATTCTTGTGGTGCCGTGCAGCGCCCCGGCACCGGGGCAGAGGGCTGCGAGCATAAGGCCTTAACGCCCGCTGCGGCAGCCCCCCTAATTCAACTTTAGGGCGAAATCAGCCGCCAAGCGCCTTGACCATGGTAGAGCCTAGCGCAGAAGGACTATCTGCAACGTGAATCCCGGCCGCTTTCATGGCAGCCATTTTTGCCTCGGCGGTATCGGCACCGCCGGAAATCACGGCCCCAGCATGGCCCATGCGCCGGCCGGGGGGCGCCGTGGCGCCGGCGATGAAGCCCACCACCGGCTTATTCGGCTTGCCGGGGGCGAAATTCTCCCGCTTCAGGTATTCGGCGGCCAGGATTTCGGATTGCCCGCCAATCTCCCCGATCATCACAATGGATTTTGTATCGGGGTCGGCCAGGAACATCTCCAGCACTTCGATGAAATCCATGCCCTTCACCGGGTCACCGCCAATGCCGACACAGCTTGATTGGCCAAGCCCGGCGGCCGTGGTTTGCGCCACCGCTTCATAGGTCAGGGTGCCAGACCGCGAGACAATGCCAACCGACCCAGGCTTATGGATATGCCCCGGCATAATGCCGATTTTGCAGGCGCCGGGCGTGATCACACCCGGGCAATTCGGGCCAACCAGGCGCGATTTGGAACCATCCAGCGCCCGCTTCACCTTCACCATATCCAGCACCGGAATGCCTTCCGTGATGCAGATGATCAGCGGCACTTCTGCATCAATCGCTTCCAGAATCGCATCTGCGGCGAAGGGCGGCGGCACATAGATCACCGAAGCATTGGCGCGCGTCGCGGCCACGCATTCTGCCACCGTGTCAAACACGGGCAGCCCGATATGGGTGGTGCCGCCCTTGCCCGGCGTGACACCGCCGACATAGGTGGAACCATAGGCAATGCCCTGTTCGGCATGGAAAGTACCCTGGGAACCGGTAAAGCCCTGGGTCATCACGCGGGTATTGGCGTTGACAAGAACAGCCATGGTTCAGGCCCCCTTCACGGCAGCGACGACTTTCTTGGCCGCATCGGCCAGATTATCGGCGGGGATAATGGCAAGACCGCTATCGGCCAGGATCTTCTTGCCGAGATCAACATTGGTGCCTTCAAGCCGCACCACCAAAGGCACTTTCAGCGACAGCGTCTTGGTCGCTGCCACAATGCCCGTCGCGATCATGTCGCATTTCGCGATGCCGCCGAAGATATTCACCAGAATGGCCTTCACATTGGCGTCCGAGGTGATGATGCGAAAGGCTTCCGTGACGCG
>JADCES010000156.1 GCA_020250005.1 Roseomonas sp.
CGAAACAATCAGGGAAGCGCCGTAAAACACAACCTCCTTCGTCGGCGGCAAAAGCTCCGGCAGCCAGACGGGATAGAGACGCCAGACAATCGGCAGGGTCGGGCTGATCATGCCATTCAGCAGGCAGGTCGCAACCGTCGCCACGAAAAGGTTTTGCGGGGTCATCATGGTGGCTACCCCGCCCCTGGCGGGCTGATGCGTGGCGCATAACCAAGCCCAACCATGACCAAGCCGAAGATCATCCGCACCGCGAAAAGCCAAAAGGCCGCAACCAGCGGCAGAAAGGGCGGCGAGACATAGGAAGGCACCAGCCGCTCGGCGGTCCAGACCGCCCAATTGGTCAGCAACTGAAAGCCGCGCCAGATGTAATTGCTATTGGTCGGCGTCATGAAGAATTGCATCATGAAGCGCCCCAGGCAGCCCCAGGCAGTCAGCGCCAGGAAATAGGTCACCACCCAAAAGGGCAGGTAGCCAAGGATGAAATTGCTTTCCATGACACCCTAAATGCTGGGGCGGCTGCGTTACCGCAACCGCCCCAATATTGTCTCCGCCGGGGCGGAGGTTTGTTACTCCACCGCCTCGCTCTTGTCAGCAAGACGGACACCACCCTTCGGGATGCGGATATCGTCAATGAAATCCTGCATCGCCTGGCTTGGCGCCGTGGTGAATTGCGACACCACATAGATGACCAGGAAGGAAATCGGCACGCCGAAGATGCCGGCAGAAATGCTGCCAATCCCCCACATGCGCCCGGTCACCCGGTTACGCAGCACCACGGTATCGGTCGTCATCGGGCTGCCCCAGATGTTCCCGAGCCAAGCGAGCGCCCCATCCTTCACCGCCGCGGTATTGGCCAGAATGGCCGCCGCTTCCGCCCGCAATTCGGGCGAGGTGAAATTCTGGTTGATATTGCCCACCTGCCGTGCCGCGGCAATGATCGCATCCTTCGATCCAAACAACTGGATGAAATCCAGCCCGAACCATTCCGAATGGATCATGTAGCCGAAGGTCACCACATAGCCGACCGTCATACCTATCACGGCGGCGGTATTGGTCGTTTTCTTGTACCAAACCCCCATCACCAGCGCCGCGAAAAGCCCCGCGGCAGCGATGGAGAAGGCCCAGGCCACCAGGAACAGAATATCCGCCCCGGCATTCCCTGCTGTCCAGGCCGCGGCAACCGCCACGGTCAGCAGCAAGACGCGTGAGACAACCAACCGGCGCGCGGTCGGCGCGTTGCGGTCAATCATCTTGTAATACACGTCATGCGACAGCGCATTGGCGAGCGCGAGAAGCAGACCATCGGCGGTTGAAAGCGCCGCTGCCAGACCACCCGCGGCCACCAGACCCGCGATCACATAAGGCAGGCCCGCGATTTCCGGTGTGGCTAGCACCACCACGTCCGGATGGATGCGGAATTCATTCCATTGCAGAATGCCGTCTCGGTTCACGTCAACAATGTTGATCCACGGCACCCCATAGGGGGAGATGATCTGCCAGTTCTTGATCCAGTCGGGCAGGCTCGCGATCGGCTGGCCGATGATGTTCTGGTAGATTTCCACCTTGGCGAAGGCCGCATAGGCCGGCGCCGTGAAGTACAGCAGGAAGATGAAGAACAGCGACCACGCCACGGACTGACGGGCTTCCTTCACCGAAGGTGTCGTGAAGTAGCGCATCAGAATATGCGGCAGCGCTGCCGTGCCGACCATGAGGCAGAAGACCAGCGCGAACCAATTGATCGCCGCCGGCATCGAGAATTGCCCATTCGCCCCGATGAAGGGCGCGGTATGCCAGCCGGTCACGCCGGGCGGCGGGGTCATGCCCGCGGCACGGAAGCCGTTTTCCAACTCAGCAATACGTTCCAGCGCGAAGCCATACATGACCTGCGGGAGCGGCACGCCCGTAACCTTGGCCGACATCAGGAAGGCCGGGATCAGATAGGCAATGATCAGCACGATATACTGCGCCACCTGCGTCCAGGTGACGGCGCGCATGCCGCCCAACATGGAGCAGACCAGAATGCCGGCCAGACCCACAAACACCGCAACGCCGAAGGACACATCCAGGAAGCGCTGGGTGATGATACCCACACCCACGATCTGCGCCACGACATAAACGAAGGATGCGGTGATCAGGATCACCACGCCAATCAGGCGGGCGGCATTGCCGCCATAACGCGCGCCCAGGAAGTCCGGCACGGTGTACTGGCCGAATTTGCGCAGATACGGCGCCAGCAGAATGGCGACCAGCATGTAACCGCCGGTCCAGCCCAGGATGAAGGCAAGGCCACCATAGCCAAGGGCGTAAAGGCTGCCCGCCATGCCGATGAAGCTTGCGGCCGACATCCAGTCAGAACCGGTTGCCATACCATTATAAAGGGCAGGCACGCGCCGCCCGGCGACGTAGTATTCAGCGACCGCCTGGGTGCGGCTGATGATGCCGATATAGGCATAGACGCCGATGGTGAGGCCAACGAACAGGTAACCCAGAACGCGATCCGGTACGCCCATTTGTTCGAGGATGGCGATGATGACGACGAAAGCCGCAAAACCGCCCGTATAGCCCGCATAAATCTTGCCGAGCGAGGCGATAAAGGGATCCTTTTCCTTGGAAGCTCCGCTCATGGGATCAATCCTCCTGCACGCCGAATTCTTCGTCGACCTGGTTCTGGCGCTTGCCGAACCAGAAAAGCGCAACGACGAAGATGATCAGGCTGCCCTGCGCGGCCATGTAGAAGCCCAAGGGAAAGCCCAGAATGCGGATGCTGTTGAGCGAGGGGGCGATCAAATGCACCACGAAGCTTGCGAAGAACCAAATGCCCAGAACCAGCAGCATCAGGCTGGATGTTTTGGCCCAATGGGCCTTGGCGGTGGCCTTATCCACCGCGGGGGCTTCCGTATTTGACGGCGCACCCCCAGATTCAACCAATGGCATTCACTTGCCTCCTCCGATCGTCACCCCTTGGGAGTGACTTGTTTGACCTGCCCTGGCCACGATTCCGCGTGGCCTGATTCGGGCATTTGACAGCCCGATTCCCCAAAGCCGATAACATGCTGTTAATCCAGTCGCAACAAGCTTTTTTTAAGGAATTCAGCCCCTGATGCAGTTCCTTCGCCGCCTATTGGGCAGCCCGCCCTCCCGGGAGCCTCATGAGTTCGGGGTCTTCCTGCATCGCCATGGCGCCTTTGTGGCGCAGAAGACAGTGCTGGATTATTGCCGGGTGAAGGTGGGGCGGAATGAAGTCGCCTTCTTCGGCGATCCGGATTTCCAGGCCGCGCTAAACCATTGCCGCTGGCAGGTTTTCCTCGCCGCGCAAAGCGATGTCGTGGCCCTGGCCGAGGCCTGGCTTCGGCCCTTCTGGCGGGGTCAGGAGCCGCTTTTGCTGGAAAGCCTGGTCGCACTTCATGCGTATTTCATGGCCGATGACACCCCGCCTGAGGAGGAAAAGGCGGCCTTTGCCGCCAGCCTCACCGCCCTGCCGGGCCATCTGGCGCGCCTGCAATTGGCCGCGCCGCATGATGCGCGGACGCTCCCCTTACTTGCCGAGGCGCCGCTTTTCGCAACCCTGCCGATCCATCCCGACCAAAGGAAGGATGAAGGCCCCGCGATCCGCGGCGCCTTGCGGTTTCATATGCTTTCGACACAGCAGGAAATGGAACGCGCCTTCGACCCGGCGGGGCTTTCGGCGCGGCTTATCGCGGGATGCGATACCGCGACCTGACCCAGGCACAGCATGGGCGGTTTGGCGGGCGCCATGATTGGCGGCCTTGCCGCAGCGCGCCCGCGCATTGGGAAAATTAACTTATCCTTGAGCCGGAATTTCATGACCAAACTTTCATATTTTTTCTGAAATTTCCTTAATTAACAAGAAATTTTCAGTAAAAATTACCGTGATACTTAATTTTTTGTTGCGAAACGCTCCGTTCCCCCGCATCACTTCACCGCTTGCCTCGTGGCATGGCGCCGGCCCCTTCGCGCGCATCGGCCGCCAAAACCGCGATGGGAGGCGCGTCCCGCCAACCGGCGACCCAGGCCAGGCCTGCGGCACGCCGACAACGAAAGATGAGAAGGAAGGCGTCGGTTATGAGTGCAACAACAGCGGGCAGCGCGGCTGAGCCGCGGCCCATGACGCGGGAGGAAAGGAAGGTCATCCTTGCCTCCTCCCTCGGTACCGTCTTTGAGTGGTATGATTTCTACCTTTACGGGTCACTCGCCGCCGTCATCGGCGCGAATTTCTTCAGCCAATACCCTGAGACGACCCGCAATATCTTTGCGCTGATCGCCTTTGCCGCTGGCTTCCTGGTGCGCCCCTTCGGTGCGCTGGTCTTTGGCCGCCTCGGCGATCTGGTCGGGCGCAAATATACCTTCCTGATCACCATTCTGATCATGGGCGCTTCCACCTTCGTGGTCGGTATCCTGCCCACATCGGATCAGATCGGCATTGTCGCACCCGTTGTCCTCATCATCCTCCGCCTGCTGCAAGGCTTGGCTTTGGGCGGCGAATATGGTGGGGCGGCGACCTATGTCGCCGAACACGCCCCGCATGGCAGGCGTGGCTTTTACACCAGCTTCATTCAGATCACGGCAACGGCGGGTCTGTTCCTGTCGCTGCTCGTGATTCTGTTCACGCAGCTTGCGGTCGGGCCGGATGCCTTCAAGGCCTGGGGCTGGCGCGTGCCCTTCCTGCTATCCATCGTGCTGCTTGGCATTTCCGTCTGGATCCGCTTGCAAATGGAAGAAAGCCCGGCCTTCCAAAAGATGAAGGCAGAAGGCAAGCATTCCAAGGCGCCGATTTCGGAGGCCTTCTTCCAGTGGAAGAATGCCAAGGTCGCGCTTTTCGCGCTGCTCGGTCTGGTCGCTGGTCAGGCGGTGGTTTGGTACACGGGGCAATTCTACGCCCTGTTCTTCCTGGGCCAGGTGCTCAAGGTGGATAGCTTCACCACCAATATGCTGATTGCCTGGTCGCTGGTGCTGGGCTCGGGTGGCTTCGTGCTGTTTGGCTGGCTTTCGGACAGGATTGGCCGCAAGCCGATCATCCTGGGCGGCTGCCTGATCGCC
>JADCES010000157.1 GCA_020250005.1 Roseomonas sp.
CATTCACCGGCGTGCCATCGGGCCGCGTCATCGGCGGCAAGGCGTGATAGGCGCGGAAAATATAGCCAGAACCATCCACCAGAATCAGGTGGCGCTCACCTGGCTTGGTTTCCGGCAGGCCCTCGGCCCCGGCAATTGCCTCGCTCAAGGCTTTGCCATGCGGGCGTTCAGCGGAAGGGCCGGCGCCGTCTTCAATGCCCATGATCCTCGCCGGCGCCTTCGGCCAGCACATAGGTGATGGAACAATAAGGGCAGGTCACATCATGCCCTTCAATATGCAGCCAGATGCGCGGATGGCCGAGGCCACTCGCCGCTTCCCCATCGCAGGCCATCTTGCGGGAATGGACCGTGACGCGCTGTTCGGGTGTCACGCCCACCACGGGCTTTGGGCCATAGCCGGTCATTTGCTGGTCGCGCATCTGGGTCCTCATTTGGCGAAACTTTCCCTGATCATACCGGGGCGGCGGGTGATGGACCAGCCTTGCCCGGCACCCTATCTGATGCCCATGACCTTGAAGCCCCTGATAACGTCGCGACGGGCGCTGCTGGCCGGCCTGGCTTTGGCCGGCTGTGCGGAGGCGCGTGCCCCCATGGGGCCGGCGGTAACCAGGCCCGCCGTGCTGGATGATGCGTTGGTCATGGCCGATGGGCTGCGCCTGCCGCTGCATGCCTGGCGTCCGGAAGGGCCGCCGCGCGCGGTGATGCTCGCCTTGCATGGCATGAATGAATATGGCCGGTCCTTTGCCGAAGATGCCGCGCCCTGGTTCACCGCCGCCGGTGTCGCGCTTTACGCTTATGACCAGCGCGGCTTTGGCGGCGCCGCGCCGCGCGGCGTTTGGCCGGGGCATGAGACCCTGGCGCAGGATGCTATTACCGCGGCCGGGCTGATGCGCGCCCGCCATCCGGGCCTGCCGGTCTTCATGATGGGCGAAAGCATGGGGGGTGCGGTGCTGGTGCTGGCCGGCAGCAAGGCGCCCATGGCGGATGGTCTTGTGCTTTCCGCCCCGGCCTTGCGCGGGCGGGCCAGCCTGGCCTGGCAGGCACGGCTGATGCTGGATACGCTGAAGGCACTGACGCCGGGCCTGGCGCTATCTTCCAGCGCCCCGCTGTTTCGCCCAACGGATAATCTGGACGCCTGGCGCCGCTGGTCGGGCGACCCGCAAGTGCTGAAGCAAACCCGTGTGGATGCCGTGGCCGGCCTGGTTGATCTGATGGATGCCGCAACGGCCGCCCTGCCGCGCTTCACTGCCCCCGCTTTGGTGCTTTACGGCGCGAAGGATGAGCTGGTGCCGCCCAAGCCGATTCGCGCCGCCCTGGCCCAATTGCCGAGAGGTGCCGCCCAGCGCTTGGCCTTCTACCCGGAAGGCCATCACATGCTGCTGCGCGATTTGGGCGGCGCGGCAGTGGCCGGCGATATCCTGGCCTGGATGACCGATCGTGACGCGCCCTTGCCAAGCGGGGCGGATCAGGCGGCGGCCGCTTGGCTCGGTTTGGCCTGAACGGGCTTCCAATCCTGGCGGCGCATGGCATGGTGGGGGAAGGTAATTTCGATAAGGGAGGCATAACCCCATGCCGGTCAATGGCCTTGGCCCCTATGATGACAGCAATATCTTCGCACGTATCCTGCGCGGCGAGATCCAGGCGCAGAAGGTGCATGAGGATCAGTACAGCCTCGCCTTCCACGACATCGCGCCCCAGGCGCCGGTGCATGTGCTGGTGATCCCGAAAGGGAAATATGTCTCCATCGCCGATTTCAGCGCTACTGCGACGCCTGATGAAATCACCGGCTTCTGGCGTGCGGTGGGCCAGGTGGCGAAGGGCCTGGGCCTGGAGCCCGATGGCTATCGCGTACTGATGAATATGGGCATGCATGCCGGCCAGGAAGTGCCGCATTTTCATGTGCATATCTGTGGCGGGCGCCCCTTGGGGCGCATGATCGCCCAAGCTTGAGAATAGAAAGAGGAAGCGTGATGTTCGATACGATTATTGTTGGCGGCGGTTCCGCCGGTTCAGTGCTGGCGCATCGGCTCTCAGCCCGTAGCGGCCATAAGGTGCTCCTGTGTGAAGCGGGACCCGACGCACCGCCCGGTGAGGAACCGAAGGAAATCCGCGACAGCTACCCCGGCACCGCCTATTTCGATCCGCGCTTTCATTGGACTGAACTGCGCGTGCATACGCAGATTGTCTCTCACAATAATCCTGGGGAACGCCCGCCCTTGCGCAAATACGAACAGGCGCGGGTTTTGGGCGGTGGTTCTTCCATCAATGGGCAAATGGCCAATCGTGGCGCGCCGACGGATTATGATGAATGGGAAGCGCGTGGCGCGACCGGCTGGAATTGGGACGCGGTGCTGCCCTATTTCAAGAAGGTTGAGCACGATCTTGATTTTGATGGTCCCTTCCACGGCAAGGATGGCCGCATCAAGGTGCGTCGTATCAAGCCCGAGAAGTGGAACAATCACGCCAAGGCCGCAGCCAAATCCTTCGCTGCCGCCGGCTTCAAGGCTTTGGAAGACCAGAATGGGTTTTTCGAGGATGGCTATTTCCCGATCACCATTTCCAATGCTGAAGAACAGCGCGTTTCGGCTGCCATGGGCTATCTGGACCGCGAAACCCGCGCCCGGGAAAACCTGACGATTTCCTGCGAAACCCAGGTGAGGGAATTGCTGTTTGAAGACCAGCGCTGCGTTGGCGTAGTGGCCCTGGTGCGCGGGCAGGAACAGCGCTTCATGGGTCGGGAGATCATCCTATCCTGCGGCGCCATTCATTCGCCGGCGCATTTGCTGCGTTCGGGTATCGGCCCCGTTGGGCATTTGCGGGATTTAGGTATTCCCGTGCGTATGGCTCTGCCAGGTGTGGGTCAGGGCTTGATGGATCATCCTTCTATTGCGCTGTCTTCCTTCCTGAAGCGCGGGGCGCGGGTGGATAATCAAACGCGCCGCCATATCCTGCTTGGGCTCCGCTATTCATCCAAGCTGGAAGGCGTGCCAGCGGGGGATATGTTTGCTGCTGTCGTCAGCAAATCCGCCTGGCATGCGGTGGGTGAACAAGTCGCTTCCATGCTGCTTTGGGTCAACAAGACCTATTCGGAAAGCGGGCAATTGAAGCTTGCTTCCAGCAATTGGCGCGATGAGCCGATTGTCGAATTCAACCTTCTGTCAGACAAGCGCGATCTTGATCGGCTGATGAGCGGCTTTCGCATGATGGCCGCGATCCAGATGAGTGATGAGCTTGGCAAGGTCACGGATAATCACTTCCCGGCCAGTTATAGCGACCGCGTGCGCAAGATTGGCGTGGTGAATGACAAGAACCGCATGCTGACCAATTTGATCAGCCTGGTGCTTGATGGGCCGGCTTTCCTGCGCAAATACTTCATTGACCGCTTCGTGGTGGAGGGTTTCCGCATTGATCAGGTGCTGACCGATGATGCGGCTTTGGAAGCCTTTATCCGCAAGGCGACGATTGGCGTTTGGCATGCTTCCTGTTCCTGCCGCATGGGCCGGCCGGAAGACCCCATGTCGGTGGTGGATACCAATGGACGAGTGAAGGGGATTGAGGGGTTGCGCGTGGTGGATGCCTCAATCTTCCCGGTTGTGCCCTGCGCGAATACGAATTTCCCGACGCTGATGGCGGCGGAGAAGATTGCTGACGCGATTATTGCGGGGGAGTGAGGGGGGGGCGGCCCCACGCAAACAGGGACACGGATCGATACAGATGATGTCTAGAGTAGCAACCAGTCCGATCATCCCATCAGGTTGCGTCGTTGTCCCAAGGAAGGTTGCACTGCTTTATCTTGGATATTTCCAGAATTCACTTTTCTCCTCAATTGTATGTAAAAG
>JADCES010000158.1 GCA_020250005.1 Roseomonas sp.
GCCTGGCGTCAGCGCCCCGGTCTCGCGCTGCCGCTTGCGCCATTTGGAGACGCAGGATGGGCTGATCCGCAAGGCAGCAGCGATCGCGCGGATCGTCTCGCCAGCCTCGGCACGCTGAACGGCACGCTGAACGGCACGCTCACGCAGATCTTCGGAATAGGGGCGATCCATGCTGGCCTCCTCAACCCAGCATAGAGCTTGAATCAGAAATCAACCCGATTCGGGAATCCCGATTCAATGAAAAAGCAGCTTGCTCTAAGTGAATCGCCCCATGGCGCGCTCAACCTTGGCAAGAAAGGCCCGCCGTGTCCCTTCCGTCGCGCGGTTCATGTCGTAATGCGCAAGCCAAGTGCGCCGCGCGCGCCCCCCGGTGATCAGGCGGAAGTAATTCATGATCTGCCGCTTAGGCGGGTTGCCCATCAGGAAGATTGCTACCCACCAGGGGCGACCATAACTGGTGATCCCAACAACGTGCTTGAGGTGTGTGAGCGCTGGTCGAGCAACCCCATCGGCGCCAAGCTTGAACGTCACACCAGGCAGGAAGACCCGATCAAAGAAACCCTTCAGGATCGCCGGGACGCCAAAGCACCAGACAGGAAAAACGAAGACAAGTGTCTCTGCCGCCAGGATCACGCCCCTTGGTTGCGGATCCGCTGCCGGGGCAGCGCTTTCTGGACACTCATGCGCCGCTGCTGCTGCAGCAGGGCGAGTATCACGCCGATGGCCAAATTCAGGGTGAGGTATTCGAATGGGGATCCTTCGTGCAAAGCCGCATGCAGCGCGCCGGCGTGGTTTGCGCCGATTGCCATGACCCGCATCGCGGTACGCTGCGCGCCGAAGGCAATGCGGTTTGCGCACAATGCCATCTGCCGGCACGCTTTGATGTGGCGGAACATCATCGGCATCCGCCCGGCAGTGCTGGTGCGCAATGCGTATCCTGTCACATGCCGGCCGTGACCTATATGGGCGTGGATCGGCGGCGCGATCACGCCTTCAGTATTCCACGCCCTGATGTGGCGTCGCAGATTGGTGCGCCAGATGTTTGCACATCATGCCACACAGATCGCCCGCAATCCTGGGCGGCAACCCAGATCGTGGAATGGTTCGGACCGCGCCGCCGCGATGATCCGCACCCGGCCTTGGCGATCCATTCGGGGCGACATGGGGATGCCGGTGCGGATAGGCTTCTTGCCGCCGTGGCAACCAACCGAGCCCATTCACCGATCCTACGTGCGACGGCTATTTCCCTGTTGCCCACGCCTCCTTCTCAGGCCTCGGCACAAGCGATTGGCGCAACCTTGCTAGACCCGGAACCGCTGGTGCGCGCGGCTGCCCTTCGCACATTGGATGGACTCCACCCGCGCAATCGCCTGCACGCGGCGCGCTTTCTGGCAGACGAGACCAGGCTGGTGCGCATTGAAGCGGCACGCGCCCTTGCGCCAGTGCCGCTTGAAGCCCTGCCAGAGGCTGCGCGCACGGCCTTTACCCAGGCTTGGGCGGAACTGCTCACAAGCGAGCGTGTCGCAGCCGAGCGGCCAGAGGCGCATGTGAACATCGCTGCCTTGCTTGCCGCGCGTGGTGATATGGCAGGCGCTGAGGCGGCCTATCGCGATGCATTGGCGCGCGATCCGACGCATCTTGGTGCGCTGGTGAATTTCGCGGATTTCGAAGCACGGCGCGGGCAGCGCGACGCAGCGGAAGCGACATTACGGCGTGCCGTTGCCGCGCATCCGCGCGAAGCCGAGGCGCATTATGCGTTGGCGCTAACACTCGCCCAACAAGGGCGCGTGGCGGAATCGCTTGACTCGCTCTCGCAGGCGAGCACGTTACGGCCAGAGGAACCGCGCTATGCCTATGTTCAGGGCATAGCGCTCAATCAATTGCGGCGGACTGACGACGCGGTGGCGGTACTCCGCGCAAATCTGGAGCGCCATCCGCACCATCGCGACAGCCTATTTGCGCTTGCGACCATTGAACGCGATCGCGCAAATATCACCGAGGCTGAGCGGCTCGCTGCCGCAGCGGTCGCGCTTAACCCAGCGGATCGGGAGGCGGCTGCGCTGTTGGCGCAATTGCGTGACCTTCGCCGACGCCTACCAGCGCGGCCCTAATAGATAATTGTCGAAAAATTCGGATTAGAATGAATAGTTCAGCGCAAGGTACGCGCCCTGCATCGTCAGGTCTTTTGTCAGGCTATTGCCCTTTTGATCGAAGTGAAGGTAGCGTCCAGCCCTCGGCAGGCGGTTCAGGGGTGGCTGTCACGGACGACTCCAACAGGGATTCGATTCGGGGTGGTGCGCTAAGGCTAATCGGCCAGCGCATGATCGCCCAGCGTCTGGGGCCGTCCCTCACCCCTGAATGTCGATTTTGTCGCTTGCGCGCGTGTGAGAAGGGAAAGCCAAAACACTCCCTTTTTCACACATATGATGTGCCCGTTGCTACCTGTCTGCTCGCGCGCGCGTGAGCAACATTTGCGACAAACTGCCGGCCCGCGGGGTTGCCGCCAGGTCACGCAAGCAAATCGCTGACGCGCGTAGTCAACCCTTTTCCGCCATCTCCTCGGCATCGCCCGCATCCGCATACACATGATCGCGGATCAGCTTGAGGGTAATGTCGAGGAGATGCGCTTGCAGCACCTCGTTCAGCTGTAGGAATTCCGGCCATAGGATCTGGTCCGAAAAGGCGCGTGGCAGACGCACCATGATCGTGCTGCGCTTCTGCCGCGGACGGCGATAAGGGCGTAGCCCGTACCGGCGGCATAGCGCGACGAACAGGCGTTGCGCCCAATGATCCTGGATCGAGAATTGTATCTCGACCGGCTGTTCGCTGCGCTCGATCTCAGCGAGGCGCGCCCTGACACGCAGCATCGCAGCCTCAGCCGCATCGCGCTCACCGGGCGTCGCCGCAACTGCGAACAGCGCCTCAATTTTGCGCAGCTTTTCGCGAAGGGCCGTGTCCTGCACCGTGACCTGCTGCCGTTGAGGGACGCACGACGGCATCACCTGATGGCGGCGCTGTCAATATTGGATTTTGTTGCTCCAAAGTGGCGTCAGGGTTTGGCGCTTTGTTACACTAAAGCCCGTTGCACTATGGAAGCTACATGCCGTAGAATCTTGATGCCGCTGAGAAATTGCTGTAGCGGCGGCCAACGCGAAGTCGAGGCCATGTTTCCTTCCTGGCGGTTTTGTATGCGGGGAGCAAAAGCGCGCGACATCGCTAGCGCCAGGCCGAAGATATGGGTTGCAGTTTGCACTATGGTGCACTGAATTCAATGACTTAGGTGCAAACCTAGGCCCCTTAGGTTTGCACTTGGCTTGCACCCTTTCGGCGTGATTTCAGCAGCTTAAGTGCAAACCGAGGCGCATAGCGCTGCAAACCTACACCCAACCTTACCCCGACAGGCATTGACCAACCTCGGCCTGATCCACCGCGAAATTGAATGGCAGCCCTATTGAGGAGGGGTGCCTTGAACAGTTGAGCCTGGGCATATCGCGAGGCAACTCCCTTTCGAAGCCAGCGAAGACCGGTGCGACGGCTTTCATTGACGGGCGCGCCGGTTCCTCATTAGCCTTGCCCTCACGAAATCAAGAACCCTTGGGAAGGTCTCGGGCACCATGCGCCGTATCGCGCCGTTGGGACGACGCCATGTTTTGGGCCGCATGCTGCTTGCCGCGGTGGGGGCAATCGCGGCGCCACCGCTGCTGGCCAATCGCGCCGTCACGCTTGGCTTGACGCCAGTCTTTCTTGATTCGGACATCGTCCTGGTGCGGCAAATTGAAGCTCATATCTCTTCCCGCCTCGGCAGGCCCGTGCAAGTGGTCAAACGCCGGACCTATCGTGAGGTCACCTCGCTGCTGGTGGCAGGCCAACTCGACGCCGCCTGGATTTGCGGCTATCCTTTTGTGCAACATCGCGAATCGCTGGATATCCTGGCGGTGCCACTGTATCGCGGGGCGCCACTCTACCAAGCTTACGTTATTGCGCGGCAGGATCGCGGTGCCGTAGGCTTGTCGGATCTGCGCGGCGATATTCACGCCTTCTCCGACCCGGATAGTAATTCGGGCTTCCTGGTCACAGGCGCCATGCTGGCCGATATTGGCACGGCGCCCAGCGCCTTTTTCGCACGCAGCTTCTTCACCTATGGCCATCGCAATGTGATCCGCGCGGTTGCCGCAGGGCTTGCGCAATCCGGTTCGGTGGATGGCTATGTCTGGGATGTGATGTCTGAAATTGAGCCCGCGCTGGTTGGCGCAACGCGTATCGTGCAGGCTTCCGCGCCCATGGGCTTCCCACCCTTTGCATCATCGCGCCAGGGTGATCCTGGGCTGGCGCGCGCCATCCGCGATGCGTTGCTCACCATGCCCGAAACGCCCGATGGGCGTGCCATCCTTGCCACTTTGCGTCTCGATGGCTTCGTGATCGGATCGTCCGATTTGTTCGACAGCATTGCAATACTCAGCCGACGCGCACGGGCGGCCGGGTGATGCGTCCGCTCACACCGCGCCGCTGGCCACTGGCGCTGCGCGTACCGCTATTGATCACGCTGCTCATGATGGGTGTGGCCGCCGCCATATCCAAACTTGTCCTGCTTCGGCTTGAAGCAACCCAGGCCGCACATTTTGAAGAACTGAGCGGCGCCTATCTCGATGGGCTTTCAACCGCGCTGCTGCCGGCGATGATTCGCCGCGACCCATGGGAAGCCTTCGACGCCCTGGACAGGTCGCGCACCCGTTATCGCGGCGTCGGGGCGCTCCGTGTACTTGTTATGCTGCCGGATGACATGGTGTTGGCAGCCTCCGATCCCATCCGTCATCCGCTTGGTGCCGCATCGCCGGTAGAAGCGGCTGCGGCACCGCTGCAGCTGCAGGTTGGTGCCACGACAAGCTGGATCCATCGCGCGGTGAGCGAAGGGGGCGTGCCGGTCGGGCGCATCGCGGCGGAAGTGGATGTGACCGCGCTTGCCAGTGAAAGGCGGGCAACATTGCTCACACTTGTCGGCGTGAATGCTGCGCTCACGCTATTTTTCGCGATCCTTGGCTGGCTTTTGGTCAGGCGCATGCTGCGCCCGGTGCTGAGATTGTCTGAACGCCTTGGCCGCGCCGCAGATGGCAGGCTGGACCCGATCCCTGAGGAGGAATTACCACCGGCAGATACCGAAGCCGGCCGTGCCTTTCGCCGCTACAATGCCGCCGCCATCGCTATTGCCGAACGCGAAGCCCTGCTCACCCGGCTCGCGGAGGAGGAGCGCCGCGCATTGGTGGGTCGGTACGCCTCGGCCATGGCGCATGAGGTGAACAACCCGCTGGGCGGTCTGTTCAATGCGGTGCGCATGATCCAGCGCCATGGTGATGATCCGGAACGGCGCATGCGCGCGGCTTCCTTGTTGGAACGCGGCCTGATGGGCATCCATAACATCGTTCGTGCCTCGCTTATCTTATGGCGTGGAGAGGCGGATGCACGACTGGTGTCGGCGGCTGATATTGATGATCTTCGCCTGCTGATCGAGAGCGAGGCACGGCGCCGTGATCTGGTGCTTGATTGGCGGCAGGCGATTGAAGGCAGCTTTCCGGCGCCAGCCCAGGCAGTCCGCCAGATTGCGCTGAACCTGCTGCTCAATGCTTGCGCCGCCTCATCGCCTGGTGGCCGCATTACGGTGCGCGCTGACGCTGCCGATGGGCTGCTGACCTTGGTTGTGGGCGATGAAGGGCCTGGCCTGCCAGCGGAAGCGCGCAGACTGTTGCTGGATGGGCGTACCGAACAATTGCCTCAGGCGGGCGGCCTTGGCCTTTGGACGGTGGTGCGCCTGATGCGCGAACTCCATGCCGAATTGCAGCTTGCCGATCCGCCCGGTACCCAAATCACCATCCGGATTCCAGATGCCAAACGCCGCACGCACCTCCTCGCCGCTGCCTGATCCGGCGCCCCATGTGGCACTGATCGAAGATGATCCTGTCATGGGTCAATCGGTGGCGGATTGGCTGGCGGTGGAAGGCTATCGCGCCAGTTGGTTCCGCTCGGGCAGCGATGCCGTCAACGCCTTGTCGCGTTCGGCGCCCGATGCCGTGATTTGCGACATACGCCTGCCCGACATGAATGGGGAGGAAGTGTATCGCGCGCTTGCGCTATCCTGCGGATTGGCGCCCATTATCTTCATTACCGGCCACGGCGATATCGCCCAGGCTGTGCGGCTCATGCAGGCTGGCGCGGCTGATTACCTTACCAAGCCATTCGATATCGAAGCCTTGCTGCGACGGCTTGAGGCCCTATTGGCGCCCCGCTGGCAACGCGGCCAAGGCTACATTCTGGGCGAAGCGCCTGCCATCCTGGCCGTGGAGCGCGCGCTCCGCCGCGTGGCGCCGATTGACTCGACCGTTCTGCTGACAGGGCCAAGCGGGTCAGGCAAGGAAGTTGCCGCGCGGCTTTTGCATGCTGAAGGACCGCGCGCGCGGCTACCCTTCGTAGCCACCAATTGCGCTGCCCTGCCCATGGATTTGCTGGAAAGTGAAATATTCGGCCATGAACGCGGCGCTTTCACAGGTGCCACAGCGCGGCATGAGGGTTTGGCTGAGCAGTCCGGCGCCGGCACCTTGTTCCTGGATGAGGTCGCAGAACTCCCCATGCCGCTGCAGGCAAAGCTGCTGCGCCTGGTGCAGGAGCGCGTTTTCCGCCGCTTGGGCGGCGAACGTGATTTGCCATTCCGTGCGCGGATCGTTGCGGCGACCAATGCCGATCTGGAGGCGCGCATCGCCGAGGGGCGCTTTCGCGAGGATTTGTTTTTCCGCCTTGCCGTGATCCGCATCACCATGCCGGCGCTGCGCGAGCGGCGCGAAGATATTCTACCCCTTGCGCGGCGGTTTCTTGGCGAATTTGCGGCCGGGTTTGCGCGGCCCTTGCGCGGCTTCACGACGCTGGCGGAGGACGCGCTGATCAATCATGAATTCCCGGGCAATCTGCGCGAACTTCGCAACCGGATTGAACGCGCAGCCGCATTGACCGACGGGGAATTGATCACGGCGGGCGATCTTTTTCCTGAGCGTGCCTTGCGCACAGGGTCTGATACGCAGGTACCGCGACTGGCAGATGCGCGTGACGCCGCTGAGCGCCGGGCCATCACGGCGGCTCTTGCGGCGAGCCAAGGCGATGTCACCCGGGCGGCGGAATGGCTTCAGGTGTCGCGCTCAACCCTGTTTGAAAAGCTGCGTCGGCTTGGCCTGCGCGGCGATAGCGTTTGATCCGGTCCGAAAAATCGGACTGTAGCAGGGATAGAATCCGAACCTCCGGACAAGTAAAATTAGACCGTCCTTTGGGATCAATGGCTTGGAGCACTGCGCCCTGCGTGCAGCATGGCACCAACATTGCTAGGCATCTCCCAGCGAAGCCGGAGGTCCGGCTGCGAGAGGAAGGATAACACAATGTCTGATGTCAAGCGCGAAGCCAGGCAGCGCGCCGAGGCGGATGCTATCGCGACCGAAGTGCTGCGCCACGGAACCAATACGCAGCGGCGGTCACTTTTCGTCTCGGCTGCCGCCTTCGGTGCGGCCGCCATGACCCTGCCAAGCGCTACACCGGCGTCGGCCCAGACCGCGCCCGCAGCACCTGCCGCCCCCGCCGCGCCTGCGCGCCGGGCCATCCTTAAGGATGACAGCCGCGTGCTGAATATCGGCGCCACGGTGCGGTCCGGAAATTTCTGGAATTTCACGACTTTCATGACGCCGATTGAGGAATTCTATGTCCGCAATCACTACCCAACGCCGACCGTGGAAGCCCGCCCGGTATTGGCACGCGAGAATTGGAAGCTGCGCATCCATGGCACTTCGGTCGAAAGGCCCGTAGAGCTCAGCTACAATGATCTGATCGGCATGCGCAGCCGTTCCATCATCGCGACCATGGAATGCCATGGCAATGGCCGTACCTTATTCTGGGAACAGGATGGGCTGACGGGCCAGCAGGTTGCAGGTGGCAATTGGGTGCTGGGCGCGATTGGTCAGGCCGAATGGCAATATGTGCCCATGAGTGAAATCTTCGCCCGTGTCGGCATTAAGCCCGGTGCGCGCACGGTGCTTTTTTGGTCCGGCGTGGATGGCAATGATATGGGCCGCCCAATGCCCTATAGCGATGTGGTCGCGCTGCAGCATGATATGGGCGTGTGCTTTGCGATGAATGGCAACCCCTTGGTGCCGGATCATGGCGCGCCGGTCCGCATGGTGGTCCCCGGTTGGGGCGGCACGGCTTCCATCAAATGGCTGACGGAAATCCGCGTCTCCGACAAGCGCATTTGGTCCCGGCTGAATACGCGCGGCGAGGTATTCATCGGCCCGAGCTATCAGCGCCCAGAATTCAGCGCGACCGAGGATGAATTCATTGGCGTCGGCCCTGATGATATTCAGGGCCCGATGGTCACCTGGATGCCGCCGAAATCCTTCCTGACCATTCCACTGGTTCTGGAAAAATCTCCCTCCGTGCCGGCAAATTACCCATTGCAGCGCGGGCAACTACCGCGGCTCTCAGCCGGGCGTCAGGATTTGACCGGCTATGCCTGGGCGCCACAACACGGGGTGCGGCAGGTAGAGGTCAGGATCAATGGCGGCGCCTGGCAGCGCGCAGAGATCCGGCAGCCGAATCTTGGCAAGTACACTTGGGTCCGCTTCTCCACGCCGTGGGATGCGCCAGCAGGGCGGCATGTGATCGAAACCCGCACCACGGATAATGCCGGCACCACGCAACCGGAGAGTGTTCCGATGAACTCACTCGGCATGGCGAATTGGGCCATTCCAAAATTCCGTGTCGAAGTGGCCTGAAGGCCTGGCCGCGGGCGGTGTTCTGCGCATCGCCCGCAGTACCCTTGTCAGTGGTTCTTGAACATAAAGAAGCAAAGCCATGCGTTTCTTGATATTGCCGCTGCCGGCCTTGGCTGGACTTGCGCTGCTTGTTTCTGCTGCCACCGGGCAGCCTGCGTCCTCGCCCCAAATTTCTGAGGGGCAGCGCCTCTACGCCGAAAACTGCGCAGCATGCCATGGAGATGATGGCCGGCGCGGTGCCGGCTTCCAGACGCCTATCTGGGGCGAGCGGACACAAATCCAGAAATTCAGTACCGCGCTTGGCCTGTTTGAATATAATCAGATGATGATGCCCTTTGACGATCCAACGCGTCTCACGGATGAGCAGAAATGGGCAATTGTCGCCTATATGCTTGCCAATCATGGCGCGATTGCGCGGGATGCGACGCTTGAGGAGGGGAAAGCGGCGACGGTTGGTATCCAATGAGCGGGCGTAGCAATGCGCGCACCTCTTAACTAAGCACTGACGCTAGCCTTCGCAGAAGCTATTCTGGTCTCTGCCTGTGCATTGACGATACTGGAGATGACGGCGCGTCTGACAAATCTCGATGGAAGCCTATGCACCGATAAGGATGGCGGTTGCTGCAACCCTAGCTAGCCCGCATTATTCACCAAGAGTTGGCGGATGTGGTATATCTTTTTGAAATATCGCATGATTTTGCTGTTGAATCTCAAAACCCACGCATTCAAAGGCCACACCCGCCGTGAC
>JADCES010000159.1 GCA_020250005.1 Roseomonas sp.
CCGGCGCGGCGCTGGCTTCCATGCTGGTCTATATCGCCATGGCGGCGATCCTGGCCTTCCGCCCGCGCGGGCTTTTCCCAGCCAGGAGTGGTTAGCATGCCGCGCCTGCGGCTTGATGTGGCGCTGACGCTGCTGGTGCTGGCCGTACTCGCGATCGCACCCTTCATCGGGCTTGGCGCCAATCATTACCTGACCATGTTTGCGCGCATGATGATTTTGGCCGCGGCCGCGGTTTCGCTTTCCTTCCTGGTGGGCGGCGCCGGATTGGCAAGCCTTGGCCATGCGGCGGCGATGGGCGTTGGTGCCTATGCCGTTGCCATTCTGGATGCGCATCGGCTGACCGATATCACCATTGTGCTACCCGTCGCGATTGCTGCCGCTGCGCTGTTTTCCCTGCTGACGGGCGCGATTGCGATCCGGACTGAGGGCGTGAATTTCATCATGATCACCCTCGCCTTCGGGCAGATGGCGTTTTTCACTGCGTCGTCGCTTGCCGCCTATGGTGGGGATGACGGCTATACGATGTATGACCGGACCGAAATTTTCGGCTCTCGGCTGATGGAGAACCGGCTTTTCTTTCATTACCTCTGCCTCGGTTTTCTGGTGTTGTGCTGGGGGCTTTGCGCCATGCTACTGGCGTCCCGCTTCGGGCGCGTGCTGCGTGCGGCGCGGGAAAATCCGCTGCGCGCCCAGGCGGTGGGCTTTGCGCCTTACCCGTATCGGCTTTTGGCCTATGTCATTGCGGGCACGCTGGCGGGGTTGGCCGGTGTGTTGTTCGCCAATGCAACGGAATTCGTCGCCCCGGCTTACATGAGCTGGCAGCGTTCCGGTGAGTTGATTTTCATGGTGATCCTGGGCGGGCTTGGGCGGCTTTCCGGCGCCATCCTTGGCGCTGTGCTGTTTGTGCTGCTGGAAACCTGGCTGCCCAGCCTGACCACGCATTGGAAAATGATCTTCGGTCCGCTGCTGATTTTGGCGGTGCTGTTCATGCGTGGCGGTTTGATCGGTTTTCTGGGGGCGCGCCGTGGTTGAGGCGCTCCTCAGCGTTCAGGGCTTGCGCAAGCATTATGGCGGGCTTGCGGTGACGAATGATGTCAGCCTGGACGTGCAACCAGGCGAAGTCCACGCACTAATCGGCCCAAATGGCGCAGGCAAGACCACGCTGATCCATCAGATCACCGGCACGGTTGCGCCTGATGCCGGGCGCATCGTCTTTGCCGGGGTGGACATTACGCGCTTTTCCTTCCCGCGCCGCGTGCATGCGGGCCTGGCGCGTAGTTTTCAGATCACCAGCATCATTTCCGGCTTTTCCGTGCTGGAAAATGTCGCCCTGGCCGTGCAAGCAAAAAGCGGTTCTTCCTTTCGCTTTTTTCACGCCGCCGCTTCGGAAGAAGCGCTCAATGGCGCAGCGCGTGACGCCCTGGCCGAGGTAGGGCTCACGGATCGTGCGGCGATCATCGCGGGTGCGCTTAGCCATGGCGAAAAACGCGCGCTGGAAATCGCCATTGCACTCGCCACCAAACCGCGCTTGCTGCTGCTGGATGAACCATTGGCTGGGGCAGGGCCTGAGGAAACCGAACGCCTGATTACGCTGCTGCGGCGCCTGAAGTCGCGCTACGCCATTCTGCTGGTGGAACATGACATGCAGGCGGTTTTCGCTTTGGCAGATCGGATTTCGGTGCTCGCCGAAGGTCGCATTATCGCGAGCGGCAGCACCGCCGAAATTCGTGCCAGCGCCGAAGTGCGCGCAGCCTATCTTGGCGAAGAAGAAGTGCCATGCTGACGCTTGAAGGTGTGGTCGCCGGCTATGGCGAAAGCCAGGTGCTGAACGGCATCGGCTTTGGCGTGGGGGCGGGGCAGGTGGTGACGCTGCTTGGGCGCAATGGCATGGGCAAGACCACCACGGTGCGCGCCATCATGGGGCTGATCCGCCCAAATGCTGGGCATATCCGTTTTGATGGTCAGGATATTTCCGGCGAACCACCCTATCGCATCGCCCAGCGTGGCATTGGGCTAGTGCCAGAAGGACGCCAGATTTTCCCAACGCTAAGTGTTGAAGAAAACCTTGTCGCCACCGCCGCCAATCGCACGGGCGGTGCGCCGCGCTGGGATTTGCCGGCGATCTATGCGCTATTCCCGCGCCTAGCCGAAAGGCGCCGCCAATCAGGTGCGAAGCTTTCGGGTGGGGAGCAGCAAATGCTCGCGATCGGGCGCGCGCTGATGACCAATCCGCGCCTGCTGGTGCTGGATGAGGCGACCGAGGGGCTGGCGCCGCTGATCCGTGCCGAGATTTGGCAGGTCTTGGCGAAGCTCCGCGCCGAAGGCCAGGCGATCCTATTGATAGATAAGAACCTGGCCGCCGTGATGCGCTTGGCTGATTGGCATGTGGTTATCGAAAAGGGCTGCGTGGTCTGGCAGGGCGATAGCGCAGCACTCGGCGCCGCGCCGGAGGTCCGCGATACCTATTTGCATGTCTGACATGCGCTGCCTGATGCGCTGAGGCGCGCGCTCAGGGCTTTCCTTTGCGCGCCTTCTGTTCGGTAAGGAAGGCCGCCATCATGCGCTTCGGTTCATCCGTTTTCCAGGAGGCTGCGAAGGCGGTAATGCCGGCGGCGATGGCTTCACTGATGGTGCAATCTTCCCATTGCCGGATCAGCGCCTTCTGCGCGCGAATGGCCTCAGGCCCCGCTGTCAGCAAATGGCCGATCCAGGCTTCGATGCGCGCATCAATGCGTTCGCGATGCGCGACTTCTTCCAATAACCCCCAGGAAAGTGCCTCAGCGGCCGAGATGGTTTCCGCCAGCAGCAGCAAGCGCCTTGTGCGGCCCCAGCCGATCAGGCCAGGCAATAACGCCGCTTCCACCACGGAAGGAATGCCAACACGCACTTCGGGCATGCCGAATTTCGCATCCCGCACGGCGATGCGCATATCGCAAGCGGCCGCCACCTCCAGCCCAGCGCCAAGGCACCAGCCATTGATGCGCGCAATCACTGGTACGGGGAGGTCGCGGATGGCAGAGCAAATGCCATGGATGCGACGGATGAAAGCCTCCGCCTCGGCAGGGGTTTCCAAAGCAGCCATGGCGCTAATATCTGCGCCACCGATGAAGGCGCGTTCGCCTTCGCCGGTCAGCACCGCCGCTCGCAAGCCGGGGCGCGTTGCAAGATCACGCAGCGCCGCAATCGCCTCATCCAACAGTGCCGGGTTCAGCGTGTTCAGCTTGGCATCATGCGCAACTGCAAGGCGCGCGATACCGCGCGCATCAATGCTGACATCGAAACGCCCAGTCATACGGATTGGTCCGGCAGCGTCACGGCAATGCGCCCAACAGGCTTGCCATTGCTGTCCGCGATATCGCCTTCAACCGCATCCACCAGCGCAGCCGTGGCGGCGGCATCCAGCAAGCCGAGCCGACCGAGCAGCGCGGCAAAAACCCCCATCTTGGCGCGCGATGCGCCATCGGCGAGTTTCACCGCAATCCCCAAACCCAGATCCGGCACGAAGCCCACCACAAAACCCTCCGCGCCGCCCTTTAGCAGCACACGCCCATTGGTTGCGCGCACAATGCGGCTGGTCGCCTGATCGCGCCCCGAAAGATGATCCGGATACTTCGCAATGGCAGCCTGTAATCTTTCAATCGCGGTACGCCGCGCAGGGCTTGCCACCTTCCGCGCTGCCCAGCGTGCCGCAGCACTCGCCATGGCTTCCATGGAAAGCGCCAGCGCCGGCAAGCCACAGCCATCCACACCAGCCTGCAAACGCTCTGCATCACTACCGAGCAATTCCGACAGGATTTCCAGATAGAGCCTTTGCGTCGGATGTGCCGGATCACCATAGCCAGCCACCGGCGCGCCAAGCTTCTGCGCCACACTCAGAAACCCGCAATGCTTGCCGGAGCAATTATGGTAGATGCGCGATCTGTCGCCGCCCGCGCGATAAATCTTCGCCTGATCCGCCGCCGCGCGCGGCATATCCGGCCCACACACCAGCGCTGATTCGGAAAGCCCCATGCGCGCCAGCCAATCACGCACCAAAGCCACCTGAAAATCCTCAGCACTATGGGACGCGCAGGAAAGGGCGAGGTGTTCCTCGCTCAATCCCAAAGCATCCGCCGCACCGGTTTCGACCAGCGCCACCGCCTGATAGGGCTTGAGTGAGGATCGCGGGAAGGTGACGAAGGCAGGATCACCCATCGCCAGCACCTGGCGCCCATCGCTGTCCATCACCACGGCGATGCCGTGATGAATGCTTTCCACCGCCGGGCCGCGATAGATTTCCGCAAGCTGCACAAAGGGGCTTTGCATCGTCCCTACCTTGTCACGACCACGCGTGATCTAGAAATCTTCCAGCACCACCTTGCCGATCATGCCGCCGCTTTCGACCAACGCATGCGCTTGCGTCAGATTGGCCGCATTGATCTTGCCCAGATTGCGCGTCATGGTGCCGCGCATGCGCCCGGCTTCGATCAGCTCCGCAACCTCATTCAACAGGCGGTGCTGTTCGATCATGTCGGGCGTATTGAACAGGGGCCGCGTGAACATCAGCTCCCAATGGATTGAGACGGATTTGCGCATCACATCGCGCGCATCCACCGGCGCCTGGCTTTCGATCAGCAGAATGCGGCCTTGCGGCGCCACCGCCTCCACCATCGCCGCCCAATTTTTGGCAGTAGTATTGGCGGAATAGACGTAATTGGCGCCACGCAAGCCAAGGGCCTCCATTTGCGCGGCGATATCACCATGATGATCCACTACGTGATGCGCGCCCAAATCGCGACACCATTTTACGCTTTCTGCGCGAGAAGCAGTCGCCACCACCGTCAGCCCAGTTAGCGCACGCGCCATCTGGATCACCATGGAACCAACGCCGCCCGCGCCACCAATCACCAACAGCGTCTGCCCCTGCGCGCCGCCCTGCGGCACGCCAAGGCGATCAAACAAACCTTCCCAAGCGGTAATCGCAGTGAGCGGCACGGCGGCGGCTTCGGGAAAGGTCAGGTTGTGCGGTTTGCGCCCGACAATGCGTTAATCCACCAGATGCAATTCAGCATTGGTGCCGGAACGATTAATCACGCCGGCGTAAAACACCTCATCACCGGGGCGAAATAGCGTGCAATCCGGCCCGACTGCACGCACCACACCGGCGCCATCAAAGCCCAGGATGCGCGGCGCCTCACCTGGGTCATCGCGGCGGCGCACCTTGGTATCCACGGGGTTCACCGATACGGCATGGATTTCCACCAGCATATCGCGCCCGGTTGGCGCTGCGGGGGCTGCGATGTCCAGATCAATCAGCGCATCCGCCTGATCAATCGGCAGGCATTTCCTGTATCCAACGGCTTTCATCGCAATCCTCGATCCTTGTTCTTCTCAGCCCACGCGCAGCAGGGCCGGGCCTTCTTCGCGCAGCCAGGCCTCGGCTTCCTCACGATGCGGGGCAAGTGCCGCGACATGCGCCCAGAAGCGCGGAGAGTGGTTCAGCTCACGCAAATGCGCGACCTCATGCGCGACAACATAATCCAGCACCGCATCCGGCGCCATGACCAGGCGCCAGGAAAAGGCGAGCGTGCCATCCGGCGCGCAAGACCCCCAGCGGCTTTGCGTATCCTTCACGCGAATGGCCTTGATGGCGACACCAAGTTTTTCGGCATGCGTCGCAGCCAAGGGAAGGATGCGCCGCTTTGCCTCGATCCGCAGAAAATCGCGCAAGCGCCGCGGCAGAAATTCCACCGCACCCGTCACGATAATGGCGCCATTTTCCACGAAGGCACCACCGCGCCGCGATGGATCATGCAGCACGGGATGCGGCACACCGCCCAAGGGCACCGCCGCACCATGGGCAAGTGAAATGCTCGGCGCCAGGGCCTTGATGCGCTTCAGCACCCAGGCGGCATGCGCCGTCAGAAGTTCCAGCCCCGCGCGGCGGCTTGCGCGCATGGGCAGTGTCACCACCACATCACCGGCGCGGGGATCAATGCGCAAACTGACCGAACGGGCACGTTCAGAACGGCGCCAACGCACCGGGCAAAGCTCCGGCGGGCCGAGCAAGCCAGGGCGAAGCGGCACCATTTCCGAATCGGGCAGAGACATCGCCGCACCATGCCGTCAAGCGGGTGCTTTTTTCAACCGCTTGACACTCGGGCGCTTTCGCGCGCGAGTGTCGCCATGCGTTTCGCGCTCAACGCCATTCTGCCGCTTTTGCTGCTAGGCACCATTTGGGGCGCCACGCCGATTTTCGTGAAGACCCTGGGCGGCATGGGTTGGCCACCTTTGATGATCGCACTCGGCGCTTCGGGTTTCAGCACCATTACCTTGCTTTGCGTCTGCTTCGCGCGGCGCGAAATCCCCGCGCTGAAGCGGCCTTATCTAATCCATTATGGTGTTTCTGGGCTGACCGGGCTTGTACTGTCGAACCTGTTCGGCTTCACAAGTTTGCAGCATATTCCAGCAGGCTTCTTTTCCCTGCTGATCCCGCTCTCGCCCATGCTGACCGTGCTTGGCGCCATGCTGCTCAGGATGGAGAAAGTATCCTGGCGGCGCATTGGCGGCAGTATTCTGGGCCTGGTCGGCATTGGGCTTGCCATGGCGCCAGGCGCGGCGCTGCCGGACCCCGAGGCACTGCCCTGGGCCTTGCTCGCCGCATGCACCCCGGTTTGGTATGCGGTGGCGAATATCGCCGGCGTCAAGCTCGCGCCACGCGGCGCGGCGCCCTTGGCGCTCGCGGCCGGCACTTGCGGCGCGGCGGCGCTGATCATGGGGGTGATTGCGTTTTCAACCGGGCAAATACGCGCCGTGGATATCGCCGGGCTGCCCCTTACCATGGCGCAAGGTGTGTTGCTGGCACTTGCTTACCTGATCTATTTCCGATCACTCGCGACGCAAGGCGGTGTGGTGACATCGCAAGTGGGCTATATCGTCACCATTACTGGCCTGATCTGGGGTTTCGCAATTTTTGGGGAGGTGCCGGGCTGGCTCACCATCCCGGCTGCTGCCTTGGTCTTTATCGGCCTTGCGCTGGTTACGCTGCCTTCGAAGATCAACCGATCAAATGCTTGAGTTCGGTTTCCACGAAGGAGAGCGACGCCGTTCCGCCATTGACGACATTATGCTCAACCCCTGCGGCGCGCGCGTAAGCGACGCCGGCTTTAAGATCGGCGGTCATGGTTTCACCGCCAGGAAGCTCCACCAACAAAGTCCCATCCGTCACCGGCACCACGACATAAGCCATGCCATGGCGATGCCAGCCGGTTTCCGCGCCGGGTTCGAAATCCCAGCGCGTGACCCGCACATTGGCATCATCAAGCTGAATGGTCGCGACTGCCGGCGGGCGGCAGCGCAGCGGTTCCTTCATGGCACTATTCTGCCGCCTTGGCGGGGGAAAGCCCCGGCAGAGGCAGTGCGCCTGCCGCACCCCAGGCCGCCCAAACCGCCTCTGCCTGCGCGGCATTCAACGGCAGATGCGGCGGGCGAATGGTGCGCCAGCCGGCATCACCCGTGCTGCGCGCAATAATCTCACGCAGGCCCGGAATCAGCGGCACGGAAGTCGCGGCCTTGCGCGTGGCATTCAACACGGCCTGCGCCGCATCGGCCTCAGCACCTGTGCGCTTGGCATAGACAATGCCGCCCCAATGGGAATTTCCGTTGGAAGCCGCTGTGATGCAGCCCGCGCCACCTTCAGCGAGGATGCGTTGCAGGAATTCATCGCTACCGGAATAAACCTCAAACCCATCCTTGGCGAAAGCCTGCACCATGGCCTGCATATTGGCGTAATCGCCGGATGAATCCTTCACACCCTTGATGGTGCCGGGGAAAGCCTTGATCAGGCGTTCCAATAAGGAAAGGCTGAAGGGCACCGCCGATTGCTGCGGGAAGTGATAGAGATAGACTTTCACCCCGCCACCAATGCGGTTCAGCACTTCCGAGAAATAGGCGAATAGCCCATCATCGGAAGGACCCTTATAGTAGAAGGGCGGCAGCATCAGCACGCCGGGGCAGCCGGCATCGCGTGCATGCTTCGTCAGTTCCACACTATCCATCAGGCTGGCGCAGCCCGTGCCTGGCATCATGCGCGCCGCCGGAATGCCGCGCGCGATCAGCCCTTCCAGAATGGCCTTGCGTTCATGCAGGCCGAAGGAGTTTGCTTCACCGGTCGTGCCCAGCACGCCAAGACCGGTGCAGCCATTGGCCAGCAGCCATTTCGCATGCGCCGCCATGCGATCCAGATCGGGGGTCAGATCGGGCTTCATCGCCGTCAGCACCGCGGCATTCACGCCGCCATAAATCGCGTCCTTCATTGGGGGCATCCTTCGCAAAGCTTATGGCGCCTTCGTCGCGCGGAACGCGCGCGGCGTCAATCATTGGAATGAGCGCAAGATGATGGGCGCGCCAGTCAGCGCCATGAAACTATTGATCCCAAAGAGCCCAATGCCCAAGCGCGGATTGTCAATCCCGGACCGCGCAAAACTCTCCAGCAAGGTCAGTGGCAGAAGTCATACCAATTCCCACAGTTTAGTACCCACGCACTCATTTCCGCAGCACGATAGACATGATGCGCCATGGCTGGCTGATGAGCCTGTTCCATGCATGACAGCAGTGATCAATGATATCATCGTGATTGCGAAACACGCGATCGGATAGCCAATTGTCGCACATGAATTGCCAGATATTCTCCATCACGTTCAATTCGGGACATTTTGGCAGCAGCGGCAGCAAGGTGATGTTGGCGGGCACGCTGACCTCACCCGAGAAGTGCCATCCGGCCTGATCGAGCAGTAGCACCGCATGCTTGCCGGGGCTGACCATACCGCTGATTTCATCCAAATGCAGGTTCATCGCTGCGGTGTTGCAAAAACGGCAGCACCAAGGCCGCGCCCTTGACCTCCTGCGGGCAGACAGCGCCGAAGATATAGGTCGAAGCGCAGCGCTGTTCCCGCGGCGCTGAAGGCCGCGTGCCGCGCCGCGCCCAGCGGCGGGTGATGCCATTCTTCTGCCCGATGCGCGCTTCATCCGCGAACCAGACCTCTATTGCGCCAAGATCACAGCCCTGGTCCTGCGCGATGCCCGCCAGCGTGGCGGGCAAGTTTTTTTAAACGCCTCAATGACGCCTTCCGCCTGCGCATGATGGCGCGGGCGGGCCGAAAGCCTACGGTAGCCCATCGCGCGCAATTCCCGGCTCAGCGTTTGCACCGATACCGAGACGCGAAATTCCTACCACAGCCAATGGCCAAGATCGCAAAGTCGCCAGCGCACCGCGCCGTGAACCGCTGGTATCGGACCGCTGTCAATCTGAGCAGCTAGTGGTGCGATTCATGCTGACCTATCCCCTGACCAAAACGCCCCCGCGCACCACTAGCCGTATATTTGGTGAGCCGATTCACACCGCTGTCGGGAACCGACAGCAGCGATCGGACCACTAGCGCCTGGCGATGCGTATCGGTCAGGATGGGCCTGGGGCCTGAGGTTTTGCAGTCAAGCAGGCCTTCCGGCCCCTCGGTGTTGAACCTCACCACCTGTCAAACCTATACGTTTGACCGAACAATCTGCAATGTGACATTGCCAAGACGCGCTGCATCCGTAGGCTTACCGCCACCATAGATCGCCGCCAGCGCCAACAGGCGGCGCGCTTGGGGCGCATCCTTGCTCAGCCGCACCAAGCGGCGAAGGTACGAAGCGATGAAGGCAGAACGTAAGGTAATCGTCCGTGGCACGGTAAGCCTCCTATGCTCACCATGTTTAATCACATACCCACCGCTTTGGGGAATCCGATAATTGCTTCACCACACGCAGGATTTGGTATTATCCGCGAGACTTGACAACGGTTTTCTTATGTTAAGCCACTCTTGCTGCGTGGCGTTTAGTTTGGATAAACGAGTATGGAGGGACCGATACGGCACCCTTGATGAAGGCGCGCTACGCCGCCGCGCGCGCCGGTTCGCGCTGAAAGCGCAGCCAGGTCACCGCCAGCACCGCCACCAGCAGCAGCGGGATGGAGGCCCAGTTCAGCGGCACCCAGCCGAAATGCTCATGCAGGAAGCCGGCCAGGAAGCTCGCGGTCGCGGTGGTACCAAACACCAGGAAGTCATTCAGCGCCTGCGCCTTGCCGCGTTCATTCGGGCGGTAGCAGGTGGTGACAAGATTGGTGGCGCCGATGAACAGGAAATTCCAACCCACGCCATTCAGCGTCAGCGCAATCCGGAAATGCCATTCGTGATTGCCGGCGAGTGCCGCAAAAACACCCAGCAACAGCAGCGCAATGCCCCAGAACATGACATTGGTGGTGCCATAACGCGTGATCAGATTGCCCGTGAAGAAGGATGGTACGAACATCCCCATCACATGCATGAAGATCACCCAATGCGCTTCCGTATGCGGCAGGCCACAGGCCACAATCGCGAGCGGTGAGGCACTCATCAGGAAGGACATGATGCCAAAGGCGACCATGCCGGAAATCACGGCCGCGATGAAGCGCGGCTGAGAGGCAATTTCCAGCAAGGGGCGTGGTGGTGCCACGGCGGTGCCATCCGCCTTCACGGTTGCTTCCTGCATCGGCGGGAATTTGATGAAGCCCATGATGATGAAAACGACAGCATGAATGCCAATCAGCGCGATATAGGTCGCGAGATAGAGCGGCAGCATCTGGTCATGCGAAAAGCGCACAATGCTGGGGCCGATAATGCCGGCCACCACACCGCCCGCCGTCACCCAGGAAATCGCCTTGGCGCGATAGGAAGCGGGCACCAATTCCACCGCGGCGAAGCGATACATCTGCAAACTCGCCACCGCATAACCCAGGATCAGCCCGCCAAGGCACATCAGCGCAAAGGTCGCGGTATAAAGCCCCAACGCCACAATCGCGCCGCCCACCATGCCGAAGATGGAACCCACACGAAAACCAAAGCGCCTGCCCATGCGCTGCATCAGCGCGGCGGCGGGAAACACCGCGATCATGATGCCCAGATGCTGCAAGGTGACCGGGAGCGTGGCGAGGTCTCGGTTATGGTAGAAGGTCACCACGGAAAGCGCGGTGGCGGCGAACATCAGCGTATTGCCGGCCTGACCAATGGCCTGACAACAGGCCAAGAGAAAAAGATTCCGCCGCGCGGCGCCATCAAGCACAGACATTCCAGGTACGCTTCCCTTCAAGGAAGGGAATGCTAGACCCGAAAGCGTGGGAGGAAAAGCCGGTTTATCAGGCCCATAACCCGCGCGCGGCGAGCCAGCCCTGCACCAGCGCCGCCACCTGATCACTATTGCGGTCCATCATGATCATGTGGCTATTGCCGGTGATGCCGTGTTCGGGGAGGTCCACAATATCAACCGTCCCACCCGCGGCACGCAGGCCCTCAGCAAAGGCAACACCACGCGCGCGAATATCGGGCCAACGCGCATCTTCCTTGATGTAATCGCCATAGATCATAAGCACCGGAATATCGCGCAATTTGGCGATCTCTGCCGGATCGCCAATGGAGGCTGGCTCCACCAGCACCAAGGCGCGCAAAGCATCGGGCCGGCGCTGCGCCGCATTCCAGGCGAAGAACCCGCCCTGGCTATGCGCCATCACCACCGCCGGCCCGACACGTTCAAGCAGCGCATCATAGGCATCAAGGCTCAATTCATCCGTCGTCGTGAAGCGCGGCACGATCTGGCGCATGAAATTGCGGTAACTGGCGTCATCAGCCGGGAATTGATTGCCCGGCAGCACCTCACCACGCCGATACGAACCGGCGCCCGCGCCAATGCGAAACCGCTCAAAAGGATTATCTATCGGGAGCGTCAGCGCGGTGCCGCCCGTGACCTCAGGGATCAGGGACCACCCGGCGCGGCCGCGTTCCACCGCATCACTCACATAAACCGGCCAGCCTTGGCGCAGAAAAAAATGTTGCCAGCCTTCGCGGCCATCAGGCGTGGTCTCCCAGCACACACCGGAAAGCCCGCCGCCATGCCACATCAGCAAGGGGTGGCGCCCGCGCGGCGCGGCGGGGATCATATATTGCGCGTAAAGCGCGCCAATCAGATAGGTGCCGTTCGGGTCCACCTTGGCCGGCACGCCGCCGGGCGTGAACAATACGTCACGCACCGGCTGATCCGTAATGGTGACTTCCCGCCCGCCGACATGAAAACTGCCCCAGGCAGCGAGTGCGACGGGCGCGGCCATGATCGGCGTCAGCGCCCGGTCAGGATGCGTTCCACCAATTGCTTCGCGGTTGGGATGAAGCCATTGGAATAGAAAGGATCAGACCCGAAGCGATAGGCATTATGCCCGGCGAACATCAGGTTCTTTTCCAGCGCGCCGTCATGGCTGATATCCTGCAAGGTCTTTTGGATGCAGAAGCTGCGCGGATCGGCGCGGCGGCCATTGTCGAAATCCGGTTCGTGCTGAGACCAGTTGGAAAAGCGGCAGGCCGAAAGACAGCCCATGCAATCCACCTGATCCTTGACGATTTCACGCGATTTTTCGGGGGTCACGAAAATCAGCGTATTGTCGGGCGTGCGCATGGCTTCCGTGAAGCCTTCCGCTTCCCAATGCGCGATGCGCGCCAGGTCATGCGGTGTCACAAACACCGGGCGCTTGCGCGGCCCCACGCCATATTCCGCCAAATGATCGCCCACCGGTTCCGCCGTATAGGCGACCTGGCGTTCATTGCGGTCTTCCAATTCGCGCAGGAATTCATTGCGCACGGCAGAAGAATAGAAGCCGGTGGGGGAGAAGGGCTGCAACAGCACCTCACCTGGCTTCAGGGTCAGCAGCCGCTGCTTCCAGGCATCGCTGATCGGGCTTTCCTGCGTCAGCAAGGGGCGCGTGCCGAATTGGAAGGCAATCGGGCCCAGATCAGGATTGTCGATCCAATCTTCCCATTCTTCCAGCCACCAGACGCCGCCCGCCATGATGATGGGCACATCGCCCAGACCAAATTCGCGCATCTGCTGACGCAGCTTCAGCACGCGTGGAAACGGCGCTTCTGGCACTTTTGGGTTTTCGCTATTGGAAAGCCCGTTATGCCCGCCCGCCAGCCACGGGTCTTCATAAACCACACCGCCCAGCCATTCGCGAGTCTTGTGATAGGCGCGCTTCCAAAGCGCGGCAAAGGCGCGGGCGGAAGAAATGATCGGGTAGTAATGCACCCCATAATCCCGCGCCACTTCCGCGAGCTTATAGGGCATGCCCGCACCGCAAGTGACGCCATGGATCAGGCCGCGCGCGCCTTCCAGCATGCCGCGCGCAACGCGTTCCGCACCACCCATTTCCCACAGGATATTGGCGTGGATACGGCCCTTGCCACCGGCCATATCCCAGGCGCGTTGGGCTTGGGCGATGCCGCCCTTGATGCCGTATTCAACCAATTCCTCATGCCGGTCGCGGCGCGTTTTGCCGTGATATATTTGGCGGATGATATTGCCATCCGAATCATAGCTATCGGCATTGACGGCCGAGAAGGTGCCAACGCCGCCGGCCGAGGCCCAGGCGCCGCAAGTGCGCCCATTGGAAACGGCAACGCCTTTGCCGCCTTCCACCAGCGGCAGGACATCAACGCCCCCCATCCTGATTGTATTGATGGCCTTCAAGTAACGGCGCTCCCCAATGAATGGTCCGGGTTATTAGGGTAAGCCCCGCCCCGGTAAAAGGGGGCGGGGTATTGGTCAGGCAGGATCAATCGCCGCGCGGTTCACGGCGTTCGCGGCGTTCGCCCCGCTCACCGCCGCGCTCACCACCGCGCCGGTCATCACCTTCCGGGCGCGGGCGCTTGGCGCCAACCTGTTCGGTGATATCCGCGCCCGTCGCCTGATCCACGACGCGCATGGAAAGCTTCACCTTGCCGCGTTCATCAAAGCCAATCACCTTGACCTTCACCGCATCGCCTTCCTTGACGATATCGGTGGTCTTGTTCACGCGGTCATTCGCCAATTCCGAGATATGCACCAGCCCATCCTTGGCGCCGAGGAAATTCACGAAGGCGCCGAAATCGGCGGTCTTCACGACCTTCCCGTTATAGATCA
>JADCES010000016.1 GCA_020250005.1 Roseomonas sp.
GCGCAAGGCCCGCCATTGTGACGGTGTCGGAGTGCCAGGTGCTGCGGGCGGATCATTTTTGTCGCGCGGTTTTGGTTGACCTTTTGCCCGCCGCAGGCCTAGAGCGTGTTGTGTTCACATGGGTTCACGCAAAACGCTCTACGTCGCTGTTTTTCGAGCATCTTTACACGTTCAGATGATTCCA
Source organism: Roseomonas sp. (assembly GCA_020250005.1). Lineage (GTDB taxonomy): Bacteria > Pseudomonadota > Alphaproteobacteria > Acetobacterales > Acetobacteraceae > Neoroseomonas. The sequence goes on from JADCES010000016.1 coordinate 185, forward strand.
TCTGAACGTGATCTTCTCTAGGGGAGGCTTATGCAAGGATCACCCCGCGCGAGCTTTGGCGTCAGCACTGCCAGACGAGTCTTCGGGGTTGGTCTGATGGCGCTGTTGCTGGCGACCATGCCGAGCGGGGTATTCGCCGCTGCTGAGGCGCCGGCCCAAGCACCCCGGCAGCAACGCCCTGCCGCCACCAATGCCGCCGCGCGCCCAGCGCCGCCGGCCTTGCCCGAAGCTTGGGGGCTGTGTTCCGCGGCGATTGCGGCGGCCGAGCGTGAGGCGGGGCTACCGGCTGGTTTGCTCGGCGCCATTGCCAAGGTTGAAACCGGGCGCCGCGCGCCGGATGGCAGCGTGCAGCCCTGGCCCTGGTCCTATAACGCCGCCGGTGATGGCCGTTACGCCGCTTCGAACGCTGAGGCATTGCAGGAAGTGCGCGCACTTCAGGCGCGTGGCGTGCGTTCCATTGATATCGGCTGCATGCAGGTCAATCTGCTGCACCACCCGCAGGCCTTTCCAAGCCTGGAGGCGGGTTTCGACCCCGCAACGAATATCGCCTATGCGGTGCGGTTTTTGCGGGAATTGCATGCGCGCACGGGGGATTGGAACCAGGCCGTTGCGATGTATCATTCCGCGACCCCGGAACGTGGCCTGATCTATCAGCAGCGCGTGATGGCGGCGCTGCATGGGCATGGCTTTGTACCCGGCCCCGCGCCGGGGGTGATTCCCTTGCCCGGCCCTGCCATGGCAGGGCTTTGCGCTTCCGGGCGTGGCGCGGTGATGCTGATTGGCGCGCGTGAACCAAGCCTGAAGCCTGTGCCGACAACGCCCGAGGTTGAGCTTCGCCTGCGCGGCACCGCGCCCCCTGGCCCGGCGGCGCGCACGCGCATCATGTGCCTGCCCAAGGCCAGCAATGCACCGATGGAAGTGGCAGAGGCACGGCCAACAACAGCCGCGCGGCGTTAGAGTATGTTGCGTTCACGTGGGTTCACGCAACACGCTCTACGTCGTTGTTTTTCGAGCATCTTCACACGTTCAGATTTTCCATCTGAACGTGATCTGCTCTAAGCCGTAAGCCGCGCCAGCCCGCCCATATAGGGCCGCAGCACTTCCGGAATGGCGATGCTGCCATCTTCCTGCTGATGGGTTTCCAGCACCGCAATCAGCGCGCGCCCCACCGCAACACCAGAACCATTCAGCGTATTCAGGAAATGCGTGCCCTTGGCATCCTTGGGACGGTAGCGCGCCCCCATGCGGCGGGCCTGGAAATCCCGGCAATTGGAACAGGATGAAATCTCTCGCCATGCCTGCTGGCCGGGCAGCCAGACTTCCAGATCATAGGTGCGCGCGGCGCCAAAGCCCGTATCGCCAGCGCACAGAATAATTCGCCGCCAGACCAGGCCCAATTCGGTCAGCACGCGCTCAGCACAGCGCGTCATGCGTTCATGTTCGGCGTCGCTGTCTTCCGGTTTCACAATCGAAACCAGCTCCACCTTGGCGAATTGATGCTGGCGCAGCATGCCGCGCGTATCGCGCCCGGCACTGCCGGCTTCAGACCGAAAGCAGGGCGAAAGCGCGGTCAGGCGGATCGGCAGATCGGCTTCCGCCATGATTTCCTGCGCGGCGAAATTGGTCAGCGGCACTTCCGCGGTTGGGATCAGCCAACGGCCATCGGTGGTGCGGAACAAATCCTCGGCGAATTTCGGCAATTGGCCGGTGCCATACATGGTGCCGTCATTCACCAGAAGCGGCACGGCGCTTTCGGTATAACCATGTGCCTCGGTATGCAGGTTGAGCATCCATTGCCCAAGGGCGCGTTCCAGCCGCGCGAGCGCGCCCTTCAGCACCGTAAAACGCGCGCCGGCAAGCTTGGTGGCGGTCGCGAAATCCATCAGCCCGAGCGCTTCGCCCAATTCGAAATGCTGCTTGGGCGTGAAGGGGAATTCGGGTGGCGTACCGTGCTGATGCTGCACCAGATTGGCGCTTTCATCGCGGCCATCGGGCACTTCGGCGTCAAGAATGTTCGGGAGTGTTTCCAGGCTATCTCGCAATAACGCATCGAGTGATTCTGGGCTCATATGCCCTTCCCAGTACACAATCGCTTCAACTTCCGCCTTGAGTCTCTCCGCTTCGACTTGGTCGCCTTTCGCCATGGCGATACCGATCGCCCGAGACAGTGCGTTCTTGCGGGCGAGGCCTGCCTGAAATTCGGTCGTCGCCTTGCGCAGAGCGACGTCAATTTCCAGAATTTGTTGCGCTTTCGGTGGGAGGCCACGCCGCGCCAGCGCCGCATCGAAGGCGGCCGGATCCGCGCGCAATTGTCTTATGTCATGCATGCCAGGATCCTCCAGCGGGATCGTTACGACTTGGAGCTTTCGTCGGCGGGTTTCCGTGCCATCCAGCTCGCCGCCAGGATGGAGATTTCATAAAGCAGGATCAATGGCACGGCCAAGCCGATCTGGCTGATCACATCTGGCGGCGTCAGGATGGCAGCCGCCACGAACATGCCAACAATGGCGTAGCGCCGGCCTTTTCTCAGGCTTTCCACATTCAGAATACCAACCCGACACAAAAGCGTGAGCAGCACTGGCAATTGAAACGCAACACCAAAGGCCAGGATCATATGCATGACGAGCGAGAGATATTCGCCAACCTTCGCTTCCAATTGGACCGGAATACCCTGCGATCCCGGCGGCGTTTCGAAGGAGATGAAGAATTGCCAAGCCAGCGGGAAGATGAAGTAATAGGCCAGCGCCGCACCCGCCAGGAAAAGAAAGGGCGAGGCGATCAGAAAGGGCATGATGGCGCGCTTTTCGCTCCGATACAGGCCGGGCGCCACAAATAGCCAAAGCTGCGTTGCCCACATCGGGAAGGAAAAGAACAGGGCGCCAAAGAAGGCCACCTTCAAATAGGTGAAGAAGGCTTCATACAGCGCGGTGAAGATCATGCGCCGGTCGCCTCCGCCCTGCTTCATCAGGATATCGGCCAGGGGCTGTGCCAGAAAGGCGTAGATTTGCGGCGAGAAATAGTAGCAGATCGCAAAAGCCGCCACGAAACCCCCGATGGACCAAAGCAGCCGCGTGCGCAGCTCCTTCAAATGGTCCATGAGCGGCATGGGCTTATCGTCTATCGGATCGTCATCCCGGGTGGTGGACACGGAAATTCCTCAAGCGCTGGCGGCGGGTGGGGTGGATGACGCAACGGGTGCCGGCGCCGGTTCCGGCGCGGGCGGCAAGGGGGCGGCGAAACGCGCGACAGTGGGCGGCACAAAGGCAGGGGCGGCGGGCGCGGGCGGCAATTCCGGGGCCACATAGGGTGCGGGGGGCGGCGGCATGAAAGTATCGCGCAGCGGGTCGTCGGCCATGGTCTTTTTCAGCGTGCCATCTGAATCCACGGCTTTTTCAATCTCGCCCTTCAGGTCGAAATTCCGGATATCGCTGATGGTGCTTTTCACTTCCTGGATGGAATTGCGCACATCATCCAGCTTCGCCTCACGCACCAGCTCATCGGCCTGTTGCTGGAATTCGCCAGCCATGCGGCGCAGTTTCTGCACACCCTTCGCGACACCGCGAATGGCCTCCGGCAAATCCTTCGGACCGATAATGACGATGGCCACCACCGCAATCAACGCGATTTCTGACCAGGCGAGGTCTAACATGCTCTCCTTTTTCCTGCGTGCTGATTTCCGGCAGGGACGGGCTCGTTAGCAGGAAGCCGGATGCGCGCCAACCGCCCTGATATGGCGCGCCCCGGCCTTGGATGAAAGCACCGTCATGTTGCGGCGCGTGGGAAAACAAAGGCGCGTTCGGGGTCGAGCGAAACGGCGATTCGCTCCCCGCGCCTGAGCCGCCGCCCAGGCGGCAGCCTGGCATGCAGGTGCAAAAGCCCGCCCGCGCCATCGGGCAGCGCCAGATGGGCAAGCGTGGTGGCGCCGAGCAGGCGGAAGGCCTCTACCTCCACCACCGCGCCTTCGGCGCCAAGGCGGAGTCCCTCTGGCCTGACCAGGACATCCACCTCTGCCCCCTCCACAAAACCTGGGGCGGGCAGGGTGCCGAGTGCGGTTTCCGCCTGGCCGGCAGCGATTCGGGCGGGCAGGCTATTCACCTCCCCCAAAAAGCTCGCGACATAGCGGTCTGCCGGCGCGAGATAGAGCGCTTCCGGCGCACCCACCTGCAAGATCCGGCCCTGCCGCATCAGCGCGATGCGGTCCCCCATGAACATGGCTTCTTCGGCATCATGCGTGACTAGCAGGGTGGCGATGCCGGCTTCCTGCAACACATGCAGCGTGTCATCGCGCACTTTTTCACGCAGCCGCGCATCCAGGCTGGCGAAGGCCTCATCCAGCAGCAGCACGGTAGGGCGCGGGGCCAGCGCACGAGCCAGCGCCACGCGCTGCTGCTGCCCGCCTGAGAGCATATGGGGGAAAGCATTCTGGAAGGCTTCCAGCCCTACGCGCGCCAAAGCATCCATCACGCGCCACACCCTTTCGCCACGCGGCGCGAAGCGCAGCCCAAAGGCGACGTTTTCCGCGACGGTCAGATGCGGAAATAGCGCGTAATCCTGAAAGACAAAGCCGATATGCCGCGCTTCCGGCGGCACTTCCCGGCCCGCCTCCGCAATCAGCCGGCCACCGATGTCAATCCGCCCATGCTGCAGCGGTTCAAGCCCGGCCGCGAGGCGCAATAGCGTGGTTTTGCCGCAGCCCGAGGCGCCGAGCAGACACACAATCGCCCCTGCCGCGACACTCAGATCAATGCCGGCCAGAACCTCCCGCGCGCCATAGGCATGGCGGATATCGGCGAAGCTGAGGCTCACCTTTCGCTGGCTTCCTCGGCGGGTTCGGGGCTGGGTGCGGGCGCTTCTTCCGCGGCTTCCTCGGTAATGATCGGGGCATTCAAGCCGGGCAGGGGCGGCGCATCGCCGGTCACCAATTCTTCCTTGCGCGGCAGATCAGCCAAGGATTTCAGGGAGAATTGTTCGAGGAATTTTGGCGTGGTGCCCCAAAGTGTCGGCCGGCCAGGCACTTCCCGCCGCCCACGGGGTGCGACCAGGCCAAGTTCCAGCAGCGATTCCATGGTGGTTTGCGCGAGCGTGGCACCGCGGATTTCTTCCACATCACCCCGCGTGCAGGGCTGGTGATAGGCGATGATGGCAAGCGCTTCCATGGCCGCACGCGGCAGGCGGCGCGGGCTTTCCACCACCTTGGTGAGCCGGGGCGCCAGGTCCGCCGCGGTGCGGAAGGCATAGCCACCGCCGATTTCAGCCAGCACCACGCCGCGCCCCTGATAGGCTGCCGCGAGGGCCGCGCAGGCCATGGTGGCGGAAACGCCTTCAGGCAGCACAGTCGCCAGGGTTTGCGGCGATACCGGGCGGTCGGCGGCAAAAATCACGGCCTCCGCAATGCGGAGTGCTTGCGCCATGGTCGCTGCATCGGGTGCCGTGGGGGCTGCCTCGGCAACCGAGGTTTCAGTCTGTTCTGCCATCGCTGCCCCCTTCTTCTGTCCGGCGGCGGATCATGATCGGCGCGAAGGCCGCTTCCTGGTGCAATTCTATCCCGCCGCCACGCGCCATTTCCAAGCCGGCAACCAGGGTGCTGGCAAGGGCCGCGCGCTGTTCCACCGGATCGTCAAAGCCTTCCGGCAGAAAGGCGCGCAATTCGGACCAGCTTGGCAGGGCGCCGACCAGCTTGGTGAGCCGATCCAAAGCTTCCTGCACGGTAAAAAGCTTGCGCGGCTTGGGCCGATAGGGCCGCGCGGCCAAGGCGCGGCGGCGCCCGGCGACATAGGCTTGCAATAGCGCGGGCAGATCGGCGGAGATGCCGGAACGATCTTCCACCTTCAGCCGTTCCGGGGCGCCGCGGGCAAAGACATCATGGCCAAGCCAGGGGCGCCGGTTCAACCACAACGCAGCAGCGCGCATGCGCTCCAGCGTCGCCAGCCGATCCGTCAGCGCCTCGGCCAAAGCTTCGGCATCTTCGCCTTCCACCTGTTCCGGCGGGATCAGCAGGCGGGATTTGAGCCAGGCGAGCCAGGCGGCCATCACCAGCCAATCCGCGGCCAATTCCAGCCGAATGCCGCGCGCGCCTTCAATCACCGCCAGAAATTGCTCGACCAGCGCGACGATGGAAATCTTGGCCAAATCCACCTTCTGCGCCCGGGCGAGTTCCAGCAGCAGATCAAGCGGGCCTTCATAGCCTTCAAGCTGCAATTGCAGGGAGGAGTCGCTCATCTGATCCCGTCACCCATGTCCGGTGAGCATGAGAACGAAATCGAAGCCGGGCGCAACCACCCCCCGGAAAAACCAGCCCATGGGGTCATAGCCGGGGACCAAATGGGGCAGGATGAACAGGCCAAACATGACCAGCAGCAGGCCATAGGGCTCGATCCGCGCGAGTGCCAAGGCGGGCGTGCGGGGCAGCAGCCCGACCGCAATGCGCCCGCCATCAAGCGGCGGCATGGGAAAGAGGTTGAAGAGGCCAAGCACCAGATTGGCCAGGATAAACAGGCCAAAGGCGCGATAGGCGAAGGCCGTGCCATCCGCCCCCAGGCTGGCCTGCCAGGGTTCCACCACATGCGCGGCCAGCCCCGCCGCCAGGGCAAGGGCGAAATTCGTCGCCGGCCCGGCTGCGGCCACCGCCACCATGCCATAGCGCGGGTTGCGGAGGTGCCAGATATTGACCGGCACGGGCTTGGCCCAGCCGAACATCGCCTCCACCCGGCCGATCGTAAGCAATTGCGACACAAGCAAAAACCCCGGCAGCAGGATGGTGCCAACCATATCCACATGGCGGATCGGGTTCAGGCTGAGCCGCCCCGCGCGTTCTGCCGTGTCATCGCCCAAGGCACGCGCAGCATAGCCATGCGCCGCTTCATGCAGCGTAATGGCGATGATGGTCGCGAAGACCGAAGCCGCCAATTCGGGCAGCCAGGCGGGCATGGGGTTTCTCCCTGGGGGGTGGGGCTGCCGGGATAGACGGGAAGCAGGGCGAAGGGAAGAAGAAGCGCTTCAGGCCCGCTTGCGCTTCTTGGCCGGCGCTGGGGCCACTTCCCGCAGCAAGGGTGCCAGGAAGCGCCCGGTATGGCTTTCGGCGACCGCGGCGATATCCTCTGGCGTGCCTTCCGCGACTAGGCGGCCACCGCCTTCACCACCCTCGGGGCCCAGATCCAGCACCCAATCGGCGGTTTTGATGACCTCAAGATTATGTTCGATCACCACCACCGTATTGCCGGCATCCACCAGCGCATGCAGCACTTCAAGCAATTTGCGCACATCTTCGAAATGCAGCCCGGTGGTGGGTTCATCTAAAATATAAAGCGTGCGCCCGGTGGCGCGGCGCGACAGCTCCTTGGAAAGTTTTATCCGCTGCGCCTCCCCGCCCGAAAGCGTGGTGGCCTGCTGCCCGAGATGGATATAGCCAAGCCCCACCTTGCGCAGCACGGAAAGCTTTTCCCGAATGGCGGGGACGGCAGCGAAGAATTCCTCGGCTTCTTCCACGGTCATGTCGAGCACGTCGGAGATGGATTTGCCGCGAAACTTCACATCCAGCGTTTCGCGATTATAGCGCTTGCCCTTGCAGGTATCGCAGGTGACATAGACATCGGGCAGGAAGTGCATCTCGATCTTGATGACGCCATCGCCCTGGCAGGCTTCACAGCGCCCACCCTTCACATTGAAGCTGAAGCGGCCTGGCTTGTAGCCGCGCGCGCGGCTTTCCGGCAATTCGCTGAACCAATCGCGAATGGGCGCGAATAGCCCCGTATAGGTGGCCGGATTGGACCGCGGCGTGCGGCCAATCGGCGATTGGTCAATGTCAATGATCTTGTCGAGGTGTTCGAGACCTTCAATGCGATCATGCGGCGCCGGCACCTCTGCCGCGCCCATCAGGCGCCGCGCCGCTGCCTTGTACAGTGTCTCAATCACGAGCGTTGATTTGCCGCCGCCGGAAACCCCGGTGACACAGGTAAAAGTGCCAAGCGGCAACGCGGCATTGAGGCGCCTGAGGTTATTCCCACTGGCGCCCACCACGCGCAATTGCCGCTTGGGATCAATCTTGCGGCGCTTTGCAGGAATTTCGATCCGCATCCGACCGGAAAGATATTGCCCCGTCAGGCTGGCGGGATTGGCCGCGACTTCCGCCGGCTTGCCCTGCGCCACCAACTGCCCACCACCCTTGCCGGCGGCGGGGCCGATATCCACCAAATGATCCGCGCTGCGGATGGCATCCTCATCATGTTCCACCACCAGCACGGTATTGCCGAGGTCGCGTAGCCTTCTGAGGGTGCCGAGCAGTCTTTCATTGTCGCGCTGATGCAGACCGATGGAAGGTTCGTCCAGCACATAAAGCACGCCGGTAAGGCCAGAGCCGATCTGCGATGCCAAACGAATGCGCTGCGATTCGCCGCCGGAAAGCGTGGTGGAAGACCGCGCCAGTGAAAGATAATCGAGGCCCACATCTACCAGGAATTGCAGGCGTTCATTGATTTCCCTGAGGATTCGCCGCGCAATATCGCGCCGCTGGGGCGTCAGGGTTTCTTCCACCTGCGCAAACCAATCCCGCGCACGATGGATGGGCATGGCAGAGGCTTCACCAATATGAAGCCCCGCCACTTTCACCGCGAGGGATTGCGGCTTGAGGCGATGCCCCGTGCAGGCCGCGCAGGGCCGTTCCGCCTGATAGCGGGAGAGGTCTTCGCGCACCCAAGGATTATCGGTTTCGCGAAAGCGCCGTTCCAGATTGGCGATGACGCCTTCAAAAGGTTTTTTCACCTCGTAAGCGCGCAGCCCATCCTTGTAGCGGAGTGTCACAACCTCATCGCCTGTGCCATGCAGAATGGCGTGCTGCACGCGGGCGGGGAGTTCCTGCCAAGGGGTGGTCATCTTCACCTTGAAATGTGCGGCCAGGCTTTGCAGGGTTTGGTCGTAATAGGGGGAAGAAGCGCCAGTCCAGGGCATGATTGCGCCATCCTTCAGCGCGACATCATCCTGCGGCACCACCAATTGCGGATCGAAAAAGCTTTCCGTGCCGAGCCCATCGCAAACCGGGCAGGCGCCATGCGGTGAATTGAAGGAAAACAGGCGGGGTTCGACTTCCTCAATGGTGAAGCCGGAAACCGGGCAGGCGAAGCGGCTGGAAAATACCGTGCGCTCCCCACCATCAGCGTTTTCGGCATAGGCGATACCATCGGCCAGGCCGAGCGCGGTCTCGAACGAATCCGCAAGGCGCTGCATGATGCCATCACGCACCACGATGCGGTCCACCACCACTTCAATATCGTGCTTGAGTTTCTTGTCGAGCTTGGGGGCTTCGGCGATTTGGTAAAGCTTGCCGTTGATCTTCACACGCTCAAACCCGCGACGCTGGAATTCGGCCAATTCCTTGCGGAATTCGCCTTTCTTGCCGCGCGCGATGGGCGCCAGCAGCAAAAGCCGCGTGCCTTCCGGCATGGCCAGCAC
>JADCES010000160.1 GCA_020250005.1 Roseomonas sp.
ACCGCGTGGATGCCGCTGAAGCCTGGCATTGGTATGCTGGCGGTCCCCTGGCGCTGAGCCTTTCCGCCAATGGGCATGATGCGGAAGCTGTTCACCTCGGCCCAGACCTTTCGCGCCATCAGCGCCCCTTTGCGCTGGTGCCAAAGGGCTGGTGGCAAAGCGCCGTCTCCCTTGGCCGCTGGACCCTTGTGGGTTGCACCGTCAGCCCCGCCTTTGATTTCGCCGGCTTTGAACTGGCGCCCCCCGATTGGCGCCCCACCCCGCGAGGAAAATCATGAGTACAAGCCTGGCCTGGGATGAACGCTACCAGAATGGCGGGTTTGAGTTTGGCGAGGCGCCGAACCTTTACCTGCAATCCCAAGCGCATCGCCTACGCCCCGGGATGTGCGCGCTGGCGGTTGGCGATGGCGAAGGGCGCAATGGCGTCTGGCTGGCGGGCCAGGGGCTGGAGGTCACATCGGTGGATTGGTCCGGTGTGGGTCTTGCCAAGGCCGCATCGCTGGCGCGCCGACGCGGCGTGGCGCTGAACACCATCACCGCCGATGTTGCCGAATGGGATTGGCCGCGCGCGCGGTTTGACCTGATTGCCTGGATTTTTGTGCATCTGCCGCCGGAAGACCGCGCCCGCGCCACACAAGGCGCCTTGGCCGCGCTGGCCCCCGGCGGCTTACTGGTGTTGGAATGCTTCACCCCAGCACAGGAAGGCCGCCGCAGCGGTGGGCCGAAACTGCGCGAATTGCTCTGGAGTCGCGCGATTGTCGAGGAATGTTTCGCGGGGCTTGAGGTGCTGGAATTGCTGGAAGGCACCGTGTTGCTCGATGAAGGCCCACGCCATCAAGGCCATGCAGAAGTGGTGCGCGCCCTATTAAAGAAGCCCTGATCCACGGCGACAGGTTGTCCCTACAGGAACCCAAGGTTACAAGGAGAATCGTGCACCCCGCGCCGCTCATCACCCCGTCGCTTCTCGCCGCCGATTTCGCCAAACTCGGTGAGGAAGTGCGTGCCGTGACCGCAGCGGGCGCGGATTGGCTGCATCTCGATATCATGGATGGGCATTTCGTCCCGAATATCTCCTTCGGGCCGGGGCTGATTAAGGCGCTGCGCCGCCACACCACCATCCCCTTCGATGTGCATCTGATGATCGCACCCGTTGATCCCTATTTGCAGGCTTTCGCTGATGCCGGGGCGGATCTGATTTCACTCCACCCCGAAGCCGGGTCGCATTTGCATCGGTCCCTGCAGACCATCCGGGGCTTGGGCAAAAAGGCCGGCGTGGCGCTGAACCCGGCCACCCCCATCGCGGCCATCGAACATGTGATGGACCTTTGCGACCTGATCCTGGTCATGTCAGTCAATCCTGGCTTTGGCGGGCAGAGCTTCCTTGAAAGCCAATTGCCCAAAATCGAAAAGCTGCGCCGGCTGATTGAAGCCTCGGGCCGCGATATCCGGCTGCAGGTGGATGGCGGCGTCACCGCCAAGACCGCGCCGCTTTGTATCAATGCTGGCGCTGATGTGCTGGTGGCCGGCACCGCCGTATTCGGCGCGCCGGATTACGCCGCCGCGATCAAGGCGTTGCGCGGGGGTGCGGCATGATCAACCTGCTGCGCGGCGCCCGGCAGAAGCTGGCCCGGCTCCGCCCCGTGCGGGTACCCGATGCCCCTGCCCGGCCCTTCCGCGATCTTTGGCCCGGCGATGCCGCCCGCGGTGCCCGGCTATTGCGTGGCGAGGCTGATTTCGCCGGCACCATCCGCCCCATGCGCCTGCTGGCCGAAGGTGGCGAGCCCTGGGGCGGCAAGGGTGCCTCCCCCGCCTGGCGTGCTTCTGCGCATGGTTTTGCCTGGATGCGCGATTTGCGCGCCTTGGGGACTGATGCCGCGCGGCTCCGCGCCCGCGCCCTGACCGCCGATTGGCTGCAAAGCGGCTGGGAAGAAGACATCGCCGATGCGCCGGAAGTGGCGGGCGCGCGGATTTCCGCCTGGCTCGGCCACTGGGATTTTTTCGCTGCGACGGCCGAGGATGTTTTCCGCCGCCAGGTGATGCAGCGCCTTGCGCAGGATGCGCGCGATTTGGTCGGCGCCTTGCCCGCGGAAGAAGACCATCGCGGCGCGCTGGTGGCGCTGAAGGGCGCGCTTGCTGCTGCTGTGGCCTTGGAAGAAGAAGCCTATCTGCAACGCGCCATCCGCTTCCTGCCGGCCGAGATTGAACGCCAATTCCTGCCCGATGGCGGGCATGTGGAACGCTCACCGGCGCAACAACTCGCGGCACTGCAAGACCTGATCGAAATCCGCAATTTGTTGCATGGTGTTGGCGTGGAAGCGCCGCCGCATTTGATGGCCGCACTTGACCGCGCCGCGCCCGCGCTTCGCCTGTTCCGCCATGGCGATGGCGGCTTGGCGCTGTTCAATGGCGCGCGGGAAGAAAACTCGGCTTTGCTTGATCTGGTACTGACGCAGGGTCAGGCGCGCGGGCGGGGCGCGCTGGAATTGCCGGAAACCGGCTTTCAACGCCTGCAAGCCGGGCGCACCGTGATCATCATGGATGCCGGGCCGCCGCCACGCGGGCGCGGGGCCACCACCGGGCTGGGCGGCCTGCCGAGTGGCGCGGATCGGTTCGCCCATGCCGGCACACTGTCCTTCGAAATGTCGGTCGGGCGTGATCGGTTGATCGTGAATTGCGGCGCCGCACCCGCCGGTGAGGAAGGCTGGCGCGATGCACTCCGCGCCACTGCCGCGCATTCCACCCTGGTGCTGTCTGACACCAATTCAAGTGAGCTTCGCCCCGAAGGCCTTGGCCGCAAGCCCGAAGCAGTAGAGGTGGAACGCCAGGAAGCCACCGGCGCGCAATGGCTGGAAGTGAGCCATGATGGCTGGCGCGGCCCCTTCGGCGCGGTGCATCGCCGGCGGCTCTACCTCGCGGAATCAGGCGATGATCTGCGTGGTGAGGATGTGCTGGAAATGCCGCCCGATGCGCCGGTGCCGATTTTTGTCGCGCGGTTTCATTTGCACCCCGCCGTAACGGCCAATCTGTTGCAGGATGAAAGTGCGGTGCTGCTGCGGCTTGCTTCCGGTGCGGGTTGGAAGCTACGCGCCAAGGGCGCGCGTGTTGCGCTTGAGGACAGCATCTATCTGGGTGGTGAGGCGCGGCGCAGTCTGCAAATCGTGCTCTATGCCGAAGAGAATGAGGTTTCGCTGCAATGGGCAATCACGCGCGTGAGCATGCCCGGCACCGCACCCGTGCCGAGCACGTGACGCCGGCAGCGACCGCATGAAAATCTGCTTCATCGCGAATGTGGATTTTGCCATGCGGCATTTCATTCTGCCGCTGATGCGCGGCGCCCGTGCGCGCGGGCATGAGGTTGTGGGGCTTTGCGCCGAAGGCCCATTGCTCGATATTCCACGCGCCGAGGGTTTTCGTGTTGAAGCCATGCCCATGGCGCGCAGCATGAACCCGCTTCTGCAATGGAACGCCTATAAGGCCGTGCGTGATTTCCTGAAGCGCGAGTCTTGCGATCTGGTGCATGCGCATATGCCGATCAGCGGGCTGATCGGGCGTGCGGCAGCGCGGTCAGCCGGCGTGCCGCGCATTGCCTATACCTGCCATGGGTTCCTGTTCAATCAGCCCGGCCCCTGGTGGCGCCGTACCCTGGCGCTGCAATTGGAACGCGTCGCCGGGCGCATCACCGATGTTTATCTGACCGTGAGTGCCGAGGAAGCCGAAGACGCGCGCCGGCTTGGCATTCACCCAAACGCAACGGCCATTTTGAATGGGCGAGACCCCGCAGCTTTCCATCCCGATCCCGAAGCGCGCCGTGCATTGCGTGCCGAATTGGGCGCGGCTGAAGATGATTGCGTGATCATCGCAGTATCTCGCCTGGTGCGCCACAAGGGCTATCCCGAATTGCTGCACGCCATCGAAGCAACGCCCGAGAATGCGCGGCTTTGGGTGGTGGGGGAGCGTCTGGCTTCCGACCATGGCGAGGATATGGAACCGCATTTCACCCGCGCTGCTGCTGCGCTTGGACCCAGGCTGCAACGGCTTGGCTATCGCCATGATGTGGCGCGGTTGCTGGCGGCAGCGGATGTTTTCTGCCTGCCCTCGCATTTCGAGGGCCTGCCCATGAGCGTGATTGAAGCGATGCTGACGGGCCTGCCCGTGGTCGCCACCGATATCCGCGGCCCGCGCGAACAGGTGGTGGCGGGAGAGACGGGCGTGATGGTGCCGCCCGCGACTATTACCCCCCTGGCCGAGGCCCTATCCCAACTTGCCGCCGACCCGGCGCTGCGCGCGCGCATGGGTGAGGCTGGGCGTGCCCGCGCGCTTGAGCGCTTTGATGAGGTAAAGATCATCGGGCGGACGCTGGATTTATTGGGGGCGTAAGCGCTTTACGCCGCCGTGGCAGCGGCAGCCCCGACAATCTCGGTCCAGATCGGCATTTCTGCCTTCATGAAACGGACAAATTCTTCCGGGCTGTCACTCGGCAGCGCTTGCAACGCTTGCTGAGCGAAGCACGCCTGTACAGGCTGCTGCGCCAACACGGCGCGAAAGGCGCTGAACAGCCGCTCACGCATGGGGTTGGGCAGGCGCGGGCAAGACCAAAGCCCGCACAACCGGACCGCCCGCGGCTACCCCGCCCCCAACCGCTTCCAAACCCCATCCGCATGCGCAATCAGCCTATCGCCCGCCGTCAGCCGCCCACGCACAAACACGATGGAACGCGTCACGCGCATCACCTCACCTTCCGCCACCAGGAAATCCCCCTGCTTGGCGCCGGAGATGAAATGCACATTGAGCTGCACGGTAACATTCGGCCCGCGATCTGCGGCCTCCCACACCGTATGGCCAAGGGTTTGATCCAGAAAGGTGGAAATCATGCCGCCATGGACAATGCCATGGATATTGCTGTGCTTTTCTTCCACCAGCAGCCCATGCAGGCGCCGCCCTTCGACAGTTTTCTGCCAGAAGGGACCAACCAGGGCCGGGAAGCCATCCTCATGCCAGACGAAATCGGTCCAGCCATCGGCGGCGGGGTCATAGGGGGTCTTCGCGTTCATGCGCGCGGGTGTATCCCAAAGCCGCCAGGGGTGAAATGCCGCGCCGCGCCGCGTAGCCTTCTGATCAGGCGAAGATCAGGGGCGCAGGCCGAATTTACTGATTTTGTAAGAAAAGTGGTTGGGGCGCCAGGATTCGAACCTGGGAATGGCGGTACCAAAAACCGCTGCCTTACCGCTTGGCGACGCCCCAGCCTTGGGGCCTATTAGCCCTCAAAGGGCGGCGCCGTGAAGCCCCCCTCCCCAACACCACCAGGCGGTGGGGAGTGCCGCCGCCGCAGCCGCGGCCGCAGCCGCATTGGGGAAAATGCCAAAGCAGGTCGCGCCAGAACCGCTCATGCGTGCCAAAAGGCAGCCAGGGCTGGCCGCGATTGCCGCCAGAACCTCAGCAATCGCGGGGCAAAGGCTGATGGCGGGCGCCTGCAAATCATTCTCCAGCGCGGCCAAATCCGCGGCCATGTCGGCCGCATTACCCCAGGCTTGCGGCAGCCTGGCGCGCGGCGAAAACCCACCCTGGCGGGCGCGAAACACCGCCGGCGTTGCCAAGGCCTCACGCGGATTCGCAAGCAAAAGCCCAAAGCGCGGCAGGCTTGGCGCGGCGCTCAGCACCTCCCCAATGCCTTCCATCCGGGCGGGGCGAGAGCCCACACATACCGGCACATCGGCGCCAAGCGTGGCACCAAGCGCCGCGAGCCGCGATTCCGACCAACCAAGCCCCCAAAGCCGGTTCAGCGCCCGCAGGCTGGCCGCCGCATCAGCGCTGCCACCGCCAATGCCGCTTGCAACCGGCAGGCGCTTCAGCAGATGCAGCAGCGCATGGCCTTCCAGCCCCGAAGCCGTGGTCAGTGCCCGGGCCGCGCGCAGCACCAGATTATCGGGCTCCGCATCCAGCGCCGCGCCTTCCGCGCCTTCAATGGCAAGCGAAAGGATTTCCCCGGATGCGGCGCTGACCGTATCGCCCATGCCGGCGAAGACCACCAAACTATCCAGCAGATGATAGCCATCCGCCCGGCGCCCCGTGACATGCAGAAATAGATTGACCTTGGCCGGAGCCGCTTCAGAAAATTTCAGCGCCGCGTCTCCGCTACCGGTTGCTCTGTCAGGCCACCCGCGATCTTGGCTTCGATCTTCGGCCCCTCATCACCCTCAGGCCCCAGCATCAGGGCGCGGCGCCATTGAAACAGCGCTTCACGCCGCCGGCCCTGCGCCCAATAGGCATCGCCCAAATGGTCATTGATCACGCTGCTTTGCGATTCAAGCTCAACGGCCTTTTCCAGCCAGCGCACCGCGCCCGGAACATCGCCAAGTTTGAACAGCGCCCAGCCCAGGCTATCGGCGATATTGCCATCATTCGGGCGAAGCTCGACCGCGCGTTCCAGCATGCGCCGCGCTTCCACCAGATTCTTGCCCATCTCCACCCAGCTATAGGCCAGGTAATTCAGCACCAAGGGCTGTTCCGGGTTCAGGCTGAGTGCGCGCTGAAAATCTTCCTCTGCCTCCGGCCAGCGCTTGGCGCGTTCAAGGGCGATGCCGCGCGCATAAAACAGCGGCCAATGCGTCACCGCCGGCGCGCCAATCCGCGCAATCGCCGCGTCATAGGCCGCAATCGCCGGCGGCCAATTCTGCCGCCCGCGATACAAATCCCCAAGCCTTGCCATGGGCTGATAGGCGCGGGGGAATTGCGCCGAAAGCCGCCTGAGTTCTGCCTCCGCTTCCGGCAGGCGGTCCAGCCGATCAAGCAAGCCAGCCCGGCGCAGCGCCAGCAGCGGCGCGAAGGGATCAGCGGGGTCAACGCGTTCCAGCAGCGCCACCGCCGCCGCATATTGGCCTTCATCGCTCAGCGCCTCAGCCCCCGCGAGCAACCCTGGCCCGTAGCGTGGGCGCAATTGCAGCGAAAGCCGCACCAGCGCCAGCGAAAACTCGCCCGATTGCGGCCCACGCAAGGCAGAGGCAAGGCCAAGATAGGCCTCCGCCATGCCCTCAGTCGCTGAGGCGACAACGCGTCGTGTCGCCAAGGCTTCGCGCCCGCCGGTATCGGCAAAAAGCCCGGCATCATCATGGCCGCGGCCCAGCCGATCCAAGAGCCGCTCGGCCTCTGCCTGCTGGCCCGCGCGCATCAGAATGCCGGCCATGGTGCGCGCAAGCGTCAGGTTGGGCGCAGGACCATCGGCGAGCGCAAGCCGGACCAGGCGTTCGGCTTCACGCGGGCGTTCGGCGATATCGGCAATCATGGCGCCATGCAGGGCGTAAATGCCGCGCTGGCGCCCCGCTTCCGTCAGCGGACGCAGCGAGGCCAGCGCCGCATCCGTCTGGCCCCTTCCCTGCTGCGCCCAGGCCACCAGCAAGGGCTTCAAAAGGCCGGACATGCCCTGGTTCGGCAGGCTGCGGAAGCGCTGTTCCGCACGATCAAACCGCCCAGCCTGCGCATCCTGCCCGGCCAGCAGCATGGCGGCCAGCGGTTCATTGGGAATGACGCGCGCGAGCCTTGCGGCTTCTGAACGGCCATCCAGCAAGGTCGCGATAAAGGCGCGCTGCAGCACTTCAGGCTCATTCGGGTCGCGCCTGAGTGCCTGCAAGAGGCTATCGGCAGCGAATTTCGTATCGGCTTCATTGGTGGCGAAGCGCCCGGCCAGATAAGACCCGAAGGCGCCGGTGACTTCCGGCGCGGCGCCGCGCAGCGCTGGGCGCTCCACGCTATCGCCGGCCGCACAGGCGGAAAGCAGCGCGGCGGCCAGCAGCCAATAGCGGCGGGGCGGGAATAGGGATGCCATCAGGGCAAACTAAACCTTGTTCACCGCCAAACCAAGGCCCGGTTTTGGCCAATCTTTGGCTAATCTATCGTGATCCCGGCAGCGCGGATCACGGCACCCAATTCTTCCACCTCTCGCCGCGCCAGCCTATCCAGTTCGGCAAGGGTCATGGCGCGGGTCGTTGCACCGCACGCCTGCGCCCTTTCGCGCATGGCAGGCTCGCCTTGGGTCCGTGCGTGTCGCGCTGATATCTGGGCGCGCAGCCGATCCGCGCCCGAGAAGTTTTCGCGACCTGCGTTGACAGAGTCTCACAGTTTAGGAATGCTTCCCAACGTGATTGTCAGATCCACACTTCCCTTTGCCTTTAACAGATTCGACAGTAAAGGCCTCAAACGCACCTTGTTAACAAATGGGGGTCGGCTAGGCCCTGAAACCATAAACATAAATGCGGGGAGATTGAAAACATGATGCAAAGAATGACGCGGCGTGGTCTCGCGGCCATGGCCTTGGGCGCTGCAGGCGCGGCGCAGGCGCAAATACAGGCGCAGGCTCAATGGAGCCCTTCTCGCCCGGTGAACATCGTTGTCCCCTTCCCGCCAGGGGGTTCAACCGATGTAACGGCAAGGCTCGTGGCTGATCGGATCGCACCTTTGCTGGGCCAGAATGTCGTGATCGACAATCGTCCAGGCGCGCAGACCGTTATCGGCGCCGAGGCCGTTGCCCGCGCGGCACCAGATGGGCATACGATGCTCATGTCCTCCGGCACCACCCTCACCATCAATCCGGTGATTGGCCGAAATCTGCCATACAAGCCTCAGGATTTCGCGCCCATCATTCACGTCGCCACCTTGCCCTTCTGCATCGCGGTCAAGCCCGGCATACCCGATACGCTCGAAAGTTTCATCGCACATGTCCGCGCCAATCCCGGCAAGGTAAGCTGGGGCCACAATGGGTGTGGGTCCTTCAACCACATTGCGGGAGAACTTATCCGGGATCGGCTACAATTGGATTGGAATGATGTCGGTTATCGCGGTGATGCGCATCAGATGAATGATCTTATGGCAGGAACTCTCGATTCCATCCTGGTAGGCGGCGCAACGGGCCTGCAGGTGGCGCGCTCAGGCCGGGCCAAAATCATTGGTTGGACCGGGGAAACAAGGTTGCCCAACCTGCCCGATCAGCCGACCTTTCATGAAACTTGGCCTGGCCTTGTGGCGGTCACTTGGTTTGGTCTTCTCGCCCCCGCACGCACGCCGGCCGCCGCCATATGGCGGCTGAATGCGGCAGCCGCCATCGCGGTGGCCGATACAAGCCTGCGCGACAGCCTGTTGGATCAAGGTATTCTGACGGCTGGCGGTTCACCCGCTGATTTCCAGGCTTTTCTCACGCGCGAACAGGAAAGATGGACACCGATATTGCAGCGCCTCAAGATCGAGTTGTAGCGTCTGCAAATTTTGAGATTTGCCCGCCACATGTTCATGCAGCGGGCATCCAAATGTTGTTCCCCAGCGCATAGGCTCAAGGCCGCAAGCCCGCTCTACCTCGCGCGATCAGGTGTCGAGACTGATTGAGCGGAAGCGGCCTTCATGTGTCGCTTACGCTGCCTCAGTCCAGAGTAATACCAGCAGCGCGGATCACGGCGCCCAATTCTTCCACCTCTCGCCGTGCCAGCGTATCGAGCTCGGCAAGGGTCATGGCGCGGGTGGTCGCACCGCCCGCCTGCGCCCTTTCGCGGATGGCAGCCTGTACGGCCGCGGCGCTGATGACCGCATTCAGCCTTTCCTGAATGGGGCGCGGCGTAGCGGCCGGCACGGCAAAGCCGAACCAGGCATCAAGGGTAAAGCCCGGCAGCCCGTCTTCTGCCGTGGTTGGCACATCGGGCAACCCCGCCGCGCGCTGGGCACTCGCAATCGCCAGCGCCTTAACGCGCCCGCCTTGTATCAATGCAATCGCGGAGGACGGCGTGGTGATGAACATCTCCACACGCCCGCCGGCGACATCCTGCAAGGCAGGCGCCGCACCGCGATAGGGCACATGCACCATCTCTGCCCCAATGGCGCGGGTGAACAGCACGCCACCCACATGCTGGATCGATCCATTGCCGGAAGATGCGTAATTCAGCTTGCCCGGATTGGCCCGCACATGGGCAATGAATTCCTGCAAATTATTCGCCGGCACGTTGGGTGCCACAATGACCGCATGCGGCGCCATGGTTGCCATGCCAACCAGCGCCAGATCCCTGATGGGATCCCACGTAAGGTTCTTCATCATCGCCGGATTGCCGGCGTGATAGCCATTATATTGCAGCAGAATGGTATGCCCATCCGGCACTGACCGCGCCACGGCATTGATCGCCAGATTGCCATTGGCGCCCGGGCGGTTTTCCACCACCACCGGCTGGCCGAGCCCTTGGCTCATCGCCTCCTGAAACAGCCTGGCGGCGAAATCCGTACCCCCGCCGGGCGGGTTTGGCACCAGCACGGTAATCGGCCGGTTCGGGAAGGCGGGCTGCGCCTTCAGGCTGGCAGGGGCAGCCAGCAGGGAGCCAGCGGCAAACAGGGTGCGGCGCGAAAGACGCATGGGGTTTCTCCCGGAAAATTGATGCTTTCCGCCTTTCTAGCACCGCCACCGCCCGCTGGCATCTGGCCCCTGGCGTGAAGCCCGATTAGGGTGGGCCTTCCAATCAAGCAAAGCCGGAAGGAAGCCCGCATGACCTACCCCAATGTCCAATTGCACGTGAATGGCGAATGGCGCGCCGCGCGCAGTGGCAAGACCATCAATGTGCTGAACCCGGCCAATGAGGAAGTGATCGGCACCGTCGCCCATGCCGAAAAGACTGACCTGGATGAGGCACTTGCCGCTGCTGAAAAGGGCTTTGCCACCTGGAAGAAGGTCTCCGCCTATGACCGTTCCAAGCTCATGCGCAAGGCCGCTGATCTGGTGCGTGCCCGCGCGGACGACATTGCGCGGCTGATGACCATGGAACAGGGCAAGCCGCTTGGTGAATCCAAGATGGAAATCATGGCGGCCGCCGACATTATTGATTGGTTCGCCGAAGAAGCCCGCCGCGCCTATGGCCGCGTGGTGCCCGCGCGCGCCGAGGGGATTTACCAGCTTGTGGTGAAGGAACCGGTCGGTCCCGTTGCTGCCTTCACGCCGTGGAATTTCCCGATCAATCAGGTGGTGCGCAAGCTCTCGGCCGCCGTTGCCACGGGGTGTTCCATTATTGTGAAGGCACCGGAAGAAACCCCGGCGTCACCGGCCGAGTTGATCCGCGCCTTCATTGATGCCGGGCTGCCGCCGGGTGTCGCCAATCTGGTCTATGGCGTGCCGGCGGAGATTTCATCCTATCTGATCGCGCATCCGATCATTCGCAAAGTGACCTTCACGGGCTCCACCCCTGTCGGCAAGCAGCTTGCCGCCCTTGCCGGCCAGCACATGAAGCGCGTGACGATGGAATTGGGCGGCCATGCGCCGGCCATTGTCTTCAATGATGCCGATCTTGATCTGGCGGCGAAGACCCTCGCCTTCGCCAAATTCCGCAATGCCGGCCAGGTCTGCGTGAGCCCGACCCGCTTCCTGGTGCAGGAAGAACTTTATGATGGCTTCGTCGAAAAATTCGTCGCTCACGCCAAGACCCTGAAGGTGGGCGATGGCATGGCGGCGGATACCAATATGGGACCGCTTGCGCATGATCGCCGCGTGCCATGGGTTGAGATGATGGTGCAGGATGCGCAAGCCAAGGGCGGCAAGGTGCATACCGGCGGCAAGCGCATCGGCAATAAGGGTTATTTCTATGAGCCCACGGTGATGACCGATGTGCCCAAGGATGCGCGGGCGATGAACGAAGAACCCTTCGGCCCGATGGCGATGATCTCCCGCTTCAAGGATTTGGATGAGGTGGTGGAAGAAGCCAATCGCCTGCCCTATGGCCTTGCTTCCTACGCCTTCACCCGTTCCGCCAAGACCGCCAATGCGGTCGCCGCGCGCGTTGAAAGCGGCATGATGACGATCAATCATCTGGGCCTTGCTTTGCCGGAAGTGCCCTTCGGCGGCATCAAGGATTCCGGCTATGGATCGGAAGGTGGGCTTGAGGCGATTGAGGCTTACCTCAACACCAAATTCGTCTCCCAGGCTGGGTTGTGACATTGCTGGCCGGTCAGGCTTCCCCTGACCGGCCTTACTGCATCCGTGGGGCGCCGTGGCGCTGACCGAAACCCATTGGCGAAGCCTGTTCCAGGAGCGTGACTTTCGCAGGCTCTGGATGGTGGGGTTTTCGATTTTTGTGGTGCGCTGGCTGGAAACGCTGGCGGTAGGTGTCTTCGCCTATAACGCCACGGGTTCCGCCTTCATTGTCGCCATGCTCACCATGCTGCGGCTTTTGCCCATGGGCTTGTTCGGCGCGTTTCTGGGTGCGGCGGCAGAGCGAATGGATCTCCGCCGCGCGCAAATCCTGATCCTGATGATGCAGATCCTTGCCTCATCGGTGATTGCCTTGCTCGCCTTGCTTGGCGTGATTGCGGTTTGGCATTTGGCGGTGGCGGCCTTCATCAATGGTGTTGGTTGGGCGGCCGATAATCCCGTGCGCCGCGCCATGATCGGCACGGTGGTGGGGCCGGCGCGCATGGCCGCCGCCATGTCCATTGATGTCGGCACCAGCAATGCCAGCCGCATGCTGGGGCCAACGCTGGGCGGCGTGCTGCTGGCGCTGCTTGGGCTTGATGGCACTTTCGTACTGGCAACCTTGCTGTATCTGCCGGCACTGATTGCGGCCCTGCTGCTGCCGGCAACGGCACGCGCCGCGGCAAGCCGCCCCGAACCCGTGCTAACCCGCATCGCCGAGGGTCTTGCCGCCGTGCGCGCCGATCCGCGCTTGAGCGGCACGCTGATGATCACGCTGATCTTCAACCTGTTTGGCTGGCCCTTCACCAGCATGATCCCGGTGATCGGCAAGGATCAATTGGCGCTGGGGCCTGAGGGGGTTGGCGTACTCGCCAGCATGGATGGCGTGGGCGCGCTGGTGGGGGCGGTGCTGATTACGCTTTTCATCGGCCCGGCGCTGTATCGGCGCTGCTATATTGGCGGGCTTACCATGTATCTTTGCATGGTGATCGCCTTCGCGCTGATCCCGAACCCCTGGTTCGCGGGGCTCGCGCTGATCCTGGTGGGTATTGGCGGTTCTGGCTTTGGCATCATGCAGCCCACGCTGATCTATCTGGCGACACCGGTTGCCTTGCGCAGCCGCGTACTTGGCCTGCTTTCCGTTTGCATCGGCATGGGGCCGATTGGCTTCATCGGACTTGGCATCGCGGCCGAGTTGCTCGGCGCGCCCATCGCCACCGCGCTGATGGCGGGCTGCGGGCTGCTGGCGCTGGCGGTGACGCATCGCTATTGGAAACATATCTCCGGCGGGTGAAGGATATTCGGCATGGACGCCTTGCATGTTTCAGCTTCTGCCCTGGCTGCCTGCCTGAAGGCCAAACGCCAGCGCATCGCGGTGGCGGAATCCTCAACCGGCGGGCTGATCGCGGCTGCCTTGCTCGCTGAACCCGGCGCATCCGCCTATTTCCTCGGCGGCGGCGTGATCTACACGGCGCAAGCGCGCGAAGCCCTGCTTGGCATCACGCCCACTGACATGGCCGGCATGCGTTCGGCGAGTGAACCCTACGCCCTGCTGCTCGCGCGGCGTGTGCGCGAAAAGCATGGCGCGGATTGGGGCTTGGCCGAGACCGGCGCCGCGGGCCCCACCGGCAATCGCTATGGCGATGCCGCTGGGCATAGCTGCATCGCCGTCGTCGGGCCAGGCATTGAACGCGTGATCACGCTGGAGACCGGCAGCGCTGATCGCCGCGCCAATATGTACCGCTTCGCGCAGGGCGCCTTTGGCCTGGCGATCAAGACGATTGGCTGAAACTGCGCCTATTGGCTCGCCCAGACAATCCGATGCACCCAGGCGATTTCCGGCAATTCGAAACTATAGCTTGGATGCGCGGGATTGAGGCTGGCGACATCAATCCGCTTCGCCGAATGCCGGCGCAATTCCTTGGCCATCACCTCACCACGCCGCGTGCGCACCACCACGCGATCGCCGCGCCGCACCGGTGCGGCAGGTGAGACGATCACGACATCCCCATCGCGAAACACGGGTTCCATGGAATCGCCGGAAATCTCCAGCGCATAGGCATTTGGATCGCCGATTTCAGGCAAGGAGATTTCATCCCAACTGCCGCCCACCGGATAGCCGCCATCGTCAAAATACCCCTCACCGCCTGCCTGGGCGAGGCCAATCAGGGGAATGCGCCGATTGACCACGCCGCGCCCGCCACGCGAAATCGCGGTGGCGCCGGTAACCAGCGCCGCGAAATCATCCATGCGCGCGCCCAGCGCATCCAAGACCTTCGCGATGCTTTCCGTGGAAGGCCAACGCGCGCGGCCATCCGCGCCGATGCGCTTCGATGGGTTGAAGGCTGTCGGGTCAAGCCCGGCCTTTTTCGCGAGCCCGGAAGCCGAAAGCCCGTATTCCGCCGCGAGCGCATCCAGCGCGCGCCAAATATCCTCATGCCGCATGGGCTACTTCCTCATCTGCCCGCGATGCTGCGGGGGTCCCGACTCCAGATATGGTTCTGGTTTCTGTGCAAGATATCCTAGGTCTTGTGTCAAAATTCAATAGGTCAGTTTTCCTTTTTTCTCTTGCTCATGGCAATTTATGCGGTTATTCTCTCTTTGTTCCACAACCATAAGGCGAGATTTCCCCCAATGATCGCAGCACAAAAGACCCATTACAGCCCCCGCTTTGCCTCCCTCAGCCAGGCCGAGCCCTTCCATTCAGCCGAGGAAGCCTGGTTCTGGACCATGGCCGCCCTGATGGCCCGGCGCGATGGTGCCCGGATCGTCGCCGGCAAAGGCGACAAGCAGCGCCCCTGCGAACCGGATGATGTGGTGAAGTGCCTTGATCGCCTTTACCGCCACCGCCGCATTGATCTGACCCATGCGCGCATTCTCCGCATTTGGGGCGAAAGGGCCGCCGCCCCCGACCCGCGCTACCCTTCGGAAAAGCATGATTGGCGGCTGTGGCGCGAAGCGCTGGATCGGCTGGAATGGCCGCTGCGCGTGAAGGGCATCGTCGCATGAAGCCACGAATTTCCCATAGATATACTGAAGAATTTCCCCAATCCATCTGGCTATTCTTCGGTGGCCGCGCG
>JADCES010000161.1 GCA_020250005.1 Roseomonas sp.
CAATCTGCATTGCGCTGAGGATGATGAACGCGCGCTGCGCGATGTGCGCCATGGTGAGGCTTTGGAGACGCTGACCTATTTCAGCGAAACCCTTGGCCGGCCGCCAATGCGTTCGGAAGACCCGCTGCGCGATGGGCTGGCGATGGGCTCAACGCTGGTGGGTTCGCCCGAGACGGTGGCGGCGGGGATTGAGCGGCTGCTGGGCTTCACCAATGGGGGCGCAGGGGGCGTGTTGTTCCGCGCCCATGAATGGGCGGATCGGGAAGCCACCATGCGGTCTTTTGAGCTTTTCGCCCGTTGGGTGATGCCGCGCTTCCAGGGTTCGCTCGTGATGCCGCAGCAATCGCGCGATTGGGTCAGCAGCAATCGTGAGAGCATCTTCGCGCCAAATATGGCGGCGCTGAAGCAGGCCTTCCGTGATGCGGGGCAGGAAGCGCCGGAAATGTCGCGGCTCAAGCTGCATACCGGGAAGGTTGAAGTGCCGCAGGTTTGAGCCTGATGATCACTCGGCGTGGCTTGGCGGCGGCGGGTCTCGCCACGCTTGCGGCGCCAGTTGCGGCGCAGGGCCGGGCTGTCAGTCGCATCGCCTTCGGAACCTGTTCCGATGAGAAGCTGCCGCAACCGATCTGGCGCGCGGTGCGTGCCTGGCAGCCGGAGTTTTTTATCTTCGCCGGCGATAATGTCTATGGCGGGGTGCGGCGTCATGATCTGGCCGAATTGCAGGAAGCCTATGCCCGTGCCCGTCAGCATGAGGAGTTCATGGGTTTCATCGCGGGGCAACAGCACCATACGGCGATCTGGGATGATCATGATTTTGGCGTGAATGATGGCGGCGTCGAAAACCCCTTCAAGCAGGAAGCCAAAGACGCGTTTCTGGAATTCTGGCGCGTGCCGGCTGATGACATCCGGCGCCGCCGCGATGGGCTTTATCATCATCTGACAATCGGCCCGGCGGGGCAGCGCGTGCAGATTATTCTGTTGGATACGCGTTGGTATCGTTCGCCTTTACGCATTACGGATGCACGCGGCGCGCCTGGGCGGGAACGCTATCTGCCCGATGATGATCCAGCGAAGACCATGCTGGGTGAGGCGCAATGGGATTGGCTTGCCCAATGCTTGCAAGAACCGGCTGAGCTGCGCCTGATTGTTTCTTCCATCCAGGTCGTGGTGGAAGGCCATGGCTGGGAAAGATGGGGCAATTTCCCGCGCGAACGCCAGCGGCTTTATGATCTGATCGCCAGCACCAAGGCCGGCGGCGTGATGTTTCTATCCGGTGATCGGCATATCGGCGCGCTTTATCGCGAAAGCCAGGGCACGCCCTATGCGCTGACGGAAATCACCTCAAGCGGGATCAACCGGCAATTCGTTAATGCGCGCGAACAAGGCCCCAATCGTCTGGGTGAGCTTTATCCGCGCATCAATTTCGGCACGGTGGAAATTGATTGGCCGAACAGGCGCGTGACGCTGGCCTTGCGCGACGATGATGGCGCGGTGCAACGCCATGTCTCACTTGCCTTGGATGAGTTGCGCGCGGGGTGAAGGCGATGCTGCGACCGCCTTCACCAGAGCTAATCAATTGATGCGAAGATTGAGGCGACGAATGATCGCCCCTTCTTCTTCGATGATTTTTGCCACAGAGGCACGGTAATCCTCACTGTTCTTGTAGATCAGCGGCATGTCAAAGCGTTCCAGCGCTGTGGTATGCACCGGATCATACAGCGCCTGCTTGAAACCATCATGCAGCACCTTCACAATACCGGGATCAACGCCCTTGGGTGCGGCAATGCCATAGGGTGAGGTGGAGACGATATTGATGCCGCCTTCAACTAGCGTCGGCGCATCCGGGTAGCGCTTGGCGCGAGTCTCACCCCAGGTGCAGAGCAGGCGGAACTGCCCCCCATCCACGAGCGGCGCCCAGGAGGTTGAATCGACCATCGCCTGAGTCTGCCCGCTCAACAGGGATTGCGCATTATCGGCGCCGCCCCGGAAGGGCACGTGCAGGAATTCAATGCCGCGTTCGAGTGCGATGCGTTCCATGGTGATATGCAGCGTGGTGCCAACGCCGGGCGAACCATAAGCGACCTTGCCCGGATTGGCCTTGGCGTAGGCCAGGAATTCTTCCCAGGTTTTCCAAGGGCTATCGGCCTTCACCACCACGCCGAAAAGATAGCCGGTCAGATGAATGATATAGGTGAAATCCCGCAGCGGATCCCAGGTCGGGCGGCTCGACATCATCGGGAAGCGGAAGACGGTGATGGGCAATTGGCCGACCAGATAGCCATCGCCGCGCTGTTCCTGCGCCATGGCCGCCGCCGCCAGAGTGCCGCTGGCGCCGCCGCGATTGTCAATTATGACTTGCTGGCCAAGATAGCGTGATCCCGCTTCCGCCAAGGCGCGCAATTGGCCATCGGTGGAACCGCCAGGCGGCCAGGGCACGATCAGGCGAATGGGGCGATTGGGAAAACCTGATTGCGCAATGGCAGGTGCTGCAAGCAGCCCCGCAGCGGCGGTTATGGCAGTACGGCGCGTCAGTTTCATGTCTTCCTCCCGGTTTTGGCGCGATGCTGGCATGGCCCGCGCTACCCGCTTTCGCTTCTACCATAGGCCAGCAGGACAAGACTATGGCGGCGCCGCCAGTTGCTCTGCCTCTGCCCAACACCTTTCCCGCGCATCCGCAAGGCGCTGGCTGATGGTGGCGACCGCTTCGCGGTCCTGCGCCAGCTTGGCACAACGGCGCGCGAGCAGCGCTGCCATGGCATCAGGTGCCGGGCCGCCTTGCACGTTTCGCCGAAGCAAACTCTCCGCCGGATCGAGTGCGGCGCGCAGCTTTGCGGATGGAATGTTCAAGGCTTTGCCGAATAGCGTCTGCGCAGCCTCATCCAAGGCTGCGCTTGAAATGCTTTCCGCCGTGCGGCCTTCGGCCAAGGCGTCGCGCACAACAATTGCGACGATATTATGTGCCATGCGGAAACTGAGCCCGGTTTCGCGCACAATCACATCCGCCAATTCGGTGGCCGAGCCAAACCCCTCCCGTGCTGCATGTTCCATGCGGTCCTTGTTCAGGCTGATTCCCTGCATCACTTCCTGAAACAAAGCGAGGATGCGCCGGCTGCGAAGTGCTGCATCCAGCACGGGTTCATTCACTGCGGTGACCGCATCATTCACATCAGCGAAGGCAGTGTTTTTGGCGCAGGCCATGGCGGCATGATGCGCGCCCTGCACCATGGCCGCGGCGGCCTTCAAATGTTCCAGCGCCACGGGGTTTTTCTTTTGCGGCATGATGCTGGAAACCGCCGAATGGCGATCCGCTAATTCGACAAAGCCATATTCCCAACTGCCCCAGTTCTGCAGATCGGTCGCAAGGCGCGACAGCAGCGTCATCATCACGGCCATGGCAGAAGCCGCTTCCAGCGCATCATCGCGCGACGACACCGCATCATAGGCAAGCTCCAACGGCGCGGCGAAACCCAGCGCACTGGCGACCCAGGCACGATCCAGCGGGAAGGCGGTGGTGGAAAGCGCGCCTGCACCCAAGGGGCAAAGATCACAATGCGCCAGCGCCCCCATCAACCTTTCATGGTCACGCGCCAGCGCATCAGCCGCCGAAGCCAACCAATAGCCAAAGGTGATGGGCTGCGCATGCTGGCCATGCGTATAGCCTGGCATGACGGTTGCGATATGTTCCTCAGCCAGCGCCAGCATTGTCTGTCGCAAATCAGCGAGCCGCCTGAGCACTACCAGCAATTCCGTGCGCAACGCCATGCGCCAGGTGGTTGCGTTCAGATCATTGCGGCTCCGCCCGGTATGCAACCGCCCGCCAATATCGGGGCCAAGTTTTTGGATAATGAGTTTCTCGACATAGGAATAGAGATCTTCCTGCCGGTAATCCACCGGCACCGCATCCGGCCCGGCATCGGCCATGGCGAGGATTTCCGGCAGGATTTGCGCCATGGCATCGCGCGCGATGATGCCTTGGCGTTCCAGCATCAGCCCATGCGCCAGATGCCCCCACATTTCATGGGCAAAGACATAATGCTGCGCACGGGCAACCGACCCGCGGTAATAGCTTTCCACCAATAATGGCGAAGGCGGTTCCTTCACCCTTTCGCGCAAATTCACCGCCTCCGTCATGTGCAACCTCTTTCAGGGACGTTGATTGCTGAGAACCACCGTACCGGAGGCTGAGAACATGCCACCCACGCCATGCGCCACGCTGATTTTCACATCGGGCACCTGCGCCGGCGCGGTGCCGCGTACCTGGCGCACGCTTTCTTGCAGGGCGAACATGCCATACATGCCGGTATGGGTGTAGGAAAGCCCGCCGCCATTGGTGTTGATCGGCAGCTTACCGCCCGGCGCCGTATTGCGTTCCCAGATGAAATCCTTGGCTTCGCCACGCTTGACGAAGCCAAGATCTTCCAGCCCATACATGGGCAGATGTGCGAAGGCGTCATAGATCATCAAATGATCCACATCGCTGTGTTTGATGCCCGCCATGCGGAAGGCTTCCGGTCCTGCCACGCGGAATGCGCGCGATGAAGTGAAATCCTCCATCTGGCTGACCATGGTGGTTTCGACACTTTCGCCGCTGCCCAGAATGTAGCAAGGCTTGGTCGGGAAATCCTTGACGCGATCAGATGAGGTCAAAATCAGCGCTCCACCGCCATCCGTCACCAGGCAGCATTGCAGCAGCCGGAAGGGATAGGCGATCATTTTGCTGTTCAGCACATCATCAATCGTGATCGGGTCCTTGAAGGCCGCGCGCGGATTCTTGGCCGCCCATTCGCGCTGCACCACCGCAACCTGCGCCATGTGTTCATGCGTGACGCCATAGGTCTTCATGTAGCGCAGCACGGGAATGGGGAAGAGTGTTGGCGGACCCATGGGGCCGAAGGGCGCTTCGAATTGGCCATTCAGGCTTTGTGGTTCTGCCGGGCGCGGCGTGCCATTGACGCGGGACTTGCCGCTTTCGCCATGCGTGATCAGCACGGTCTTGCAATAGCCGGCATGAATGGCGGCCGCTGCATGGCGCACATGCAGCATGAAGGAACAGCCGCCAACACCAGTGCCATCCACCCATTTCGGCGTGATGCCAAGGTAATGCGCGATCTGCTGTGGCATCATGGGACCAACACAGGCAACGCCATCAATATCGGCGGGCTTCAAGCCTGCATCCGCCATGGCATTCAGCGCCGCATCCGCATGCAGCATGATTTGCGCCATATCGGGCACGGCACCGATGCGTGTGCTTTCGGCGGCACCAACAATCGCGATTTCACCGGGACGAATCATGGATCAAGCCTCCTTCGCGGGGCGGAAAAGGGGCAGGGTGATATCGTCATCCATCTTGGTCGGCGCCAATTCCAGCTTCATGTCCAAGACCAAGGCTTCCGGCGTTTGCGGGCATTCAACGATATTCGTCATCATGCGCGGGCCTTCTTCCAACTCCACCACTGCAATCGCATAGGGTGGCTTGAAGCCAGGCACCGGGCGATGATGGATTACATAGGAATGCAGCGTGCCACGGCCTGACGCTTCAAAAACTTCGACATTGCGTGTGCCGGTATAGGGGCTGAAGGGGCGCGGCGGAAAATAGGGCTTGCCCGTATCGCCGCAGCGCTGGAGTAGCAGCTTGCCTTGGCGCAGCCCCTCCCAGAAGTGGCGGGTTTCGGGGGTTGGTTCCGGCCGGGCGCGGCCTGGTTCTAGGCTCATGGCAGAGCTTCCTCCTGGTTGGTATTGGCTGATGTTCCACTGCCTTGGCCAGAAGGGAAAGGGGGTAAATGCGCAGGGCGCGCGCCCTATAAGTCCAGAATGCGTTCCGGCGTGACGCGCCCGCGCAGCAGATCCCAAAGCCCGATCATATTGCCGCGAAACCGGCCCCAGCGATCCGCCCAGGGTTCCGGGAAGGCCGAGCGCAGCAGATTCTTCAGGCAATGCCGCGCAGCACTTGGGATGGCGTGGCTCCAGGGGAAGGAGCCCTTGATGGCAAGGTAGATCGGGTTCACGACCTGCGAATAACCAAGCCTGAGGCCCGGCACACGCCCGGCCTTCACGCCAAGATGCACACCGCGCGCGCCCGCAAGACGCAGGATGCGGCCATACACGCCAAGCCGGCGCGTGACATCAATATCCTCATACCAGGCGTAAAGCGGCAGGCGTTCATCGACGCGAATATCATGCGCGCGCACGGCAGACATGCGAAAGGCCATGTTGCAGCCATAGCCGTTGAAGGCTTCAGTAACGGCGAGAGCATCGGCGACACCCGGGTCGGCGGCAAGCAGCGCCGCACCTTTGGCCAAATCATAACCCGGCGCATTGGCGCCATCGGCGATCACCGTGCCGGTCGCGACGACCATTTCGGGATGGTTCTGGAAGCAGCTTTCCAGCACAGCAAGGAATTGCGCGTTGCAGAGGAAATCATCATCCAGAAACAGCACCACATCGCTGTCACGCGCTGCATCCAGAATGCGGTTGCGCTGGCGCGGCAAGCCCGCGGGGGCGGTGATGAACTCCACACCCGGAATGGTTTCACAGCCCGTGATATCATCGGCCGAGACATGGCAGACCAGAATGCGATCCGCCAGGCGCGTTTGCCGCGCAAGATCACGCAAGACGCCTGCCAGAATGGCTGGTCGGCCGCGTGTCGCGATACCGATGGTGATATGCATCACGCGGCCCCTTGCAGCGGTGCGGGCAGGGGGGCTTCGCGCGCTTCCCGCGCTAGGCCACCGATCAGGCGGCCCCAAAAACTCATGGCGTAATAGGCAGCGTTGTGAAAGCGCAGTTTTGCAAGGCTGATCAGCGCACCGCCAATGGGGCGCACCAGAAAGGCGAACCATACTGAGGCCGGCACGCCATGCCGCCGCAAGACAAAGCCAAGCCCGCGACCGTAACTCGCGGCCCGCGAAACCGCTACCTCCGTCAGGCGCTTGTCGGGGTGAATGATACGCAAACCAGCATCATATTGCGCCACCGCACCGCGCGCCATGGCGCGACAAACCAGATCATTGCCCTCCGCCGAGCCCCAGCGCGTGCCGGGGCCGAGCTTTTCATCGAAGCCACCCAACGCCAGCATCAAATGGCGTGGCAGAAACAGGTTGAATTCAATCACGCTGGTCCAGACATTATTCAGGTCAATCGCGCCCGATGCCTCACGCCAGCGCCCCGATCCAAGCCCACCTTCCGGTGATGCCGCCGGGCCTGTCAGCACGCCAAGCGCTGGTACCGCGCGAAAGGCGGCATCAACACGCGCCAGCACGCCATCCGGATAAAGGCAGTCATCATCAGGGAAAGTCACGATCTCACCACGCGCCTGGCGTAGCCCAAGATTGCGCGCGTGATTGGCGTTGCGGATGGCAGAGCGCAGATGGGTGATGGGTAGGCGCGCCGCATAAGGCTGTAGCACCGGCGCCACGCGATCATCCGCATTCTGATCCACGATGATCACTTCAAAATCATCGCGCCCTTGCGCCAGCAGGCTTTCCAGCAGCTCGCCGATTTCGCTGCTGCGGCCAAGCGTTGCGACGACCAGCGAAAACCTCATGTCGCGGCGATCCCAAGTGCTTCATGCACCACCTGCCGAAAGCGGCGGCGGAAATGGGCATTGCTGAAGCGTTCCGCATTGGCGCGGCAATCCGCAGGCGTAATGGCGGGCGCCATGGCTTCAAAGCGCTCCACCGCAGCGATCAGGCTTGCGGTGCTTTGTTCCTGAAAGAAAATGCCGGTTGGGCGCGCGTCTGGAGGTGCGACCACGATATCGCGCGCGCCGCCACGGCCATAGGCGATCACCGGCGTGCCGCAGGCTTGCGCTTCCACGGTGGCGATGCCGAAATCCTCCTCGGCAGCAAAAACCGCTGCCCGCGCGCCTTGCGTCAAAGCGATTAATTCCGCCCGCGCAAGCCGGCCCTTGAAGGTGATATTGGCGGCATCGCCGGCAGCGGCGCGTGCCTGCGCCTCATTCGGGCCATCGCCCACAATCATCAGCTTGCGGTTTGGCATGGCGCGGAAGGCAGCGGCGATCAGATCAACCCGCTTATAGGGCACGATGCGCGACGCGATCAGATAGTAATCACCCTTATTCGGCGCGGGTGTGAAGCTTTCGATATCCACTGGGGGATGCAAAACCTGCGCATTGCGCCGCCAGGTTTTTTGAATGCGTTCCGCGATATAGCTTGAATTGGCGAGCACGATATCGGGATTGAGCGCGCTGGCGCGATCCCAAAGCCGCATGCGATGCAATAGCCAGCGCGTATAAGCGCCCTTCACGCCGCGCGTGAGGCCCGCTTCGCGCAGATATTGGTGCTGCAAATCCCACGCATAGCGCATGGGGCTATGCACATAGGAAATATGAAGCTGCCCCGGCCCCGTCAGCACGCCCTTGGCGACGGCGTGAGACGATGAAATCACCACATCGTAACCGGAAAGATCAAGCTGTTCGATGGCAAGCGGCATCAGGCCCAGGAATTTGCGGAAATGTTTGCGCGCAAAGGGCATGCTTTGGATGAAGCTGGTGGTGACCTGCTTGCCTTGCAGAAAACCACGCTCGGCTTGCGGCATGAAATCACAAACAGCGAAGACATCCGCTTCCGGCCATTCCAGCAGGAGCTGTTCCAGCACGCGTTCGGAACCCGCATAGCTATCCAGCCATTCATGCACCAGCGCGATCTTCATGCCGCCTTCTTTCGGATCAGGGCCAACAAGGCAAGCGCTGCCTTTTCCCAGGTATAATGCGCCGCGCGCTTCAGCCCCGCATCGCGCATGCCGCCGGCGAGGCCTTCTTCATCCAGCAGCCTTTCCAGGACTTCCGTGAGTGTCTCAGGCCGCAGCGGGTCGAACCACAGCGCCGCTTCGCCACAGACCTCGGGCACCGCGCCGGCATGGGCAGCGACCAGCGGACAGCCGCAGGTCATGGCTTCCAAGGGGGGCAGGCCGAACCCTTCATAACGTGACGGGAAAATCAGGCAGAGCGCGTTTTCGTATAATGCGCGCAATTCGGCATCAGTGACGCGGCCCAGGATGCGCCCGGCATCGGCGGCAGGCCCTCCCCCGGCACGGAATACGGCCGGGTCAGCCGCACCGGCCACAGCCAGTGTCAGGCCACGCGCGCCGAGCAGCGTCGCAGCGCTGGTCAGCGCCGCTAGGTTTTTATGTGCTGCCGGATTGCCCACCACCAGGGCATAGCGGCCTGCTTCCAGCCCGTGTCGGGCCAATATGCTGACATCGGCGGCGATGCGCAGCATGTGATCGCCACCTTCCGGCAAGACGCCGATGGCCTCAGGTGCCACGCCCAGCGCCGCAGCAATGCGGCCGCGCGAAAATTCCGAAACCGTCAGCAATTGCGCGCCGGACCGCGCGAGCATCTTGTGCAGAAAGCGATACCAGGCGCGGAAGGCGAAGGAATAGCTCTCGGGCGTGTCAAAGACACCGGCATCATGGATCACCACTGCCTGGCCGCTTCCCAGCATCAGCGGCGCGGTATTGCCGAGGTTGATCAGGAAGGAACCGCGCGCCGCCTTGGGCAATTCCCATTGTTCCCAAAGCTGGCCTGATTTCCGGCCAATCGCTTCCGCCTTCAGATAGGCAAAGGGGCTTTGCGCTACGCTGCTTGGCATGAATAGCCGTGATTGAGGCCAGGCATCATGGCCCATCAGCCGATCCGCTGCTGCGGTGATTTCGCGCGCAAAGCGCTGCACGCCGGTCATGCCCTGCGTCAGGAAGCGGCCATTGATGGCGATCGGCATCATGCGCTGCGGCGCCCTTTTCCACGGATCAGCGCCAAAGCGCTGGCCTTATCCTGCGGCGCGGCAATGGACCAGCCGGCGGCGAAAACCAAGCCGAAAATCAGCGCGGCCAGAAGCGTGGGCCAAAGCCAGCCGCCCAAGGGCACCAGCACGGCCAAACCAAGCGCTGCGGGCGCGATGGGCCACAGCAATTGCCGCATGGTCTCACGCGCTGCGGGGTAAAGCCTTGCGGCGAACCAGCAGCGGCCCAGGCAATCCATCAGGCAGCGGCCCGCCCAAGCCAGTGCGGCGCCTTCAATGCCAAGCCAGGGGAGAAGTGCCGCGCTGAGCGGCAGGAAAATTGCCGCCAGCGCGAGCGAGAATTTCGCCGTCACATCCGGCCGGCCGATCGCTTCCAACAAAACACCGGGGATGAAGGCAAGGCAGGAAAAGAAAATGCCAAAGCCCAGAATGCGCAGCACCGGCCCGCCACCTTCGGCGAATTCCGCGCCCAACCAAAGCCTGAGGAAAAGCTCCGCGCCCGGGATCAGAATCAAGGAGGCCGGCAGACTGAGCAGCATCACAATCAGCGCCCCGCGCTTGATCAGCAGGGCGGTATGGTCGGGCAATTCCCGGAAGGATGAGGCAATGGCCGGCAGCATGGTCTGCGCCACCGCCACAGGAATGATCCAAAGTCGGATGATCAGGTCAAGCGGGGTTGCGTAAAACGCCACCGCCGAAAGTGTCAGCATGGCGCCGATAATGAAACGATCGGCATAAAGCAGAAG
Organism: Roseomonas sp.; assembly: GCA_020250005.1. Classification (GTDB taxonomy): domain Bacteria; phylum Pseudomonadota; class Alphaproteobacteria; order Acetobacterales; family Acetobacteraceae; genus Neoroseomonas. Next base: position 10,508 of record JADCES010000161.1, read on the forward strand.
CTGCGTGAGCGCGCCGGAAAGGCTCATCCACAGGCCCTGGCGCAGTAAGGGCCGCATCAGGCCGAAGCGTGGTGCCCGCAGGCCAAGCCCTGGCACATCGCGATGCGCGATGATGGCATACGCTATGCCGCTGAAAAGCCGCACCAGAATGACCGCCAGCATCACGCCGATCAGACTGTTCCAGAAGAACAGCACCAGCAAGGGGCCAAGATAATAGAAGGTATTGAGCGGGATATTGACCAGATTGGCGATCCGAAAGCGCTGCCAGGCGGAAAGCACACCCCAAAGCGCGGCATTCAACACCACCAAAGGCGCGCCGGCAGCCAGTAATTGAAAGGCAATGATGGCTTCCTGCTGCAAGGCTTCCGGCACATTCAGGAAGCGCCCGACCAGCCAAGGCACGGTCAGAAACAGGGCCGCCGCGATGACGGACGATACGCCAAGCAGCGCGAGTAATGTCGCCCCAATCATGGCGCGCGCTTCTTCAACCGCGCCTGTGCCAAGTTTCTCCGAAACGCCGCGCGTCAGCGCCATGCCAAGGCCG
>JADCES010000162.1 GCA_020250005.1 Roseomonas sp.
CGCCTCCGGCTCACATCACCGGCGCAGATCGCAACATTAACAGGCCCACGCGCAAGGTGGGGTCCAGACAGCGGTTACGTTAACTGCTAATCTCCCGAGCCTCACGCGCGTCGTCGACGCTCTGCTCGCCCGGGAAACCCTCGGCTGTGATGAACTTGCTGACCTGATCACGTTACCCGATGTGCTCAACAACCAGCCCGCCCAGGCCCAGGAAGCGCCTTGGTGACCGGATGCTGTTGTGCGTTCCGAGCCGGATGCACAGCAAACCACCCTAGTTAAGCCGTAACCGCTTGTCTGCGCCTCAGCAAAAATACACGCGCGTGCCTCCTCGGACCCAAATTCGCCGAGGCTCACCGCGCGTCACAACCTCCACCAACGATCGCCGAGTAGTCGAAGGAGCGCTCTTTCGAGTGCTCTCAGTCACAATATCATCCACCACAGCCGCCTCCTGCTCACTGCAAAGGCGCAAAGGGCACGATCAGTCAGCTCAGGCGCAAGGTGGGGCGCAGACAGCGGTTAGCCAGAAGGCGACGCATCTGCTTTACATCCAGCGGTTCCCACCCCGAGCACGCGCATCAAACCAAATTTCCTTTATCCCTGATACCCGAACTGGCGCGGGAGCCACAGCACAAGGTCTGGTATTGCCGTAATGGCCGCGAGAGACACGATCATGACCAGAATAAAGGGTAGGCTGTCGCGGGTAACGGCGCCTATCGAGCTATCTGAAAGCTTCGCCACAATGAAGAGCAAAAGACCATATGGAGGTGTCACCAACCCGATCATGATATTGACCACAACCACAACGCCAAAATGCACCATATCAATGCCAAGCGCTTGTGCTGTTGGGATAAGTACAGGCACCACTACCAACAGGATGGTGCTGCCTTCCAAGAGGCAGCCTAACACCAGGAGCAGAATGTTTACTGCAAGCAGAAACTGCCATTGTGATAGCTCGTATCCCGCGAGCAAGCTGCGCACGGTTGTCGGAATATTTTCGCTTGCCACAACATAATTGAAGGCAAGCGCACCGGCGATCAGCATGCCGATTGCCGCAGTGGAACGTGCACTCTCAAGCACTGTGCCGTAGGCTTCCCGAAGGGAGAGCGACCGATAGAGCAGCGCGGCGACCAGGAAGGCATAGGCTGCCGCAACTGCCGCGGCTTCTGTTGGGGTCATCACACCGCCATAGATGCCCCCCAGTAGTATCACCGGCATCAATAGGGCAGGCAGAGCATCCCAGGTCAGACGTGGCAATTCACGTAGCGGCACCCGTTCCGCAATCGGAAAACCATGGCGATGCGCCATCCAAGTATTAACGCCCATCTGCGCAGTGGCCATCAGCAACCCAGGAATGACGCCTCCTAGAAATAGGTATCCGATGGAGGCATCCGAAATCAGCGCGTAAAGCACCATGGGGATGCTTGGCGGGATGATCGGTCCAATCACCGCCGTCGCCGCCGTGATGGCCGCTGCATAGCTCGCCGTATAGGCATTCCCGCGACGCATCATATCAATGATCAGTTTGCCGCTACCGGCCGCATCGGCGATGGCTGAACCTGACATGCCTGAAAAGATTACACTTTGGACGACGTTCACATGACCAAGCCCGCCACGTAAACGCCCAACAAGCAGGTTACAGAACCGCAGCAAGCGATCAGTCATGCTTCCCGCATTCATTAAAGCTGCGGAAAAAATAAAGAGTGGCACAGCCAACAGAACGTAACTGCCATTCAGCCCATTGAGCAACTGCTCCGCAGCCAACGACATGTCCTGCCCCGACGCTGCAAGATACAGGATGGAAGCAGTGATCATTGCGAGCCCAATCGGCAATCCAAGAACCGACAGCCCAATCAGGGTGATGATGCAAATCGCAAAGGCACTCATGAACGCGCGCCACCCAATGCTGGGAAAAGACTACGCAGCATAATGGCCGAATGGCGAATGATCATGGCGATAGCAAAGATCAAATATACGGAAAAAGCCCAATCCATGCGGATCCCAAGATAGGCAGAGCGCTCAACCTTCATGAAAAAAACATAGTCCGCCATCGCTGGCAGGGAGTAGGTGAACACCGATACGACAGCGCCACTTGCCAAGACATCGAAGCTACGACGGATCGATTGGGGCATCCGACTATAGATCAGATCGAAACGAATTTCTTCATCATCGCGCAGTACGAGCGCAGCTCCCCAAAGGATTCCCCAAAGCCATGCGAAGGTTGATACCTCACTGGTCCAACTCAAAGGGGCGGCGGTGACGTATCGGGTGAAGATTTGCAGTAGGAAAGCGCCGAACATCACCGCGAGAAGCGCGGCGAGCAGGTTTTCTGCCCGCTGCCGCGCAAAGCCAAGGATGCCGCCCAGTAGTCCCATCAACGGATCGCGTTGATACGATCCAGAATGCCACTGGGCCAGGTTTGGGACTGTGTGGAGGCCAAATACCGCCGCTGCGCTTCCGCACGGAAAGCGGCGATGTTCGGCTCATAAACCTCAAGACCTTGACCGCGGAAGAACGTAATCATTTCCTGCTCTTGTGCCAGGTGCCGCTGCGTACTTGCGTCAACCGCCTTATTCACCGCCGCCTGCACTGCATTGCGCTGCGCTTCGGTCAACCCGTCCCAAAAACGTGACGACATGCACAGCATGTCATACGCCACGACATGGCTTGTCAGCACGAATTGCGTCGTCACTTCGTGAAACCGCATCGTCCTGCTGGTTGGCAATGGATTATCTTGCCCATCCACCGTGCCTGTCTGCAGGGCAGTATAGAGTTCCGCGAAGGCTACCGGCGTCGGGCTGGCCCCAAGCGCTTCACCCAAGAACTGCCAAGTTTCACCGGGCGGCATACGAAGCTTGATGCCAGCCATGTCAGCCGGTGTAGAAATACGTTTGCGCGGTCGCAAATTGACGTGTCGCGTGCCGAAATACAATGGCCCAAGCACTTGAATATTCAATTGCTCACGGGCCATGCGATTGAAGTCGCGTCCGATATCAGACGCAAAAACCTTGCGCATGTGTTCCGCGTCACGGAAAAGATAAGCAGATGCCATGACAGACCAGGCGGGGATCTGACGTGATAAATCTTGCGGTGCGAGATTGGCCATTTCCAGATTGCCGCGCTGTAGCGCGTTTATCTCTGTGCCCTGACGAAACAGGGTCGCATTCAGATGAAGCTCAACATCAAATTCGGATTGCAAATCACCTTGAAAACCACGCATGGCTTCAGCGCGCATATCTTGGTCTGAGAATACGGCAGCAAAGCGAATGCGCTTGCGTCCCTGTGCTTTGCTTGTACTAGCAGAGCCAAGGGCAAGGGCAGCGGCGCCCGCGATAGCGGCACGACGTTGGATGGTTGGGTTCATAATGGCTTCCTCCCGAAAAGATGCAATATGACTGGGCGCTTATGCATTGGATCCGGGGTTTTAAGCCACGGCTCCTTTTGGGGCAATAGAACCCAAGAACCTTCTTGACAGCCGGTGGCGTGAAGCTTGATTGGAACAGAAAATGTGAGGTTTTCCTGATGGCCCTGCCCGATTCCTGGCCTGCACTACAACTAGGCCTGATTGGCGCCGGAATTGGCGCATCCTTGACACCCACAATGCATGAACGGGAGGGGGCTGAGCAGTCACTCCGTCTCATCTACCGCAAGATAGATTTTGACGTGCTTGGGTTGGACTCACAGGCATTACCAGACCTACTTCGCGCAGCGGAAAGAATGGGCTTCACTGGGCTCAATATCACATACCCTTGCAAACAAGCGGTCATCCCACTCCTTGATGAGCTATCAGATGATGCTCGGGCGTTAGGGGCGGTCAATACGGTGCTACTGCATAATGGACGAAGAATAGGCCACAATACGGATTGGTCAGGCTTCGCCGCCGCCTTCCAACGTGGTCTTTCCTCCGTCGCCTTGGACAGAGTGGTTCTTTTGGGAGCTGGGGGCGCCGGGGCGGCGGTTGCTTACGCGCTACTCACGCTTGGCGTGAGGCGCCTTATGATATTCGATGTGGATTCTGGCCGGAGTGCTGCGGTTCTCGCTGCTTTAACGGCAAAATTTGGAGAGGGGCGCGCCTTCGTAGCTGATGACTTGGCAGGTGAAGTTTGCGCCGCTGATGGCATCGTGAATGCAACACCCGTTGGAATGTTGAAAATGCCTGGAATGCCATTACCGGTCAAAATGCTCAGAGCACAACA
>JADCES010000163.1 GCA_020250005.1 Roseomonas sp.
CTGGCGATGGGAAGCCCTAACCGGCATCCATTGTTTCCAGAGGTGCCAGCAATGCGCGAGGCCGCGCTACCCGGCTTCGAAGCATCAACCTGGAATTTGATGCTGGGGCCAAGAGGGCTCCCACCCGAAATTGTTGGACGCCTTTCAAGTATTGTGAATGCCGTTCTGGCGGAGGCAGACATTATTACCCGTCTGGCAGCAGCAGGGATTGATGCCGTTTCTGACAGCACGCCAGGGCGCACCGCGGAATTCCTGGCCGCGGAGTATGCCAAATTTCGCGATATCGTTCAGAAGGCGGACCTTAAGATTTCCTCGTAATTTTGTCCGGTGGGGTCCACTCAACATGATGTTTCCAGCTATTGTTAGACTGCCGCTTAGCTCATTCGGTGGAGACATAAATGCAAGTTTGAAGCCCCATGTCTGTGCCAGGAAGACGTGTTATGGGCGATATAAATTGGTTGACGTCTATAATCCCGGAGGGAGGACATCCTGAAATCTTCTGGAGGCAGGTCAAGTGACCGCAGCAATTTGTCAACACCAAGGGTTATGGCTGGCTACCAGTGTAGATTTGTCAACACCAATTTCTGGCTCGTGCAGTATTGGCGCTGTCTGAACAGTGATTACTCTTGGGAGGCTGACGGTTTTTGAGGGCTTTATCTATTTATGCGGACCGAACGCGACTTTGTGACGTCAGATCTTGTGAATGACCCCTTCTAATTTTCTCGTGTTTCCTTTCTGATAAATCAATGAGTTCCAAGAGCCCAAAAATGATGTCAATTAAAATTGGGGCTGACGCCCCCCGTTAGTCATGAATCATGCAACAGTTTTTCTAGCTTCAGAATCACCTTTCCAGGATCTCAAAGCTCATATTTTAGATTTCAAAATCGAAAATCCAAATCATTTTTCTGCCCAGACATACAACGCATTTTAGCGCTTCGGTTACGCCTTTCCGCGAATAGGAAATGGGAAACTGACAAATAGGTAACGCTAATTCCGGATTTGGAATCGTCTGCCCTTGAAAAAATTAGGTCCGCGATATTGCAAAATTTGATTATCTTCACTGGGCCACAATGACCTTGTTAGCGCCGTTTGAAATCTGACCCAGGCTTATGGTGCCCCTGTCATGTGGATGGGGGTCTTTATGCTTGTGGGAGAAATGGCATTGGAGATCCGTCTGTTGGTCAAACGAGGCAAAGGTTTGCGCGCGATAGCGCGGGAAATTGGGGTGTCGCGCAACACGGTGCGACGCTACCTGCGCGATGGTGATGCGGATCGCTATCGCCCGCGGCCGCAGCGCTCAGGCAAACTGGCGGCGTTTGATGACTACATCGCCAAGCGACTTGCGGAGGCAGCGCCCGACCGGCTTGCTGGGACGGTATTGCTGCGGGAACTTCGGGAACGCGGCTATACCGGCGGCTACACCATCCTCAAGGATCATCTGATACGGCAGCGCCCTTTGGTGGTTGCGGCGCCTATGGTCCGCTTTGAGACGGCGCCGGGCGAGCAGATGCAAGTGGACTGGGCGGTGATCCGGCGTGGCGCGGATCGGCTTTCGGTATTTGTAGCAACGCTGGGATGGAGCCGGGCGGCATATATTGAGTTCGTTGGTGATGAACGGCTGGAGACGCTGCTTTCGTGCCATGAACATGCTTTTTTGGCATTTGGCGGCGTGCCGCGGGAAGTGCTGTACGACAATATGCGCACCGTGGTGCATGAACGTGACCGCTATGGCCATGGGCAGCACCGCTTTCATGCAGGCTTTCTTGATTTTGCGCGGCATTGCGGCTTTCGCCCTCGGCTCTGCCGCCCATATCGCGCGCAGAGCAAGGGCAAAGTGGAGCGGTTTATTCGCTACATGCGCGGCAATTTCTGGCTGCCTTTGGCGAGCCGCATGGCGGCTGAGGGCTTGGTCGTGGATGTGGCGGCGGCGAACCTCGCCGCAAGGCGTTGGTTGCGGGAAGTAGCGAATGCCAGGCGGCATGCCACCACTGGTGAGATACCTGCGGATCGGCTGGAGTTGGAACGCCCCCAGCTTGGCCCCATTCCGACACCCTATGGCGGCCAGCCCAGGGTAGCTATGACAGCAGCATCATCGCCATTGCAGCGCCCGCTGGTCGGGCTGCAGCACCCGCTGGCATTATACGACACGCTATTCCCGGCGGCGCTGAGCATGGATGCGGCGCCATGAGCGAACTGCAACATGCGCGGATTGCTGAACTCTGTTCGGAATTGCACTTGGCGGCGGTGCCTGATCCTTACCTGGCGACTGCTCAGGCGGCAGCGGCACGGGATGCCTCATTCAGTGACTTCCTTGAGGATACGCTGAAGGGCGAGAGGGAAACGCGCCGAGCCAGGGCGCGGGAGATGTTTGCCCGCACGGCAGGCTTTCCGGCGATCAAGACGCTGGATGGTTATGATTTCGGCTTTGCCACTGGCGCCCCGCGTCAGCACATCACGGAATTGGCCAGCTTGGCTTTTGTTGAGCGGGCGGAGAATTTCGTCATGCTTGGGCCTTCGGGCGTGGGCAACACGCATTTGGCCATTGCGCTTGGCTATCTGGCGACACAACGCGGCTGGAAGGTTCGCTTTACCACTGCGGCGGACCTTGTGTTGCTGTTGGAGGCAGCACAGCGCCAGGGCCGTTTGAAAAAGGTCTTGCACAGGGCGGTGAATACCTACCGCCTGCTGATCATTGACGAGATCGGCTATCTGCTGATGGGCCGAGAACAGGCCAATCTATTCTTTCAGGTAGTGAGCAAGCGCTATGAGCGTGGCGCCATGATCCTCACCTCGAACCTTACTTTCGGAAGCTGGGACCAGGCCTTTGCGGGGGAGGCGGTGCTGACAGCCGCCATGCTGGACCGCCTGCAGCATCATGCGACCGTGGTACAAATCAGCGGCGGGAGTTACCGGCTGAAGGATAAACGACGCGCAGGCGTCATGGGCAAAAGGCAAGGAGGATGAAGGACAATACCCTGGGATGGGGCTAGCCCCATCTCAGGGTAATGGGTGGGTCAGATTTCAACCGGCATTGACAATGATTTCAACACGCTCGACGGGCTTCGCCATAGGCGTACGCCTAGGCCCTCATGGTTGCGGCAGGTGTTCGGTCAAAATGGGGGTGATCAGAACCATCCAGCACCGCCGCTTGATGCATCACCAAAACGCAGCTTACCCTCCAACTCAGATGAGCCAGATACTCCGTTAGCCAGCGAGCCAATTGGTCTCAAACCATTTGACGACGGACATGCGCGATACGTCTACTCACTACAGCCAGCGCGGTTCCGGCAGCGCTATCGCGAGCCGCCCCTTGAAGCCGGCAGCGCGCAATTGGGCAGAGATTTCATCTTCCAAATTCCATGGCAGGATCAGGATCACATCCGGCGTCATCTCAAGCAGCGCTTCCGGTGAGACAATCGGAATTTCGCTGCCCGGCAGCAATCGGTTCTGCTTGGCCGGATTGCGATCCGCGACCGCGATGAAATCCGCCGCCGTGACGCCCGCAGCATTGAGGAAGGTATTGCCCTTGGCCGCCGCGCCGTAAGCGCCAAGCTTCAGCCCGTCAGCGCGACATTGCGCGAGCCAGGCCCTGAAAGCTGCCAGCACCGCCGCGACACGAGTGTTGAAACCCTCATAGAAGGCATCGCCCGCAATGCCGCGCGCGGGTTCCTCGGCGCGCATCGCAATAACACCTGGCATATCGGCGCGCTCGCCATCGGCAGTCGCGAAATAGCGCAGACTCCCGCCATGGGTTGCAAGCTTTTCCACATCAAACACGCGCAAGCCCTGCGCGCGGAGCAAATGCTCAACCGCATAAAGCGACCAATAGGCGTAATGTTCGTGATAGATGGTATCAAACTGCACCCCATCCACGAAGGACAGCAGATGCGGCGCTTCAATGGTGACCACACCGCGCGGGCCGGCCAAATGCGAAAGCCCCGCGGCGAAATCCACCACATCCGGCACATGCGCCAGCACATTATTGGCAATCACCAAATTGGCATGGCCGCGCCGCGCCACGATATCGCGCGCTGCTTCACGCCCGAAGAAACGCACCTCGGTCGGCACACCTGCTGCCACCGCACTCGCTGCGACATTCGCCGCGGGTTCCACCCCCAGGCAGGGGATGCCGGCAGCGACGAAATTGCGCAGCAGATAGCCATCATTGCTCGCGATCTCGACGACGAAGCTTTGCGCGCCAAGTGCAAGGCGCTCGCGCATCATCGCTGCATAGCGCGCAGCGTGATCCAACCAGCTCTCCGAGAAGGAGGAGAAATAGGCGTAATCGGTGAAGATCGCCTCCGCTTCCACCACATGATCCAATTGCACCATCCGACAGGTGCCGCAGACTACGGCGGCCAGCGGATAGCGCGGCAGCGGCGCGGAACCGGGCAGCGGGTAGTCATTGGCAAGCGGTGTCGCGCCCAAATCGCAGAACATGGCGCTGATGGCGCCTCCACAAGCGCGGCAGGCAGTGATGGGGCGGCAAAGCGCATCAGCATTCATGGTGACAAGGCTTCCTCAATCTCGGCCAACGCCAGCGCACGGCCATCCGCACCATTGCGCCAGGATTCATACCAGCGCGCGGTCGCGGCAATGGCGCTTCCAGCATCATGGCGCGGCGCCCAGTTCAGGCTTTGCATGGCAAGGCTACTATCCAAGGCCAGGCGCTGCGCTTCTTCCATGGGTGGCGCGGCGGCGGCCTGCCATTGCACGGCGGCGCCCGCTGCTTTGCCGTAAAGTTCCAGAACGCGCCGGACGGAAATTTCCGCATCGCGTGGGCCAAAATTCAACGCTTGCGGTGCGCTGCCATGCCAAAGCGCTTCCGCATGCAGCAAATAGCCGCGCAGCACATCCAATACATGCTGGAAGGGGCGCGTCGCATCTGGGCGGCGGATGATCAGCGTTTCACCCGCGATGCGCGCGCGCACCAGATCCGGGATCAGCCGTTCGGCGCCGAAATCACCACCGCCGATCACATTGCCGGCGCGGGCGGTCGCCATATTCCCGATCTCGGCGCCGAAACTGGCGCGCCAGGACGCGACCGCGATTTCGCACGCCGCCTTGGAAGCGCTGTAGGGGTCATGCCCGCCGAGCGGATCATCCTCGCGAAAGGGCCGGCCCTGATTATCGTTGCGATAGACCTTGTCGCTCGTGATCATCAGCGCGGCCTTGGCGCCCGCGCCGCGCAGGGCCTGCATCAGATTGATGGTGCCGGTGACATTGCTGGCGAAAGTACCTTCAGGGTCACGATAGCCGCGCCCGACCAGGGCTTGCGCGGCCAGGTGCAGCACAATCTCTGGCCGCGCGGCCTTTACTGCCGCCTGCACCGCTGCCGCATCGCGCAAATCCCCGATGCGTGAGGAAATGGCAGGGCGCAAAGCAACAAAGGCCGAAGGTCCAGCTTCTGGCGCCAACGCAAAACCAGTGACCTCAGCGCCGAGCCGTTCCAGCAGCAGCGCGAGCCAAGCGCCCTTGAAGCCGGTATGGCCGGTGAGCAGCACGCGCTTCCCGCGCCAGAACTCAGCCGAGGCTTGGCGCATTACCATTGCTTCCAGGGCGCCGTGCCGTCCTGCCAAAGCCCTTCCAACACATCGCGGTCGCGCGGCGTATCCATCGGGTGCCAGAAGCCGCGATGGTCAAAGGCGCGGAGCTGATCATCCGCCGCAAGGCCCCGCAGCGGCGCCTGTTCCCACACGCAATCATCGCCATCAATGCGGTCCAGCACGCGGGGCGAGAGTACGAAAAACCCGCCATTGATGGTCGCGCCATCGCCGGGCGGTTTTTCGGTAAAGGCGCACACGCTATCGCCGGCGCGTTCCAAAGCCCCAAAGCGCCCCGGCGGCACCACGGCGGTTACGGTGGCGTCGCGACCATGGGCACGGTGAAAGGCAATCAGCGCCGCGATATCCACATCGGAAACACCATCGCCATAGGTCAGGCAAAAGCCTTCTTCGCCCCGCAGATACTGCGCCACGAGGCCAAGGCGACCGCCGGTTTGCGTATCCTCACCGGTGTCCACAAGCGTCACGCGCCAATCCTCGGCGGCTGGGGTCAGCCAGGCGGCGGTACCGGTCGCGAGATCAAGTGTCAGATCCGATGAATGGGCGCGGTAATTCAGGAAATATTCCTTGATCAACTGGCCCTTATAGCCAAGGCAGATCACGAAATCCTTGATGCCATGCGCGGCATAGGACTTCATGATGTGCCACAGGATCGGGCGCCCGCCGATTTCCACCATGGGCTTGGGCCGAAGCTGGGTCTCCGCGCCAAGCCTGGTGCCGCGCCCGCCCGCGAGAATGACGGCCTTTCTGATCATGAACACCCCAGCCATTGAAGTGGCGCGCAGTTCGGCGCCTCAATACTCAGGGCCTAATAACCCAGCTATTCACCCCGTGCCACCCCTTCTCGCCTTGGATCGGAGGCGCCGATCAGCCCGGAACTGGCGATACGGATCACTTGCAGACCCGAAATCATCTCCCGAATGGTCGCCTCATGCCCGCGCGCCCGCAGCGCTGGGGCAAGGCCAGCCGCCGGCGTGCCCTGTCCCAACTCCACCGGCCCGCCCATGCTGCCGATATGGGGCAGGGCCACGGCTTCCTCCGGCGATAAGCCCCAATCCAGCAGCCCAACTAGCGTCTTCGCCACATAGCCGATAATGCGTGGCCCGCCGGGGGAGCCCATGATGAGACGGCAACCTAGGCCGATCTGAGCCAAAGGTACAAAGGCAGGGTTGACGCCGGGATCGACGTGCAGCGTATCGGGATCGTTGGAAGGATCTCAACTAAACGCGAAAGCCAAGACGCGCGGAATACTTTGACCCAAAAGCTTACCATCGGCGCAAAACCACAGAGTCTCTTCGTAGCCTTGGTGAGGCGGGTGAGCAACTTAAGGTACCTCCTGGTCCCTGCGAGTAGTCGGAGACTACCATCGCCGGCCAGTCGAACACCGGCAAAGGCTGGAAGCGCGAGAGAAAGCATGCGAAGGTCATTCTTGTTAAGAGCGGTTTTCGCGATCATTTGGTGGGAGTTTTTATGAGTATCACTCTCAAAATAATCCAATGATTGAGGCTAAGTCGTCTCTCCAGCTTCCTGACGGCATGAGTGAAAGAGGCTAACCCAATGGCATTGGACTGCGAGATGCAAGAACAACTGCGTCGCGAACTCGAGGCCGCTCGGGTGCGAATCGCGGCGCTGGAAACCGAGCTTGCTGCCTGGACCGCGCGAGGGACGCCGACTTATGATGCCGATCACCTTACTGTATGGCATAAGGTTCCAGCGTTCATGCAGGACGAGAAGTTTCTGCGCGCCTACGGCAAAGGCATGAACTCTGGGCACTCAATTGGTAGGCCGATGGGCTCGAATATCGACCTTCATATCGAGTGGCGCATAGCCGTGTGTTGCTGGGCAGGAAAGCACGGTTCGCGGCTTCCCGGCGATTTCGTTGAATGTGGGACCAACACCGGCATCATGTCCCTCGCGGTGTGCGACTACATCGACTTTAACAGTACGGGCAAGCAATTCTGGCTGTTCGACACATTCGAAGGGATTCCCGAGGATGCGGTGCTGGACGAGGAGCGCGCAATCGGGCGGCTCAGAGAGAACGTAATGTATCCGCCGTGCTGGGAACGAGCGCAAGAAAACTTCAGACCATATCCAAGAGCTCGTCTGGTAAAGGGCATGATTCCCGACACACTCGCGACGGCAGCAGTCGGCGACGTAGCCTACCTGTGCATAGACCTTAACGTCGCCGAACCGGAGCGAGCCGCATTAGCCCATTTTTGGCCCAAGCTTGTACGTGGGGCAATAGTGATCTTCGACGATTATGGCTGGACACCTTACTATCTCCAGAAACGCACGCATGATGCGTTTGCAGCCTCGCAGGGCGTCGAGATCCTCATGCTGCCAACAGGTCAGGGGCTACTCATCAAGCCGTGAAAGACGCACGGGTTTCTATTCTGAACCGCCCCGGGTTTGTCGGAGGCTCCAACTTCCAAATAGGATGGAGCCGTTATGAGCAAGACGACGAACAAATTCTTCCCTGAAGTCCGTGCCCGAGCGGTGCGGATGGTGCTGGATCACGAGGGGGAACACCCCTCTCGCTGGGCTGCGGCGTTATCGATTTCGGCCAAGATTGGCTGTTCGGCGCATACGCTGCTGGACTGGGTCAAGCGGGCGGAGGTGGAC
>JADCES010000164.1 GCA_020250005.1 Roseomonas sp.
CAGGAAAAGCTTCGCATGGCGGAAGCGCTGGCGGAATTGGGGATTGATGTGATGGAAGCGGGCTTCCCCCTTGCCTCGCACGGGGACCTCGAAAGTGTGCTGTCCATTGCGCAGCGCTTTGCCAAGGATGGGCCGGTGGTTTGCGGCCTGTCGCGCACGGCGCCCGCCGATATTCTGCGCGCGGCTGAGGCGGTGAAGCCGGCGGCGCGCAAGCGTATTCATACTTTTGTTTCGACCAGTCCTTTGCATATGCGGGTGAAGCTGCGGCTTGAACCGGAACAGGTACTGGAATTGGTGACCAGCAGTGTCGGTCTCGCGCGCCAGCATACGGATGATGTGGAATGGTCGGCGGAAGATGGCACGCGGACGGACCCGGATTTTCTGTGCCGTTGTGTGGAAGCCGCCATCAAGGCGGGGGCCACCACCATCAATATCCCGGATACGGTGGGGTATGCGCTGCCTGAGGATATGACGCGCATTTTCACCATGGTGCGTGAACGGGTGCCGGGTGCGGATCAGGTGGTCTTGTCCGCGCATAACCATAATGATCTCGGCCTGGCGGTGGCGAATACGCTTGCCGCCATTCGTGCCGGCGTGCGCCAGATTGAAGCCACCATCAATGGCATTGGCGAACGTGCGGGCAATGCCTCGATCGAAGAAGTGGTGATGGCGCTGCGCACGCGCGCCGATGCGATCCCGGTTTCGAATGGGATTGTCACGCAGAATATCCTGAAGACCAGCCGGCTGCTGGCGACGATTACGGGTTTTGACGTGCAGCCGAATAAGGCGATTGTGGGCCGCAATGCCTTCGCGCATGAATCTGGCATCCATCAGGATGGCGTGCTGAAGGACAAATCCACCTATGAAATCATGACGCCGGAATCTGTCGGCTGGTCCACATCTTCGCTGGTGATGGGCAAGCATTCCGGCCGCGCTGCCTTCCGCGACAAGCTGAAGGCCATGGGCTATGAGATCGGCGATAATCAGCTGAACGATGCCTTCCGCCGCTTCAAGGACCTCGCGGACCGCAAGAAGGTGGTTTACGATGAGGACATTGTGGCGCTGGTGGATGATGAGGTGGTGCGCCAGAATGATAGGCTGAAGCTGGTGGCGCTGACGGTCGCGACGGGAATGAATACCCGCCCGACTGCGTCCATCGCCTTGGAAGTGGATGGCGAAAGGCGCGAAGGGGTGGCGGCCGGCGATGGCGCCGTGGATGCCACCTTCAATGCGCTGCGCCAGGCCTTCCCGCATGAAGTCAACCTCAAGCTCTATGCCGTGCAATCGGTCACGGGGGGTACGGATGCCCAGGCGCGGGTGACCGTGCGGCTGGAAGAAGCCGGCAAGCTGGTGGATGGCCAGGGGGCGGATACGGATACGATTGTCGCCTCGGCCCGGGCCTATGTGCATGCGCTGAACAAGCTTTTGGTGAAGCGCGAACGCACGGCGCCGCCGGCGGTGCTGCGGGCCTGAAACGCCGGGGGCCAGCCCCCCGGATTACGGCTTGAGGATCAGGGCCAGGGGGGGTAAATCCCTGGTCCTTCTGGCTGGCTGGGAAGCCACTTCCGCCAGCTCGGCGCCCTGGCGTCGGGGCCTAATCTGTTTGCAAAGGGTTTCAGCATGTTCGGACGCCTATTCGGCTTCCTGTCCGCCGATATGGCCATTGACCTCGGCACCGCGAATACGCTGGTCTATGTGAAGGGCCGGGGCATCGTTTTGAATGAGCCGAGCGTGGTCGCCATTTCCGATCAGCGTGGCCGCAAGCAGGTGCTGGCGGTGGGGGAAGAAGCGAAGCTCATGCTGGGCCGCACGCCTGGGAATATCTCGGCCATCCGCCCGCTGCGCGATGGCGTGATTGCGGATTTCGAAGTGGCGGAAGAAATGATCAAGCACTTCATCCGCAAGGTGCATAATCGGCGCGGCTTTGCCTCCCCCATGATTATCGTCTGCGTGCCTTCGGGGTCCACCGCGGTGGAACGGCGCGCCATTCAGGAAAGCGCGGAAAGTGCCGGCGCGCGCAAGGTGCTGCTGATTGAAGAACCCATGGCGGCGGCGATTGGGGCCGGCCTGCCGGTGACGGAACCTTCGGGCTCCATGGTGGTGGATATTGGCGGCGGCACCACGGAAGTGGCCGTGATCAGCCTGGGCGGCATTGTCTATGCGCGGAGTGTGCGCGTGGGTGGCGACAAGCTGGATGAGGCGATCATTTCCTATATCCGCCGGCAATTCAATTTGCTGATCGGTGAAAGCACGGCGGAACGCATTAAACTCGAAATCGGCGCCGCCGCCCCGCCCGAGGATGGGGAGGATGGCCCGACCGCCGAAGTGAAGGGTCGCGATCTGATGAATGGCGTCCCGCGGGAGGTCATTATCAGCCAGCGCCAAGTGGCAGAAGCGCTAGCCGAACCGGTGGGGCAGATCGTGGATGCGGTGAAGACTGCGCTGGAAAACACGCCGCCTGAACTCGCTGCCGATATCGTGGATAAGGGCATTGTGCTGACCGGCGGCGGCGCCTTGCTCGGCCGGCTGGATCAGGTGCTGCGGGATGCGACAGGCCTGCCCGTGGTGGCGGCAGAAGATGCGCTTTCCTGCGTGGCGCTCGGCACCGGGCGCGCGCTTGAAGATATCAAGCGGCTGCGCCACGTGCTCACCTCCATGTATTGATAAGGGGAGAAAGGGTAGCGCCGCGTGATCAGGCTCAGCATCCCTCTCCGGCAGGCATTGGCGCGGCTTTCGCTGCCAATCATGATTGCCGTGGCCTTTGGGGTGATGCTGCTGGGCAAGGCGGATACGCTGCTGGTTGAAAGGCTGCGCAATACGCTGTCTGACGCGCTGGCGCCGATTTATGCCGCGATTTCCCAGCCCGTGAACGCGGTTGAGGAGGCAGTTTCGGAAATCCAGAGCCTGGCGACACTCCGCAGCGACAATGCGAGGCTGCGTGAGGAGAATGAGCGCCTGCGCCGCTGGCATGCGGCGGCACTGGGGCTTGAGGCTGAGAATACGCTGCTCCGGCGCCAGCTTGGCTTCATGCCGGAAGGCGCGCCGAATTTTCACGCGGCCCGCGTGGTGGCAGATGGTGGCGGTACCTATGCCCGCGCTGTGCTCCTGGCCATTCCGCCGCAACATGCCATCCGAAAGGGGCAGGTTGCCTTGGATGAACGCGGCTTTGTTGGTCGTGTCACGGAAGTGGGTTCACGTTCCGCCCGCGTGTTGCTGGCGACCGATATGAACAGCCGCGTGCCGGTCACACTTGAAGCCAGCCGCGCGCGCGCGGTGATGGCCGGCACCAATGGCGCGCGGCCACGACTTGCGCATTGGCCGGAAGGGGTCATTCCGCAGGAAGGCGAAAGGGTCGTCACCAGCGCCCAGGCCAATGCCTTCCCCGCTGGCCTGCCGGTGGGCGTGGTGCGGCGCAACGCGCAAGGGTCTTTGGAAGTGGAGCTTTTCGCGCGGCTCGATAATCTTGAAATGGTGCGGCTGTTTGACTTTGGCCTTTCGGGCATTTTGCCGCCGGAAGCGGTGGCGCGCCCGGAACCGCGCCCGTCGCGGCGTTGAGCACCGCAGATGAGCCTTGCACCAAAACTCCGCGCGCCGCCCCCCGGGCGCCCGGAACCGCCGCAGGATTTGCCGCGGCGGCTTGAAGCACTGCTGCGCCTTGCCTTTCCGTTGCTGTCCACTGCGGTGGTGCTGATCCTCTCGGCGACACCCACCGGCCTGCCGGCGCTGGCCTTTGCATTGGCCATGCCGGCGATTGCCTTCTGGACCGTGTTTCGCCCCGCCGGCATGGCGCCGCCAGTGGTCTTCGTGCTCGGGCTATTGTTGGATTTGCTGACGATGGCGCCGCTTGGCGTGCATATCATCGCGCTGCTGGCGCTGCATGGGGCTGCGATGCGGCTCCGCTTCTGGTTGGCACGGCAAGGCTTCTTTCTGGTTTGGTTGTGTTTTTGTGCCGGTGCCCTGGGTGCCACGCTGCTCGCCTGGGGGTTCACGGCGCTGTTGCTGCTGACCTTGCCGCCCTGGCAGCCCATTTTCCACACACTGCTGCTGACAACAGGGCTTTATCCGCCCATCGCCATTTTGCTGTCGCGCGCGCATGAAGCGATGCGCCGGGCGGAGAATGCGCCATGAAGCTTTGGCCCGGGCGGCGCGCTTCTGGCTTTGGCGCCAATACGAATATCAAGCGGGAAGAAGAACGACGCCGCACCATCTTCACGCGTCGCGCTGCCTTTCTTGGTGCGGTGCAATTGGGCGCGCTCGGCTTTCTTGGCCATCGGCTCTATCGCTTGCAGATTGAAGAAGGTCGGCGCTACGCCACACTCGCTGAAGAAAACCGTGTCAGCGCCAGGCTTTTCGCCCCACCGCGCGGGCGTATTTTGGATCGGCGCGGTGAAGTGGTGGCGGGCAATCGGCTGAATTGGCGCGCTTTGCTGGTTGCGGAACAGACCGCCGATGTCACCGCCACGATCGAAACCTTCTCCCGCATCGTGCCCCTGCAGGATCACGAAAAGGCGCGGATCGAACGCGATATTCGCCGCAATCGCCGCTTCGTGCCCGTGATCCTGCGCGAATTCCTGAGCTGGGAGGAAATGGCGGCGATTGAAGTGAATGCGCCCGATCTGCCTGGTGTTTCGGTGGATATGGGCACCACGCGCATCTATCCCGAAACCGAACATCTGGCGCATGTGCTTGGCTATGTCGGCACGCCGACCGAACAGGAAGCGGGCGATGAGGGTATCGTCAACCTGCCCGGCATGCGTGTTGGCCGCGCGGGGTTGGAGCGTTTCCATGACCGTGTGCTGCGTGGCCGCGCCGGCGCGGTGCAGGTTGAAGTCAATGCGCTTGGCCGTGTGATCCGTGAATTGGATCGGCGCGAAGGCATTCCGGGCCAGGATGTGCAAATCTCGGTCGATGCCGGGCTGCAAAAGGCCATTCGTGACAAGATTGATGAAGGCACTACCGCTGTGCTGTTGGATGCGCGCAATGGCGAAGTGCTTGCCATGGCGACCAAGCCTTCCTTTGATCCCAATATCTTCAATTCCGGCGTCAGCGCGGCACAATGGCGGCAATGGACCGCATCGCGTTCCACACCGCTGATCAATCGCGCCACCAATGGGCTTTATGCGCCAGGGTCCACCTTCAAGATGGTGGTCGCCTTGGCGGCGCTGGAAGCCAAGGTATGCCGGCCCGGCGATATCGTGCATTGCCCCGGCCATTTCGACTTTGGCGATAATCGCTTTCATTGCCACAAGCAAAGCGGCCATGGCGGCATGAATATGCGCACTGCCATATCACTGAGTTGCGATGTCTATTTCTATGAAATGGCGCGGCGTACGGGCATGGATCGCATCGCCGCCATGTCGCATCGCTTCGGGCTTGGCGTTGATCTGGACATTGAATTGCCCGGCACGCGCCGCGGGCTGGTGCCAACCCGCGCCTGGCGACAGGCGCAAGGGCATCCCTGGAATATCGGCGATACGATTGTGCATGGCATTGGCCAGGGGTTTTATCAGCTCACGCCGCTTTCCCTTGCGGTGATGACCGCGCGGCTTGCGACCGGGCGCGCCGTACAGCCGCATCTGACACGCGCCATTGCCGGCCAACCGGTGCGCGGCAGCAGGCCAGAGGATTGGCCATCCCTCGGCATCCCGGAAGCCGATATGCGCGTGGTGCGCGAAGCCATGTGGGCCGTGGTGAATGGCGGCGGTACGGCGGGCGCGGCGCGGCTGCCCGGCCAATTGGGCGTCATGGC
Source organism: Roseomonas sp. (assembly GCA_020250005.1). Lineage (GTDB taxonomy): Bacteria > Pseudomonadota > Alphaproteobacteria > Acetobacterales > Acetobacteraceae > Neoroseomonas. The sequence continues at coordinate 5,750 of JADCES010000164.1, forward strand.
CGGCAAGACTGGCACAACGCAGGTCCGGCGTGTTTCCCGCGAACAGCGCGAAAGGGGTTTTAATGTCGCGACCCTGCCGCGCGAATGGCGCCCGCATGCCTTGTTCGTTGCCTATGCGCCTTATGACAATCCGGTCTTCGCCCTTTCGGTGATTGTGGAACACGGCACCAGCGGCTCAGGCGCCGCAGCCCCCTTGGCGCGCGATATTCTGGTGGAAGCCTTCCAGCGCCTGCCCATCACGCCCCAGCCGCGTGATCCGCGCGTGGCAGAGCTTGGCCGATGATTTTCGAACGTCGCCTGCTCACGGAAAGCCGCGGCGCTGGCTTGGTTTCCAAGCTCTGGCGCGTGCCATGGCTATTTGTGGTGCTGCTCGGCGGTATTGCCGCGATTGGCTATGTCGCGCTGTGGACTGCGGGCAGCGGCAATGCGGATGCCTATGCGCAGAAGCACGCGCTGCGCTTTGGCTTCTGCCTGGTGATCATGCTGAGCATCGCCTTCATTGATATCAGGATCATCCTGCGCTTCGCCTGGGTGGGCTATGCCTTTGCGCTCGGCCTGCTGGTGCTGGTGCTGTTTCACGGCAATGTCGGCAAGGGGGCGCAGCGTTGGCTGGATATCGGGCCGGTGCAATTGCAGCCATCGGAGCTGATGAAAATCATGCTGGCTTTGGGTTTGGCGGCCTGGTTTCATCGCGCTTCCTGGGAACGCATGGGCAATCCGCTATTCCTGATCCCGCCCGCGCTGATGGTACTGGTACCGGTCGGCCTGATCCTGAAGCAGCCCAATCTTGGCACCGCCTTGATCACTGCCATGATTGGCGCCGCCGTGTTTTGGGCGGCCGGCATGCGCTGGTGGAAATTCGCGCTGGTCGCCGGGGCTGCCGCCATCGCCGCGCCCATCGCCTATGATCATTTGCGCGATTATCAGCGCGCACGCATCACGACCTTTCTTGACCCGGAAAGCGATCCGCTGGGTGCGGGCTACAACATCATCCAATCCAAGATCGCGCTTGGTTCGGGCGGGATGTGGGGCAAGGGCTTCCTGCAAGGCACGCAGGGGCATTTGAACTTTTTGCCGGAAAAGCAGACGGATTTCATCTTCACCCTGATCGCCGAGGAATTCGGCTTCATCGGCGCCATCGCCACACTCTTCATGCTGCTATCGGTGATTGTGTTCTGCTACATCGTCGCCTTCCGGTCGCGCCATCAATTCGGCCGGCTGCTCGCGATTGGGCTTGGCACCAATTTCTTCCTCTATGTCTTTGTGAATGTCGCCATGGTCACCGGCGCCATTCCGGTGGGTGGCGTGCCGCTGCCGCTGATCAGCCATGGCGGTTCGGCCATGCTGACGGTGATGATCGGCTTCGGGCTATTGCTGTCCGCCTATGTGCATCGAGACGCCGAATTGGGGCCGATGCGTGAATAGCGCGCGGCTGCTGCTGGCTTGGGTGTTGGCCGGGCTGGTGGCGGGCATCGTGCTGCAAATCTCGGGGCATCCCGCTTACGCCACCATCGCCTGGGCTGCGGCTTCCCTGCCGGTTGCGCTGCATGTCGCGATTGGGGTGGTCCGCTCGCTTTTGGGTGGGCGGCTTGGCGTGGATGTGATTGCGCTTTTCTCCATCCTTGGCGCGCTCGCACTGGATGAAGCCGCTGCGGCGGCGGTGATTGCGCTGATGGTGGCGGGTGGCGAGGCTTTGGAAGCCTGGGCCGAGGGCCGCGCGCAAGGGGCGCTGACCGATCTTCTGGCCCGCGCCCCACGCGGTGCGGCACGCATCCACAATGGCGAGATCAGCGACATCACGCTGGATGCCATCGCGCCCGGTGATCTGCTGCTCGTCCGCCCCGGAGAAACCGTCCCCGCCGATGGCACGCTGGAAGATGCTGGCGCGACGCTCGATGAAAGCATGCTGACCGGCGAACCACTGCCCGTTTCGCTGGCACAAGGTGCAAGGCTGCGCAGCGGTGCAGTGAATGCTGGCGGTGCCTTTCGCATGCAGGCGACAGCGGGGGCGGCGGGCAGCACCTATGCCGCCATCATCCGGTTGACCCAGGCAGCGGCGCAATCGCGCGCGCCGCTGGTGCGGCTTGCGGATCAATGGGCCATTGCCTTCATCATCCTGACCTGCTGCCTGGCCGGCGCGGCCTGGTTGATTTCCGGCGATCCGCGCCGCGCCCTGGCGGTGCTGGTGGTGGCGACCCCCTGCCCGCTCATTCTCGCTGCGCCCATTGCGCTGGTTGCCGGCATTGGTCGCGCGGCACGGCGCGGCATTGTGGTGAAGGGCGGCGCCGCGCTGGAACGGCTCGCGCGCATTCGCACCGTGATTTTCGACAAGACCGGCACCCTCACGCCCGGCCGGCCTAGGCTGGCGGGGATTGAGGCCGATCCCGCGCTTGGCCGCGATGCCGCGCTCCGCCTCGGGGCCGCCTTGGCGCAGGCTTCCACCCATCCGGTTTCCGTTGCCTTGGTGGCCGCCGCCCGCGCGCGTGGCTTTGATCTGCCCGTGCCAGAAAGCGTGGAGGAAACCCCAGGCGGTGGCCTCTCCGGCCTCGTGGAGGGCAAGGCGCTGACCCTTGGCAGTGAGGGTTTTTTGATCGGCCAAGGCATGGGCCCGGAAAACGGACTTTTCGCCGCCGCCTTGGTGAGTGCCGCCGGTTCGGTTGGCTGGCTGGCGGTGGAAGGGCGCGCAGCGGCGGCCTTCATCATGGCCGATGGGCTCCGCGAAGAAGCGCCCCGCGCCGTGCGGGCACTCCGCCAGCTTGGCATTGCGCGCATTCTGATGGTGACCGGGGATCGCGCCGCCGCCGCCACACCCATCGCGGCGGCGCTTCGCCTGGATGCGATGCTCGCGGACCGCGACCCGGAAGGAAAGCTGATCGCGCTCCGGGCCGAGGCCGCGAATGGCCCGGTCGCCATGGTGGGTGATGGTGTGAATGACGCGCCGGTGCTCGCCGCCGCTGATGTCGGCATTGCCATGGGCGCGCATGGTACCGCCGCTGCGGCTGAAGCGGGTGATGTTGTGCTGCTTGCGGATCGGTTGGACCGCGCGCCGGAAGCGATTGCCATTGCCCGCCGCGCGCGGCGCATTGCGCTGCAAGCCATTCTGCTCGGCATGGGTTTGTCGCTGATGGCCATGATGGCGGCGGCTTTTGGGTGGCTGACCCCGCTGGCCGGCGCGCTGTTGCAGGAAGCGATTGATGTCGCGGCCATCCTTTACGCTTTGCGCGCCCTTTTGCCCGGCAATGACGGCGGCGCGGCGCGGCTTACGCATGAGGCAGGGCTAACGGAGCGCGTTGCCGAACATGCCGGGCTGCGTGACCTGGCCGAGGCTTTGCGCGGCGCCGGTGAGACGCTGCATGAAGGCCCCGCGCAGCTTGCCGCATTGCGCGCGCTTGAACGGCGGCTCCGCGATGAATTGCTGCCGCATCAGGCGGCCGAGGAAAGCGCGCTTTACCCGGAAGCCGCCGCGCGGCTCGGCGGGCAGGACCCGCTGGGCGTCTTGCTGCGCATGCATACCGAAATCGAGGGGCTGGCGGATCGCTTTTCCACCCTGCTGCCGCTTGCCGAAGCACCGGGCGGCTTTGCCGAGGTAGCGCCGGCGCTCAGGCGCACCCTATTCGCCTTGGAAGCCTTGCTCGCGCTTCATCTGACGGCGGAGGAGGAAGCCTTGGCCGGCCTGACCGGGCCTGAGCACGAGGCCGCGCATTCCCCTCGCTAAACCACTCGTTTCTGCGCTAAAGCCTGTTTTGAGATGAGCACGCAGCCCCCCGAATCCGAAGCGCCGAGCCGCGACGGGCTTTGGCCCATGCCGCCCGGCCCGCCGCATGAGGAACGCCATTTCACGCAGAATGAGGTGGTGCGTGATCTGGTGATCGGCACTGCCGATGGCCTGACCGTGCCCTTTGCTTTGGCGGCCGCCTTGTCCGGCGCCGTCGCGGCCAATCCGCTGATTGTCACGGCAGGTCTTGCGGAAATCGCCGCCGGCTGTGTTGCCATGGGGCTTGGTGGGTATCTGGCAGCGCGTACAGAGGCCGAGCATTTCACCGCCGAACGCAAGCGCGAAGAAGAAGAAACCGAAACCTACCCGGATCGCGAACGCTGGGAAGTGGCGGCGATCCTGCATCGCTATGGCGTGCGCGGTGATGCTTTGCGCATGGCGGTGGACAGCATCTGCGCCGATAAGCGCCGCTGGGTGGATTTCATGATGCGCTTTGAATTGGATTTGAAGGAACCGCAGCCGGATCGCGCGGCGCGGTCAGCCATCACCATCGGCGGCGCCTAGGTGGTGGGCGGGTTATTGCCGCTGTCACCCTATATGCTGCTGGACAGCACGCAACAGGCCTTGGTGATTTCCGCCTGCATTACCGGCGTGGCGCTGGCGGGGTTCGGCTGGCTGAAGGCAAAAGCGACTGGCCTGCCCGCCACACGCGGTGCGGTGCAGACGCTGTTCATCGGCGGATTGGCCGCGAGTGTTGCCTATATGGTGGCGAAGTTGGTGGGGGGTTGATACCCCCCCCCCTCACAAGGCCCGATTGGCCCGTGCCACCACTGCTTCAAACAATACCTGACAACCGGCTTCCGCTTCTTCCGGCATGATGCTTTCGGCTTCGTTATGCGAAAGCCCATCCTTGCAGGGCGTGAAGATCATCGCGGTCGGCACGGAACGCGCGACATAAACCGCATCATGCCCCGCGCCTGAAATGATCTCACGCGAAGGCAAGCCAAGGCGCTTGGTGGCCTGACGCACCAGATCAACGCAAGACGCATCAAAGGGCTGTGCCGGGATGCGGAACAGCTCGGTCAATTCCAGCTTGCAGCCATTGGCCTCCACCAGTTTGCGCGCTTCTTCCGGAAAGCTTTCAGCGAGGCCCTGGATTTGGGCGTCTGACGGGTGGCGGAATTCCACGCTGAAGCGCACTTCGCCCGGAACGACGTTACGGCTGGCGGGCAGCACTTGCAGGAAGCCCACTGTGCCGCGGCCATCCTCACCGCGCGCGCGCATCAGCGCGTCAACACGCTCAATCACGCGCGCGGCGGCCACCAGCGCATCGCGCCGCGCGGAAGGCGGCGTGGTGCCGGCGTGGCTATCCTGCCCGATGATCACCGCATCATACCAAACCTGCGCCTGCGCGCCGGTGACGATGCCAATCTGCTTGCCTTCGCGTTCCAGGATCGGGCCCTGTTCGATATGTAATTCGAAATAGGCATCGGCCGGAAAGGGTGCCGCCTTATGCGGGCCCTTATAGCCGATGGCATCAAGCGCTTCGCCGACACTCACGCCATCCACATCGCGCAGGCTATAGGCCTTGTCCTGCGTATAGATGCCGGCCCAAACGCCGCTGCCCATCAGCGAATGGCCGAAGCGGCTGCCTTCCTCATCGGTCCAATTCACCAATTCAATCGGCGCTTCGGTGGTGATGTTCAGATCATTCAGGCTCCGCATCACCTCAAGCCCCGCAATCACGCCAAGCGCGCCATCGAACTTGCCGCCGGTGGGCTGGCTATCGAGATGGCTGCCGAGCAGCACGGGCAGGCGCGTGGGGTCACGGCCTTCGCGGCGGGCGAACATATTGCCGATGGAATCAACGCGCACGGTCAGGCCAAGCGCCTCGCACCAGCCGCGAAACCGGTCCCGCCCGGCCTTGTCCACATCGGTCAGCGTCAGGCGCTTCACGCCGCCCTTGGGGGTGGCGCCGATTTCGGCCATCGCCATCAGACTGTCCCAAAGCCGCTTGCCATCAATGCGCTGATTCGTGCCGCTCATGTTCCGCTACTTTCCCAGGTTAGGTTCGCCCTGCCTTTGGCGTGCGAAACGCCCCCTGTCCAGGGGTGGATTGGCACCTGGGCGCCAAAGAACGGGCGGGGCGCGGGCGTTGCATCTTCCTGGCCCCCATGTGCATCTTAGGCGCCGATCCTAACCCTCGCCTGCCCCCGGGAGAAACCTCATGGCCCATGCGCTTGAACCCTCCAGCCCCGCCATTTTGCGCAATTCCGAATTGGATGCGGAGGCCGTGCGCGCCGCGCGGGTGGATCTGGCGGCCTGTTTCCGCATGGCCGCGCGGCTTGGCCTGCATGAGGGGATTTGCAACCACTTCTCCTTCGTGGTGCCGGGGCGCGATGATCTGTTCCTGGTGAACCCCTATGGCTGGGCCTTTTCGGAAATCACCGCATCCCGCCTGCTGGTCTGCGACTTCAAGGGCAATGTGGTGGCGGGCGATGGCGTGCCGGAAGCGACCGCCTTTTACATCCATGCGCGGATGCATCTGAACAAGCCGCGCGCCAAGGCGGCCTTCCATACCCATATGCCAAACGCCACCGCCCTTGCCATGCTGGAAGGCCCGCCCTTGGTTTGGGCCGGGCAAAGCGCGCTGAAATTCTATGGCCGGACCCTGGTGGATGAGGATTACAATGGCCTCGCTTTGGATGAGAGTGAGGGGGATCGCATCGCCGCTTCCATCGGTGATGCCGATATCGTCTTCATGAAAAACCACGGCGTCATGGTGGTGGGGGCGAGCATCGCCGAAGCCTGGGATGATCTTTACTACCTGGAACGTGCGGCGGAGGCGCAGCGCCTGGCAATGGGCACGGGGCGCAAGCTGAAGCCCGTGCCGACCGAGATCGCGGCCCGCACCTATGCGCAAATGCGCGAGGGCGATCGTGAAAGTGCCAGGCTGCATCTGGAAAGCATCAAGCGTATCCTGACGCGTGAAGAGCCGGATTTCATGCATTGAATTCTGCCGCCACTCAGCGCGGTATTTTATTGCTGGTGATCACAACCGTCGGCTGGGGCATGAATTGGCCAGCGATGAAGGTGCTGCTCGCTGAATTGCCGCCACTCACCACGCGCGCGATTGGTGGCGGGCTTGGCTTTATCGTGCTGCTGGCGGTGGTACTGGCGCAAAAGCAAAGCCTTATGGTACCGCGCGCGATATGGGGCAGGCTTACGCTGATTTCGCTGTTGAATGTCACGGCCTGGATGGGACTCGCGAGCTTTTCCCTGCTGTGGCTTGGGGCATCAGAAGCCACCATCATCTGCTACACCATGCCGGTCTGGGCGGCCCTTTTCGCCTGGCTAATACTGGGGGAAAAGCCAAGCTTGGCCCGCATTCTGGCGCTGGTGCTGGCGCTATCGGGCCTGGTTTATCTGGTGCTGGGCAAGGGGCTTGATCTTGGCATCGCCAAGCTGCCTGGCGTTGCCTTGGGCCTGGGTTCGGCCGTGTTGTTTGCCTTGGGCACAGTATTGACCAAGCGCATGCCGCTTGGCCTGCCGCCATCAAGTTCCGTTGCCTGGCAGGTGGGGATTGGCGTGGCGCCGCTTTTCGTCGCCGCAATCATTTTCGATCCGCTGGATTTCAGCCACGTCTCCGCGCTGGGTATTGGCTTGCTGATTTATGGCGGCGTCTTCGCGCTTGGCCTTTGCTACCTTTCCTGGTTCGCGGCGCTCAAAATGCTGCCGGCATCCCTTGCATCGCTTGGCACGGTCATCACACCCGTGGTTGGCGTTCTGGGCGCGGCGCTTTTCCTGGGCGAGCCCTTTGGCTTCCGCGAAATTCTGGCGCTGACCTTGGTCTTATCCGGCGTCGTGCTGGCGGTGCGCGGCTGATCGCGCATTGCGGGATACGCCACCGCGCGCCATGGTCTGCCCATGAATATCGCCCCACCGCCCCTGATCCGCTTGCTCCCTGGCCGAGACCGCCGCGTGAAATCCGGCCATCCTTGGGTGTTTTCCAATGAAATCGCGATGACCCCAGCGGCCAAGGCGCTACCGCCAGGGAGTGTGGTGCGGCTGGAGGGTGATGACGGCGTGAAGCATGGCGTTTGGCATTTCAACCCGCATTCGCTGATTGCCGCGCGCAAGCTGGACCGCAACCCGGATGCCGCCTGCGATGCCGTGTGGTTCAGGAAGCGCTTGCAGGAAGCCTTGAGCCTGCGCGACAAGCTTTTCGACCGCCCGCATTACCGGCTGATCCATGCCGAAGCGGATGGGCTGCCGGGCCTCGTGATTGATCGCTACGGCGATGCGGTGACGATCCAGGCCAATAGTGCGGGGATGGAAGCCGCGACACCGCTGATCCTGGAAGCACTGCACGCGCTGATCACGCCGCGCATGGTGATTGCGCGCAATGACAGCGCGGTGCGCGCGCTGGAAGGCCTGCCCGAGGAAACCAAGCTCCTGCATGGCGAAGCGGGCATGATTTCCGTTGAGGAAAGCGGGCTTTCCTTCGCCGTTGATCCGCTGGGCGGGCAGAAGACCGGTTGGTTCTTTGATCAGCGCGAACATCGCGCCCGTGTCGCGCGGCTGGCCAAGGGAGCGACCGTGCTGGACGCCTTCTGCCACACGGGCGGCTTTGGCATTTCCGCGGCCGTCGCAGGGGCTTCCCATGTTACGTTGCTGGACCGCAGCGAAGCGGCGCTCGCCCTCGCCCTTGAAGCAGCGCAGCGCAATGGCGTCGCTGATCGCGTGGAAACCCAAAAGGCCGAAGCCCTGGAAGCCTTGGAACGCATGGTCGGCGCGGGCAAACGTTTTGGCGTGGTGATCACTGACCCGCCGGCCTTCGCCAAGGCGCGCAAGGATCAACCGGCGGCGCTACGCGCCTATGGCAAGCTCGCGCGGCTGGGTGCGACTTTGGTGGAAAAGGCAGGGTTTTTCTTCATCGCATCCTGCAGCCATCATGTCGCACCGGGTGAATTCGCTGATGCCGTTGCTTGGGGCGTGCAACGCGCAGGGCGGGAAGCGCGCATCCTGCATATGGGCGGCGCCGGGCCGGATCATCCGCTGCATCCCATGTTGCCGGAGAGTGCCTACCTCAAGGGCATATTGATGCAGCTCAGATGAAGCACAGAGTAAAGCTTGAACGCGACTATCGGGCTTCCTGCTATTTGGCGGGAAAGGATGTCGCGCGTATCGGCCGTCGCGCGCCAGCTTTGGATGCGTTGCTGCAACGCTGGCACGTGCCGGAAGGCGTTTTCATCGCCGCCGGCAATCCCTTCAGCCGGCGCATGCCTGCAGGCTGGAATGCGCGGCGCCATGCGGCCTTGCGGGAGCGCTTGCGGCGCCTGTCCTATGTTGAAGGCAAGGGAGGCGCCAAGCGCTGGTGGGAAGCGCATTGCTTCATCGGCATCTGTGCTGCGCGCGGCAAGCGCTTGGCGCGGCTGTTTCGACAAAACGCCATGGTCGCACTGCGGCGCGGGGCGAAGGCGCGGCTGAAGTATTTTCAAGCCAAGTGGAATCACTTGGCGACTCGGAAAATACGACCAGAGAAGGGTTTAGTGTGTTGCCCGTGAACGCCTGTGAACGGGAAACACACTAAAATGGGTTTTCTGACGTCAGCCGCTGCGTTTTTGCTTGCGGTCTTCATCCTGCGCGCAGCGCTCGGCGCGATGTTCCAAGCACCCGGCGCGGCTGGCCCTGCTTTGGTGGAAGCCTTCGCTTTGGATTGGGCAGGCTTTGGCACGCTGGTTGGTTTGTTCTGGCTGCCGGGGCTTTTCCTGGCTTATCCCTTGGGCCTGGTGGCACGACGCTTGGGCGACAGGCGCGGTGTGCTGCTTGGGCTTTTGCTGCTGATCCTGGGCGCTATGGTCTCGGCCAGTGCGGATGAGGTCGCGCGGCTGATAGCAGGCCGCTTGCTCATGGGGCTTGGCACGCTGCTGGTGATCCTGCTGCTCACGAAAATGGTGCAGGATCGCTTTCTGGGCCGAGACCTTTTCCCCGCCATGGCGGTTTATGTGCTGGGCTGGCCGCTGGGGATTGCTGCGGCGCAGGCGGCGCTCCCCGGCTTTGTGCCTTATCATGGCTGGCAATTTCCCTATCAGGTCGCGGCCTTTGCTGCCGGCATTGCCTTCATCGCAGTTGCGCTGGCCCGCGGGCCGGAACCGCGCGCCGTGCCGATCAGCGCCAGTACCGCAAGCGGACTGACGCGTGATGAGTTTCGCCGCATGTGCCTTGCTGGCGCCTGCTGGGCGCTGGTGAATGGCGCCTATATGGTGCTGGTGAGTTTCGCGCCGCCCATGCTGATGGCGCGCGGGCTTGGCTTGGCGGAGGCGAGCTTCGCTGTTTCGTTGATTTCCTGGTCCAATCTGCTGGCGGTGCCAGCGGGTGCCTGGCTTGCGCGCCGCGCGGGCGTTGCTGGGCCGATGACCATAGTCGCGAGTTTGCTTGCCATGCTAGCGGCGCTTGCCTTGCCGATCGCGGATGTGGCCTGGGCGCCAGCTTTGGGACTGCTGCATGGCTTCTGCTACGCGCTGCCCATCACGGTGTTTTCGGCATTGGCGGCCGCGGCTGTGGCGCCGGAACGCCGCGCACGGGGCTTGGGTGTGTATTTCGTATGGTTCTATGCCGGCTGCACCGGATGCCCCGCCTTCGCCGGGTGGCTGCGTGATGTCACCGGCAGCGCGACAGCGCCGGTTTTTTTCGCGGTGGCCGCACTCGGCGTGGCGCTGGCGCTTTATGTTTGGTTCCGGCGGGATTTGGCGCGCGGGTAGCGCGGTTAGGTTGCGAAGCTCCCTCAAACTGGATCTTTTTCAGTTAAGGGACCCTCGACTTAATCCCGCTCCCTTTGGCGTTTTATTGACTTTCTGATTCTATTTCGTTTCGATATTTCACGTATTAAGTACGATCCCTCTGCGGGAAGAAAACTTCTGCACCCTAGGCTTTGACCGTCCCCACAAGAAGATGCGGCGAGAATGCTTCCTGGATGAGATGGACATCGTGGTTCCCTGGGCCGCACTCTCTGCACTGATTGAGCCTCATTATACCTCAAGGGAACGAGGCCATAACCACCCGTCGAGTGCTACGGCTTTTTGATCTTCACACTATGATGTGCGCCATATTTTGCCGCTTTGCCAATTCCGGAGCAGAAATTCATGAGTTTGCTGCTGCGGCATATCAGCGTTATGGGCCTGACCCGGCCAGGATTTCCTCGGCGGCCGCCAGCGTGGTGGTCGCAGTAGCACCCTGGTGAAAGCCCATAATTCCCGGCCGTTCAGCCTCGGCAAAAGCCCATGAAGTACTATCGAAATCGTCGGCAACATAAGCCAACCCCAGGCTTTCCAGCGCGCAGCACAGAATGCGGGCGATGCTGTTCACATAAATCGGCGCGCTTCCGCCACGCCGTTCTGCGATGACAGCCCCATCCGACGCGGCACCAACGCCGCAGACATCGTCACTCAGTCAAGCGTCACGCCGTAGTGCCGCGCGATGCCTTCGCGGCTGAGGAAGCCCTCCTTCAGATCCTCGATCAGCGCGGCACGGTCGCGCAGCGCCGGGTCGCCATAGCCGCCGGCACCAGCAAGCCGAAAGCTGACGATGTCGCCGCGCTGCAGGCGCGCTACCTCCTTGCTGCCGAGATCCGCTTCCTGCCCGCCGCGGATAAGGACGGTACGCGCCTTGGTGCCCTCACCGCCGCCAAAGAGACCCCAAGGCGCCGTCCTGTGCCGGTCGCCGAGCAACACCACCGTCGCCCCATCGGTCAGCATCTCGATATCCTTGCGCATGCCACAGCCGCCACGGAAGCGCCCGGGCCCCGCGCTGTCCTGGATCAGCGAAAGGGTATGGATTCGCACCGGGTTGTTGGTCTCATGCACCTCGATCGGGACATTGGCGCAGTTGAAGACGGGGCAAAGTGCCTCCGCCCCATCCTTCGTTGCACGCCCGCCGAAGCCGCCCAGGATCAGGTCGTAAAGGATCCAGCGCTTGCCGGTCTCCGGGTCGATACCGCCAAATTTTGGGTTGGCCCAATGCGTGAAAGCGCCCATGGCGCGTTCGGGTACCACCTGCGCCATGGCGCCGTTGATGGCATCGAAGATGCGCACCTGCAGTGAGGCGCGGCCACCGCCGGCCGCCGGGTAGCGCGGGTCAAAGAAGCTCCCTGGTCGCGTCACCAGCTTGATCACGCGCTCGATACCGGCGTTGTTGGGCACGTCGATGCTGGCGAAGATGCGCATGGCGAAGCTGGCGTAGGCGCGGGTATAGTTGATGAAGCTATTGATTCCCGCAGGCACGGCATCGCTGCTGCGAGAGAAGTCCACGGTGGCCGTGCCGTCGCTCAGCGTGATGTCAACGCGGACATGGATGGGCGGCGTGCCTGGCCCGTAATCATCCATCTGGTCGTCAAAAGAATAGGTGCCCTCAGGCAGGGCGCGAATGAGCTCCTTCGCCCGTGCCTCGGAGCGGTCGAGGATTTCCTCGATCGCCTCCTCGATCAGCGCCTCACCATAGTCGGCGAAGATCCGGCGCAGCCGCTGGCTGCCGACATGGTTAGCATTGCGCTGCGCCATCAGGTCGCCGCGCACCTTCTCCGGCAGGCGGACATTGCCGAGCAGGATGCGCATAATGTCCTGCTCGAACTCGCCGTTGCGCACAATCTTCACGGGCAGGATGCGAATGCCTTCAGCGAAGGCATCAAGCACGCCCTGAACCGCCTCTGAGCCTGGCTGGGCGCCGCCGACATCGACATGATGGGCGGTGTTCACGACATAGCCGATCAGTGTCTCGCCCGCGAAGACTGGCGCGACCAGGAAGAAGTCCGGGAAGTGTCCGCCGCCGAGATAAGCGTCGTTGGTGACCAGCATATCGCCGGGGCGGAGCTGGTCGGGCGGGATATAGTCCAGGCAGTTCTTCACGGCGTAGGGCATCGCGCCAAGATGTCCGGGGGTAAAGTTACCTTGGGCGATCAGGCGGCCGCGCCGGTCGAAGAGACCGGTGGAGAAGTCGGCGCCTTCGCGCACCGCCTCGGAAAAGGCGGTGCGCCGCAAGGCTTCGCCCATCTCATCGGCGATGGAGACAAGGGTGTTCCAGACCACCGTGAGGGTGATGGGATCAACCGCCATGCTCACTGCACCTCCTGCAGATGCTGCGCCATGCTCATCTCCCGGCCCGGATATCGATGATGAGGTTGCCCGCCGCGCTGAGCGAGAGCACATCGCCCGGAGGCACAACGGTCGTGGATTCCCGTTCCTCAACCAGGGCAGGGCCTTGAATGCGGTGTGCGATGGTCAGGGCGTAACGGTCAACAATACGGGTAGGCACCATCCCGCCGCTTTCAGGGAACCAGGCCATGCGCGTACCAGTCACGGGATCGCCGCCCGTCTTCGTGGCCGGAAAGCGCAAGCCAGCGCCGGCGTGCAGGTTGGGCAGGGTGGCAACAGCGAACCAGTCGCTCACCTCCACGGGGGCCTTCGGGTCGTTGTATCCGTATTCGCGCTTGTAAGCAGCGTGGAAATCAGCGAGCACCGTCGCGGCGTAGTCGCCCTCAATCAGCCCGGCAGGTAGCGTGACGCGAATCTCGAAGCCCTGACCGGCATAACGCATCGAGGCGCTGCGCTCGATCACAGGCGTCGCGCCTGGCTGCATGCGTTGGGCTTCCGCCGTGACCCGCGCCTCAAGCTCGGCAAAGATCGGCGCGATCTGCGTAGCCTCCGCCTCATTCAGACGCATGACGCGGGTCAGGCCAAGATCGACCTTGCGGTCCGCAACCAACAGACCGATGGCCGAGCCAACGCCAGCGCCGCGGGGGATGATGACGCGCGGGACTTCCAACGCGCGGGCGAGCCGGCAGGCATGCAGCGGTCCGGCGCCGCCGAAGGCGACCAGGGCGTAGCGGCGCGGATCACGTCCCCTTTCGATGGAGACAATGCGCATGGCGCGCTCCATATTCGCATTCGCCACCGAATGGATGCCCCAGGCCGCCTGCATCAGGTCTAGGCCGAGCGGCGCGCCGATTTCCCTTGCGATGGCCGCTGCCGCTTCATCGCGCCGGAGCGCCATGGCGCCGCCATTGAAAAACGCTGGATTGAGGTAGCCGAGTATGAGGTTCGCATCGGTGATGGTGGGCTGCGTGCCGCCGCGATTGTAGCAAATCGGTCCCGGCTCCGCCCCCGCGCTGTCCGGCCCAACGCGGATCAGGCCCATGCCCGTACGGGCGATGCTGCCGCCGCCGGCGCCAATTTCCAGCAGGTCGATCGCCATGATGGATAGCGGCAGGCCACTACCCTTGCGGTAGTTTACCGCGTCCACCTCGAAGCTTGGCGTCACCGCCGGGACGCCATCATCAATCGCGCCGAGCTTCGCCGTGGTGCCGCCCATGTCGAAGGTCATGACATGGGTGCAGCCCTCTTCTCTGCCGATCTCGGCACACATCAGCACGCCGGCGGCGGGGCCTGACTCGATGATCCGCACGGGCCAGGTTTGGGCGAGCTCGGTTGTCACCATGCCGCCATTGGACTGCATGATAGAGAGTTCCGCCTGCACGCCGAGCTCATGTAATGATCGGTCGAGGCTGTCGAGATAGCTGCGCACCAGTGGCGCAACATAGGCGTTAGCGACGGTAGTGCTGGTCCGCTCATACTCTCGGTACTTCGGCGCAATGACGGAGGAGAGGCAGATGCTGCTGCCGGGCAAGTGTCGGCGCAGCGCTGCCTCCATCAGCCGCTCATGCACCGGATTGGCATAGGCGTGCAGGAAGACGACAGCAACACTGTCATAGCCGCCGATGGCGACCTGTGCGGCGAGCGTGCCGGCCGCCGCTTCATCCAGGGGCGTCAGCACCGTCCCATTGGGGGCCAAGCGCTCCTGCACCCCGAAGACATCGGCGCGAGGGATCAGGGGCTTCGGCTTGTCGATATGCAGGTTGTTGGTGTCGTGGCGCTTCTGCCGGCCGATCAGCAGCACATCGCGGAAGCCGGCCGTTGTGATCAGCGCTGCGCGCGCGCCCTTGCGTTCCAGGATGGCATTGGTTGCGATCGTGGTGGCGTGCAGCGCATCGCCGATATCAGCCGGGCGAAGGTCTGGGTGGCGGAAGCGGGCCGCGAGCCCCTCCAGCACGGCGCGGGCTGGCTCACGCGGCGTGGTTGGCACCTTCCAGATCTCGATCGCGCCTGTCGCCGGATCGCGCAGGACGAAATCAGTAAAGGTGCCGCCGATATCGAAGGCGACCTGGATCACCGGTCAGAGCGCCAGCAGCTCGGCATGGGTCGCGTCCAGCGTGCGGCGCAGCCTGCGCGCGAGCTCGCGGATCTCCTCAGCCGTGATGATCAGGGGCGGCGAGAAGGCGACGCGGTTGCCGGTGATGCGCAGGATCAACCCATTGGCGCGCGCATGGGCATCGAGCCGTCCGGTGAGGTTCGCCCCTGCCGGCCAATCCTGCTTCGTTGCCTTGTCCCGCACGATCTCAATCCCGCCGATCAGGCCGATGCTGTTGAAATTGCCGACCATCGGGTGATCAACCAGCGCGCCTATTTCCCGCCGAAAGACAGGCTCAACCGAGGAGACGTGGCCGAGAAGGTCCATCTCCTCGTAGATCTTCAGCGTTTCCAGCGCGACAGATGCCGCGACGGGGTGCCCGGCATAGGTATAGCCGTGGATGAAGGCGCCGTTCTTGTCTGACTGCGCCATGACTGACTCAAAAATCCTTTCGTTCATCAGTACGGCGGAGATAGGCTGCATGGCAGCCGAAAGCGCCTTGGCGCAAGTGATCATGTCCGGTTGAATGTTGAAGGTCTCACAGCCCCACATGCGCCCAGTGCGGCCAAAGCCGCAGATCACCTCGTCGGCCACCAGCAGCACATCGTACTTCTTCAGGACTGCTTGGATTTTCTCGAAATAGCCGCGCGGCGGCGGCAGCGCGCCAGCGGTTCCCTGCACCGGATCGGCCCATAGCGCGGCAATAGTCTCTGGCCCTTCGCGTAGGATCAGGGCTTCAAGGTTGTCGGCCAGGCGTTGGCTGAATTGTTCTTCGGTCTCACCAGGCAGCGCATCGCGGTAATGATTCGGTCTGTCGGTGTAGAGGAAACCTTCAAAGGGCAACCCGAAACCGGCATGATAACTTGGATTGCCGGTCAGGCTGATGGCAACGCAGGTGGAGCCGTGATAGCTGCCCATACGGGAAATGATCTTGCGCTTTTCTGGCTTGCCCTGCGCGCGCCAATGGTACCAGACAAGCTTGACCGCGCTGTCATTCGCTTCCGAGCCTGAGCATTGCAGCAGCACCTTCGACATCGGCACGGGCGCGATGGAGAGCAGCTTTTCCGAGAGGTCAATCGCCGGGCCGTGCGAGGCATGGCGGAAGATCTGATAATAGCCAAGCGTCCTCATCGCCTCATAAGCGACCTTTGCCAACCGCTCATTATTGTAGCCGAGTGAGCAGCACCAGAGCCCAGCGCCAGCATCGAGGTAGGAATTTCCGGCATCATCTTCGACGAAAATGCCGCGGGCGCCTGTCATGATGGTAGGGCCAACCTCAAGGTGCCTGCGCGCATTGGTCTGCGGATGCAGCACGGAGGCGATATCGCGTGCATGCGGGCTATTGGCGGTGAAGTGGTTCATCAAACAGGCCTCCCCTGGACTTGCGATAAGGCTAGGGTCTTGATCTGCCCGTCGTCAAATCCCTTGAAGGCAATTGGCGGTTTGGCTGGCGGTGTATCTTGCCAAGCTGCGGTTACCATCCGTTCTTGCTGACCGTTGCGGATGCTCCGCAAAGCCGCATCCCCAAGTGACCAATAGCGCTTGACGCCCCGTATCCACCCAATTAGCGTCCTTGACTACCAAGAAAGCCGGATAATTCCAGAACAAACAGATGGGCGGATCCAGATGAATTTGGCCGAGATATTGGCCGTCAGTGCGCGGCGTTTGCCCAAGCACCCGGCTGTCACCTTTTCCGGCCAAACAGTAAGTTATGCGATCTTTACGGACCGCGCGCTACGTCTTGGGAATGCGTTGCGTTCCAAGCCCTATAGCCTTTCTCCTGGTGATCGTGTTCTGCTATGTATGGAGAATTGCGGCGCATTTCTGGAAGCATTGTTCGCCTGCTGGGCTGCCGGGCTTTGCGCTGTGCCAACCAACGCCAAGTTGCACCCCAAGGAAGTCGCCTATATCGCCGCCGATGCACGCACAAGGGTCACCATTACCACCAAAGCTCTTCAGCATGCCTTGGCGCCAGCGCTGGACGGGGCTGGCCCGATCATTGCCGCTGACGATGAGGCCTGGCAAAGGCTACTCCTGACCGATCCGCTGCGTGTGTTGCACCCATCTGCGCCGGAAGATGAAGCCTGGATCTTCTACACCAGCGGCACCACGGGGCGTCCCAAAGGTGCCATACTGTCGCATCGCAATCTGCTTTTCATGGCTCATTGCTACTATGCCGATATGGATCATGTTGACGAAAACCATACCAAGCTCCACGCAGCACCCCTGTCGCATGCATCAGGGCTTTATGGTCTGCCGCATCTTTTCCGCGGCAGCCATCAAGTGATCCTGAAGGGCTTTGATCCTCAGGAAATACTCGACCATATCAACCATTATCCGAACGTTACGCTGTTTGGAGCGCCTACCATGGTGACGCGGCTGGTGAATGCAGATGGTGTGGAAAACGCAGATACGCGTAATCTGCGCACGCTCTATTACGGTGGTGGGCCAATGTATGTCGCTGATCTTGAGCGCGCTCTTGCGATTTTTGGTCCCAAACTCATTCAGATTTTCGGGCAGGGCGAATCGCCCATGACCATTACCGCGCTTTCCAAAAGCCACCATGCCGAAACCGCACATCCCCGCTATCTTGACCGCCTGGCGTCCTGCGGCGTTGCGCGCACGGGTGTCGCATTTCGTGTGGTGGACGAAAATGACCAGGAGCTTCCGGCCGGTGAAATGGGAGAGGTAATCACGCGAAGCGATTGCGTGATGAAAGGCTATCTTGGCAACCCTGAAGCAACCGCAAAGGCGCTGCGTGGTGGCTGGTTGCATACGGGCGATGTCGGCTTTGTGGATGCTGAGGGCTTTCTGACGCTGCGTGACCGTTCGAAGGATATGATCATCAGCGGTGGCAGCAATATCTATCCGCGCGAGATTGAAGAAGTGCTTCTGCGCGACCCGGCGGTTCTAGAATGTTCCGTCGTGGGCCGTCCGCATCCGGATTGGGGCGAAGAGGCGGTGGCCTTCGTGGTTCCCGCCACCGGCCGCGGCGTGGATGTCAAGGCGCTGGAGCAGCTTTGTCTCGACAATATGGCGCGCTTTAAACGGCCGAAGGAATGGAGGGTCGTCGAAGCCTTGCCAAAAAACAACTATGGCAAGGTACTGAAGACGGAACTGCGCCACATGCTTGCTCAGGAAAGCAGTCAGGGTGAAAAGACATGAGGCAGGTTTCCATCCTTGGCATTGGTTCCACGGCCTTTGGGCGCCATATCGGAACAGCCATTGAAGCCCTTGCAGTACAGGCAGCAGCCCAAGCGCTGGCTGATGCCGATGTGGCGCGTACGGAAATTGGGGCACTTTACCTGGGCAATTTCATCTCTGGTCCACTGAATGGGCAGGAGGTATTGGCTGGCATGATTGCAGACAGGCTGGGACTGCCGAATATACCTTGCACCAAGGTGGAAGGTGCTTGCGCCTCTGGCGGCATTGCGTTTCGTCACGCCGCTCTGGCCATTGCCAGTGGTCAATGCGATGTTGCCCTGGTAGTCGGCGCAGAAACCATGACCCATGCCAGCGGCGCAGAGGTTACGGCCGCGCTGAATTGTGCCATCGACAATCGCAGTGATGGGGCGAGCGGCCTGACCTTCCCCGGTCTTTTTGGCATGGCATGGCGTATTCACGCTTCACGTTATGGCACGACACGCCGCCAAGTCTCTGCTGTTGTTCGCAAGAATAAATCAAATGGAACGCGGAATCCGCTGGCTCAGATGGGCGCGGAATTGACCGATGATATCATCGAACAATCCCCCATGATTTGTGATCCCTTGCAGCTTTATGATTGCTGCCCGGTCAGCGATGGTGCCGCGGCACTTCTGCTTGTGGCGCGTGATCGTGCGAAAGGCTCGGGGCGCATGCCTGTGGATGTGCTTGCGAGTGTTCAAACCCGCGGTGCTTCCCGCATCGCGGGCCATGCTGATCTGTGTTCCTTCGACGCGACCGTGAGCGCCGCAAGAAAGGCTTATGAGATCGCCGGCATCAAGCCACAGGATGTGGATTTGGTGGAGCTGCATGATTGTTTTTCGATCGCAGAAATTGTGGATAGCGAGGATTTGGGCCTCATTCCACGCGGCCAAGGCGCGGGGTGGGCGGCTGAAGGCCGGACATCCATCAATGGCGATATCCCGATCAATCCTTCAGGCGGGCTGCTTGCAAAGGGGCATCCGGTTGGCGCCACCGGCGTGGCGCAGATCCATGAAGCCGTCTTGCAACTGCGCGGCATGCATACAAACCAGGTGAGGGATGCAGAGATTGCGATGACCCATAACCTCGGCGGCACAGGCATTGCGTGCACCGTCAATATCCTGCGCCGAGGTGATGCATGAGCGATGCAAACACCATTCTGGCGCTGCGCTGCCGCGCCTGCGGCATCTTGGACCCTGGACCACGGGAAATCTGCACCGCATGCCTGTCGTCAGCGCTTGAGCCTGTTCACCTGCCAGGTGAAGGAAGCCTTGTTGCCTGGACCATTATTCGTCGTGCACCAAAGAATTTTCGTACCGAAGCACCTTATGCCGTTTGTGTGGTGGAATTGGATACGGGAAGGCTACGCGTCACTGGGCGGCTGGCAGATCCTGCGGTCGATCCGCCGCTTGGTATGCGGATGCGTGCCATTGAAAGGTGCGATGGATACAGTGTTTTTGTGAGTGTGGCATCATGAACGACAGATCCGATATTCTGGTTGAACGACACGGCCAAGTCTGGCTGATTAC
Organism: Roseomonas sp.; assembly: GCA_020250005.1. Lineage (GTDB taxonomy): Bacteria > Pseudomonadota > Alphaproteobacteria > Acetobacterales > Acetobacteraceae > Neoroseomonas. The sequence goes on from JADCES010000164.1 coordinate 25,418, forward strand.
CATCAATCGGCCAGAGAAAATGAATTCCCTTGATTTCACTGCCAATGATGACTTGGTGGCAGTCTGGCGCGAATTTGACGCCGATGAGGATGCGCGCGTTGCTGTGGTGACCGGCGCTGGCGATAAGGCCTTCTGCGCGGGCGCGGATCTCAAGACCTATACCATGGCCTTTGCGCGTACCCCTGCGCCGGAGTTTCGCCGGCGCTACACGAATGGTCCCGGATTTGGCGGCATCACACGTGGCATGGAAATCCTGAAGCCCATCATCGCGGCAGTCAACGGATACGCTATGTCCGGCGGGTTTGAATTGGCACTCGCTTGCGATATTCGATTTTGCTCGCTGAATGCTGAATTTGCCCTGCAGGATTCAAAATGGGGTTTTCATGCGTGCGATGGCGGGTTGATCCGTCTACCCAAGATCGTTGGCCTTGGGCATGCCATGCATATGATCCTTTCGGGAGAACGTGTTGGCGCCGAGGAAGCGTATCGGATAGGCCTCGTGAATCGCGTACTGTCGCAATCGGACCTTCTGCCTCATGCGATGGATTATGCGGCGATGCTGGCGCGTCGCGCACCACTTGCGCACCGCTTGGCAAAGGAAGTGATGCGCCAGGCGGTTGGGATGCCGCTTGAGGAAGCGCTGCGTCTTGAATCGCGCTCTTTCCATGATCTTGGCCAGACCGAGGACCTTGCGGAGGGAACAGCAGCCTTCCGGGAACGCCGTGATGGAGAATTCAAGGGCCGTTGAAGGCGGCCAAGGCAAGCAACAAAGGGAAGGAAACAGAATATGTTCAAAACAAGAAGATTGATGGTGGCGGCAGGGGCGATCGCCGCGTTCCTGGCGGCGTCGCCTGTCGCCACAAAGGCACAACAGCCAACCGTGCGCGTGGGTGTCATTCAGGGTTTGAGCGGCCCACCCGCAATCGTTGACTTTGGCGAGAGCTATCTTCAGGGAATTCGCCTTGCCCTGAAAGATTACGAAGCGCGCAATCCGCGCACACGTATCGAGCTGCTGGTCTATGATGATGAAGCCAATCCGCAACGTGCGGTTTCCCTGACACAACGCCTGATACAAAATGACAATGTTGCTGCCGTGATCGGTACAGTCAGCAGTGGCAATGTGCTTGCCTTTGCACCCATTTTGCAGCGTGCGCGCATCCCGCTGGTTGCCGGCCCTTCCATTGCCACCGACATCACGCAGCGCTTTATCAACGAACGGCCCTCCTTCATTTTTCGCTGCTCAATGGTAGAGCAGTTTCAGATTGATGCCATGCTCGATTGGGGGGTGCGCAACTTCCGGCGTATTGGCCTCCTGCACTCCACGACCGGATATGGGAATTTCGCAGCACGTGAGATCCAGGAAGGGCTGCGGCGCCGTAATGTGACGCTGGTTGCCACCGAAGCTGCTGCACCTGGCGTCAATGATCTCACCGCACAGATGATTCGTCTGCGCGACGCTGGCGCTGAATTGGTGCTCAACTTCCACGAAAGCTTCGAACTTCTCTATCGGCCGCTCCCAAGGATCAATTATCGGCCGGTCGTCGCAGGAAATTGGGGGCTTTCATCCCTTAAGGTGCTTGAGATTGTCGGTCGGGAGGCGATCGAAGGCACCGTCATGGGTCAGGCACTTGACCTAAATGATCCAAAAGCGCGCGCCTTCGACGAAAGGATGCGGGCTGAATATGGTAGCGCCTATCGCTGGCCGGTGGTTGGCGCGCTCGGGTATGATGCTGCTCAGATCATGTTTCGGGCCATTGAAAGGGTCGGGCGTTCTGATGCGGTTGCGATCCGCGATGCGCTTGAAGCATTAGATGGCGTTGAGGCCATTTCCGCAACGCCGGCGCGTCCCTTCAGCACTGATGATCACGAATGCCTTGACCGCGAGCATGTTTTCCTTGGTGTCTGGCGGAACGGCCAGGTTGTTCGGCTAGAGCAACGCTGAGGCGACGCCGCGTGAGGCATCGCGCAGACGGAAACGCATCCAGCCCCTGGATGACTGATGTCTGCGCGCGCCATCTGCGCTGCCCCATTGGCTTGCCCAAAGAAGAATAGCCGCGTGCTTCAGCCTGGTTGGAAAAGACTTCAGCGAAGGACCATCGGGGAATGACCCTGACGAATTTCATCCAGTTGCTTGTGACCGGCATGGCCATGGGCGCCATTTATACGCTGACGGCAAAGGGGCTCTTTATCGCTCATCTCACCACCAATCGGGTGAATTTCGGCCAGGGCGATTTTCTGATGGCAGCTTCCTTTCTATCACTTGCAGCGATTGGTGCCGGGCTTCCCCTGCCAGTTGCCATTGTGGCTGTTATCATTGTCTTGTCCTTGATGGGCTGGGGCCTTGAGCGCTTCGCGGTGCGCCCGCTGGATCGTTTTGGTGCCGGCCGCGCCGGTGGTGCCTTGGCCTGGATCCTTACAACCGCGGGTGTGGCGCTTATTCTGCAGAATACCGTCGAACTCATTTGGGGGAAATCTTCCCAATATTCGCCACCCTTGTTTTCTGATCGTCGCGATAACGTGATTATGATTGGGCAGATCGGTTTCTTTCTCGAGGAGTTGTTGATTATCCTTGCTGCCCTCGCGGCGGTCGGTGGTTTTTGGTGGGCATTGTTCAGGACCCGCTGGGGACGTGATGTCTATACAGTGGCTTTTAATCCGGATGCCGCCGCCCTGTTCGGCATCGATGTACGTCGCACCGTGACATCGGTCTGGGTAATCGCTGCCATATTGGCGGCCATTTCTGGAATTCTGGTTGGGCCGCTGGTCACGGTTCATCCTCATATGGGACTGATTTTCACCATCAAGGCGCTTGCGGTCGCCTCACTTGGCGGCTTTGCCAATCCCCTTGGTATTCTTGTCGGCGGCATACTTTTTGGTGTGGCGGAAGCACTGGCCAATTATTGGGACTCAAAATACGGCGATCTCTATCCGCTTCTATTTGTCATGGCGATGCTGGTGCTCAAGCCAAGTGGTATCTTCGGCGAATCAAAGGCAGATGTCCGATGAGCGCACAAAACCCTCGCCGTCTTGCGCCTCTTGGCTGGCTGCTCGCAATAATTCTGGTGGCGGCATGGCCATCTCTCGCCCCAAACCCATTTTTTGTACATCTAGGGCAAACTTTCGCCTATACGGCTATCGCGGTCATTGGCTTGAATATTCTGCTCGGGCTTTCCGGACAGATGTCGCTTGGCCAAGCAGGATTTTACGCCATCGGTGCCTATGGTTCAGCGATCACGGCCACCAGCTTTGGATGGCCGCTCTGGCTTTCCATGCCTTTTGGTCTGCTCGCCGCTGGTCTGGTGGGCGTTTTGCTCGGTCTCGTGGCATTGCGCACGCGCGGCCTTTACCTTGCGATGGCGACACTTGCTTTCGGCTTTATCGTGGAAATCTGGGCACAACGTGCCGTGGATCTCACAGGCGGCACCATGGGGCTTTTTGGTGTACCTCAGCTGGATTTCGGCGATTTTCGTAATGCCGCCGCCTATACCTTTTGGGTTTGCGCAACGGCACTGCTGCTGGTGCAACTCGGCAGCGATTGGGTTTTTTCCTCCGGTACCGGCCGCAAGCTACGCGCCATCAAGGAATCGGAGAGTTTCGCGCAGACAGTTGGCCTTAATGTATCGCTCTGGCGCACGGCGGTATTCACCGCAAGCGCCTTACTGGCTGGATTGGCGGGCATATTGTTTGCGCATCAATCGGGCTTTGTTTCCTCGGACGCGTTTTCGATCCGCCTTTCCATAGCGCTGCTGATTGCGGCAGTGATTGGCGGTCTTGGTGACACCCGCGGTCCGCTTCTTGGTACTGCAATTCTGGTCGCCATTGCCGAAGTCATTGCGGGCTTTCATACCATCGGACTCATCATTTATGGCGGCATCCTGCTTGCTGTCTTGCTGCTGGTGCCAGAGGGAGCGGTTGGAATGTTGCGCGCGGCCATAAGGCCAATGCGTCGCGCTGCCCATTCCAGCCCGATAGCCGAGGCCGGCATGCCCCAAGCCGTGGCAATGCGGCCTCCGCCACCTGGTACACGTAGAGGCGGTTCGCTTGAAGTTGTCGGTCTGTCGAAATCCTATGCAGGTGTGGTCGCGCTACGTGATGTGTCCTTTTCGGTCGCGCCGGGTACTATTCATGCCCTGATCGGCCCCAATGGTGCAGGCAAATCTACCCTGATAAACTGTGTAGCGGGTCTTTATCGCGCGGATATGGGTTCAGTTCACCTTGGACAGAACGAGGTAACAAGCCTTTCCGCCCATCAGCGTGCGCGGCTTGGTCTGGCCCGCAGCTTTCAGAATCTTCAATTGATCAGCGGGCTCACGGTGATTGAAAATGTGATGCTTGGCCTTCGGCCGCAGGCTGGCGAAGGTGGTATCCGTGCCATGATGCGATGGGTTGCCGGACTGCCTCATGAGGAGCAGGAGCGCGCTCGTGCGCTTGCGGTGCTTGATGCGCTGGCCATCGCGCATCTTGCTGATCGCACACCGGCTGAACTGCCCTACGGGCATAGAAAACTAGTTGAATTGGCACGGGCGCTTGCGCAGGACCCATTGGTGATGCTGCTTGATGAACCTGTTGCCGGCCTCAATCCGCTGGAAGCGCAGCAGATTGCCACAGCGCTGCGACGGCTGCGCGATTCGGGAAAGACCATCCTGCTGGTTGAGCACAATATGGAATTCGTCATGGGCTTGAGCAACAGGGTAACCGTTCTCGATCATGGCGTTGTGATTGCCGATGATACGCCTTTGGCGGTTCAGGGGGACAAGAAGGTAATCGCAGCCTATTTGGGCGCTGAGGATACGGAAGCCCCCAATTCCGAAAAGGCGACAGCGCCGTGATCGCGGTAGAGGCAGTTTCGGCGCGTATCGGCGCGGTTGAAGTCTTGAAGGATATATCCTTCAGCGTTGCGCCAGGCGCCTTGTTGGCCGTGCTCGGCGCCAATGGTGCCGGCAAGACAAGCCTGTTGCGTGCCGTTTCAAACCTTCTGCCCCGCAGTGGCGGCCGCGTTGCTTATGATGGGCAAGATACCTTGGGCATTGCACCACATATTCTGGCGCGTAAGGGTCTTGTCCATGTGCCACAGGGACGACAGATCGTTCCGATGCTGAGTGTATTGGACAATCTCCTCCTGGGTGCGGCGCATCTGCCGCAAAACGATCCTGATGCGATCCGAAAAAGCCTGGAAGACGAATTCGCGCGCTTCCCGGTATTGCGCGAAAGGCAAAGTATCCCTGGCGGCTCCCTTTCAGGGGGTGAGCAGCAAATGCTTGCGGTATCGCGTGCTTTGATGATGCGCCCAAAGGTGCTGATGCTGGATGAACCATCCCTTGGCCTGGCACCACAGATTGCGCGCGCCATTTTGCGTGCATTGCGAGACCTTACCCAGCAAGGGGTTGCGATTATATTGGTCGAACAGATGGCGCTTGGGGCACTCAGGATTGCAGATTACGGCCTTGTGTTGCGCAATGGGCAGATAGCCCTTCAAGGATCAGCGACCAAACTCTTGAACGACAGGGGACTTGTAGAGAGCTATCTCGGTTAGTCCCTTGGTTGTTTGCCCCGCAATTCCGGTATTTTTCGAGCGGTTCTCGATTGCGCTGAAGCGAGCCCACCGGTCCTGACTGAGCCCTAACCTCCCAGCCCGCAATCAGGATGGCGCCACCCCAAGGCAAGATTCTGGCGTCATCCTCAATGGAAGATCAGCGCTTCCAACGACTGGTTTCCGTTGAAATGCTGACATCATCTCAGTTAGGATGTTTTTGATCATGGACCCGCCATGTTCTTGATCACCACCAAAGGGGAGAAAACAACCATGCGCCTCGGCCAGCCTTATCCCACACGCCCGACAACCCGGCTTCGCACATTGATACGCGAGGCCGCGCCACTCATCATTCCTGGTTGCTTCAATGCCATGTCAGCCCGCGTGCTTGAACAGGCCGGTTTTGAGGCTGTCTACATGTCCGGCTACGGATCATCGCTCTCCGTTACTGGCCTGCCCGATGCCGGACTGATGACCTTGACGGAGATGTCGGAAAATGCGCGTCGCATCGCCGCCGCTGTTTCGGTTCCCGTCATTGCGGATGCCGATACGGGCTTCGGCAATGCAATCAATGTTGTCCGCACGGTGGAGGAGTATTGTCGTGCTGGTGTCGCTGGCATGCATCTTGAAGATCAGGTAGCGCCCAAACGTTGCGGGCATGTGGCTGGACGCGAGGTCATTGCGCGTGAGGAAGCCGTTCTAAAAATCCGTGCTGCCGCAAAAACACGCGACGCGATGGAGCCGGACTTTGTGCTGATAGCGCGCACCGACAGTCGCGGTGCCCATGGCGGCTCCCTTGATGAGGCGATCTGGCGTGCCAATGCTTTCCTCGACGCTGGCGCGGATCTTGCCTTCGTTGAAGGTCCGAAGGACATGGCGGAGGTCGAGCGGATTTGCCAGGAGGTAAAGGGGCCTATCTTCTATAATATGACTGGCATTTCCCCCCGCATGGACCGTGAAACCATGGCGCGGCTTGGCATCAAGATCACCATTCTACCAGGTGCCATCATGCGCGCAGCCTTACTCGCGATGCATGACCTCGCTTCCGCCCTGCGTGAGAAAGGACCCATGGCGGAGTCCGAACTTGACGCTCGTTCCAAGGGGCACCCATTAGGCAATACTCATGTCTTTGCCGGCTTCGATCGCATTCGCGCCATGGAAGAAAGTTTCCTGCCCGCAGAAAGTGCAAAAAAATATGATGGTACGCTGGGCCATATGCCGCGCGCCGCGGCTGAGTGACCTGCAAGAATTCTTGACTCTCCCGCCAAGCCCTGATTACGCTTTTCAAAACGAAAAGTGATAGTGGAAACGGAGTGGCGGGAAAGCGAACGAGAGTCTTTGTGGATGATGGGCATGTGGTTAAGGTCGGCCTGGGCAGCTTGCCCGGGTTTCCCCATACCCTCAACCGACACTCTGGCGCGATGCTGTCGCATAACAGACTTCCAGGGGGGACTCCTGCGCCATGGCCCAGCCTTCACAGACAATGTTCGAGAAAATCTGGCGTCGTCATGTGGTTGTTGACCGACCAGATGGGTATACGCTGCTCTATATTGATCGCCATCTAATGCATGATGGATCTGCCGGCAGTTTCGCACGTTTGCGCGCGCGCGGCTTGTCGTTGCGCCGACCGGATCGTAGCTTCGCAACACCCGACCATTATGTTGCCACCGGCGGACGCGGCCTTGGCGCCATTGAAGACAGCCATCACCGCGGCATCGTGGCAGCGATGGCGGATAACCATGCGCGATACGGCTTCACCGTCTTTGATATTGGCGATGAAAGGCAAGGTATAGCGCATGTTGTCGGCCCCGAGCAGGGAATCACGCAGCCCGGGCTGACCCTGGTCTGCGGCGATAGCCATACCTCCACCCATGGCGCGCTTGGCGCTTTGGCTTTTGGCATTGGCTCCTCTGAAGTTGTGCATGTCATGGCCACACAAAGCCTGTGGCAGCGCAAGCCTAAGGCCATGCGGATTGCGGTTGAAGGAAATCTGGGCTTTGGCGTCACGGCGAAGGATGTGATCCTGGCTATCATCGCGCGCATCGGTGCCGGTGGCGCGATTGGTCATGTTGTCGAATATGCCGGCAGCGCCATTCGCAGCCTTTCCATCGAAGGGCGATTGACGCTCTGCAATATGTCCATTGAAGCCGGTGGGCGAGCGGGCATGGTGGCGCCGGATGATACAACTTTCGCCTATCTGCATGGGCGCGCCTTCGCCCCCAAGGGCGCCGCCTGGGACAAGGCGCTCGCCTTTTGGCGCAATGTGCCAAGCGATGAGGGTGCCGTTTTCGACAAGGAAGTAACACTGGATGCTGCGGCCATAGCGCCCATGGTCACCTGGGGCACCAGCCCCGAAGATGCAGTGCCGGTCACTGCGCGTATCCCTGATCCCAGCTCAGCGCCGGATGCATTAAAACGCGAGGGGATGGAGCGCGCCCTTGCCTATATGGGCTTGCAGCCAGGCACACCGCTTGAAGATGTTCAGGTGGATCGTGTTTTCATCGGCTCCTGCACCAATAGCCGCATTGAGGATTTGCGGAGCGCAGCCGCCGTGGTGCGCGGACGCAAGGCAGTGGTGCCAAGCTGGGCGGTTGCCGGGTCGGGCGTGGTAAAACGGCAGGCGGAAGCCGAAGGCCTTGATCTCATCTTCAGGGAAGCTGGCTTTGAGTGGCGAGAGCCGGGCTGTTCCATGTGCGTCGGTATGAATGGCGATACCGGTAAGCCCGGCCAGCGCATCGCCTCCACATCAAACCGTAATTTTGTCGGCAGACAGGGACAGGGTGTGCGCACCCACCTTGTGAGTCCGGCAATGGCGGCAGCGGCTGCCGTAACAGGCCGGTTCACGGATGTCCGTAAACTGGCTTCAGCGTGAGAGGAGATCAGCAGTATGGAGGCTTTCACATCCCTCACAGCAATCGCGGTGCCGGTTGATCTGCCGAATGTTGATACCGACCAGATCATCCCCGCACGTTTCCTTGGTCGCGCGCGGGAGGAGCAGGCCCTGGCCATGTTTCATGACATGCGACGCGCGCCTGATGGAAATCTGCGCCCGGATTTTCCGCTGAATCAAGCAGGATTTGCGGGTGCGGGCATCATCGTGGCGGGAAGAAATTTCGCCTGTGGCTCATCCCGCGAAAATGCCGTGACAGTCATGGTGGATAATGGCTTTCGTTCCTTTATCGCGCCGTCCTTCGGCGATATCTTTTTCAATAATTGCTTTCAGAATGGCGCTTTGCCCATCATGCTGCCAGAAGCGCGTGTGGCTGAACTGCGTTCGGAACTCCATGCAAGACCAGGAGCGCGCATTACCGTCGATTTGGCGGCACAGACAGTGACTGGGCCCGACGGAAAGATCGATCGTTTTGAAATCGATTCCTTCCGCAAGGATTGCCTGTTGCGTGGCGTAGACAGCGTCACGCTCACACTCAGCCATGAAGGAGAGATTGCGGCCTTTGAAGCCCGGCAGAAGGAGGAAGTTTCCTGGCTCTAGAATCCGCCTCCACCACGCTTCTGGAAGTGGATGGTCTTGAGAAGCACTATCCTGTGCGTCAGGGCTTGCTTGCGGCGATGCTTGGTCGGCAACCCGCACTGGTTCGGGCGGTGGATGGCGTCAGTTTCCGCATTGCACCAGGTGAGGTGCTTGGATTGGCTGGTGAATCCGGCTGCGGCAAATCCACCACGGGCATGGCCGTGCTCGACCTCGTGACGCGTACGGCCGGCAGTATTCGCGTTGCCGGCCGCGATGTTGACCTCAAGCGTGACCGCACCGCCCAGCTTGCATTTCGGCGTGACGTGCAGATTGTTTTCCAAAATCCCTTTGAGGCACTCAATCCGCGATTTACGGCGCTGGAGAGCGTACTTGAACCCATTGCCGTGCATTTCCCGGGCCGACGAGAGGAGCAGTTGGCGCGCGCACATCGCGCACTTGAACGTGCCGGCCTCGCCCCCGTTGAAACTTATGCCTCACGCTACCCGCATGAGCTTTCAGGCGGGCAGTTGCAACGCGTTGCCATCGCGCGGGCGATCGGTGTTGAACCACGCATCCTTGTAGCGGATGAGCCAGTATCGATGCTTGATGTTTCTATCCGTGCCGGCATCCTGGCGCTATTCCGCAGCTTTGCACGTGATATGGGCATGGCCATTCTTTATATCTCGCATGATCTATCGACCATGCGTTACCTTTGTCAGAACGTTGCGGTGATGTACCTAGGTCGTATTGTTGAATACGGTCCGGCAGGGGCGGTTCTCTCCCGTCCGGTTCATCCTTACGCCCAAGCGCTCATGGCGTCGGTGCCTGTGCGCGGTCGGCGCGGGCGCAAGCGTCTTCCCCTTTCCGGTCAGGTACCGAATGCCATGGCTATCCCCGCAGGCTGCCGTTTCCACCCGCGCTGCCCGGTAGCGATGCCGATCTGCAGCGCGGTTGACCCGCCAAAGGTGATGCTTGCCAGCGGCCAGGAAGTGGCCTGCCACCTTATGACAACAACAAATAGCCAGGAGGCCCAGGATGCATCAGACACCGGAACAAATCGCCTCGCCCTCCGTTGAACGGCGACAATTTCTGAAGCTTGCCGCGGTCACCGGCGGGCTGATGGCGGCGGAGGGATCGCAGGGATTGCTGCCGCGTGCCGCGGCGCAGGATGCGTCACAGATTCAGGTCGCCAATCCGGCATTCCGTCAACTTTATGCGGAACAACGCGGCTATTACATGCAAAATCCGGCCTGGGTCCGTGATACGGTTGCGCGGCTCACCTGGCCGGCAGCGGGGACCAAGGTGCCGGAGCTCGGCGTGCTGATTCCAACGACCCAGCCAGCCTGGCTCAATGCATTTCGTAAATGGTCGCGCGATGGTGGGCAGGTTGGGCTGCGCTACACGATGCAGCAAGTGTCGCAATCGCGCTGGCTTGAAGCGATCGTTACCCATATGCATGGCGACATTCAATTCCATCCTGCCGTGGCGCGACCGGAACGTGTTGATCCTTCCGAATGGCTCATCAGCCGCGCCTATGGCAAAGACCGTCGGAATTATGGGGAATGGGCGAATGAGGAATATGATCGGCTGATCGACCTTCAATCAGCCGAAAGTGATCCCAGCAAACGGCTTGAGCATGTGCGCGCAGCGCAAAGGGTGCTTGCCGAAGATCGCTACATCACCCAGCTTGGCTGGGGACCCGGCGTCATTGACCCCTATAATGCCGAACGTTGGGAAGGCGTAGTGCCAGTGACCGGCTTTGGCATTTGCTCCTTCGACATGTTCCAGACCTATCTGGGGCTGAAACCACGGCGCGCCAATCAGCGCCGGCGTGTCGTTGTGGGTACGCTTTCACTTGTCGAGACCCTGAATATCATCCAGGCGGCCAATCGTTTCCGTTCCATCGGACGCATGATCTATGATCGGCTTGCTTACCTTGACAAGGATCTGAATGTGATTCCCTGGGCCGCTGAGCGTTGGGAACGCCGCGATGAGCTGACCTATGATGTCACGCTGCGCGCCGGCATGAAGTTCCATGACGACCGCCCGGTTACGGTGCATGATCTGAAATTCACGCTTGACTTCCTGACCCGCTATGACCGCGGCTTCTTTTGGACAGCGAATCAATACCTCGCCTCCACAGAAATCCTGAGTGAAGAAAACCGCACTGTCAGGCTGCGCTTCAAGCAGCCCTATGGTCAGTTCGAAACCTACTTCCTGCTGCTGAATGTGATTTTTCCAAAGCATATTTGGGAAAACATCCTACAGGAACAAAATGTGGGTGACGATCCGCGTGCCTTGCGTTTTGAACGCCCGATCGGCAGCGGCCCCTTTGCGATCGGCCGCTATCAGGCGGACACACAGATGCAGCTGATCGCACGGAAGGATCATTTCTCTCGTCCTTCGCTGGACGAAATTCAGGTCGTTGTGGTGCCGTCAACCGATGGTCTGCTTGGGCGGTTGCAGGGTGGCGATATTGATTTCGCAGAAGGCGTTGATTTCATGCCATCACAGATCGCGACCTTGCAGCGCGAAAGGCATATCCGGGTGGAAAGGACCACCGACATCAATTGGATGCATGCGGTGAAGCGGATATCATGGCTGCCCTGGCGCGATGTTGAGTTTCGTCGTGCCTGGTCCCATACCATTGACCGGGAATTCCTGGTGCGTGTGGTATGGGAAGGCAATGGCCGCGTGCCGCGCGCAGATACTTTCCTGGTTGATGGCAATCCTTGGACCAATCCTGATCTTCCGGCCCCTGCCGGCTTCGATCTGGCGAAGGCGCGTGAAATCCTGGGCGATGCGGGCTATTCCTGGGCGGCGGATGATCAGCGCCTTGTCTATCCGCGGCCCGATGATGCACGGTGGCGGCAGCGTGTGGAGCGGGTCTGTGTACCCGGATTTACCTGGGGCGGGCTCAAGATGATCGGGAGCTGATTTGCGGCGCTTGAGCATTTTCAAGCAAATATCAAGGAAAGCCGCGCTACGGCAATGGGCGCTTTGCACGTGCCTTGCGTGATCAGCGCTGACGCTTCAAGCGCCCAGGCCCTTGGGTTGCCATGTTGCCGGGTCAGTACCGCGGGCGCGGATTTCCACAATGTCTTCGGTGCGATGGCATGCGGCAAAATGGCCGGGCGCGACCTGCATAAGCTCCGGCTCTTGTTCGGCGCATAGCGGCATGACGAAGGGGCAGCGCGCGTGAAAGCGGCAACCCTTTGGCGGATTGAGCAAGCTCGGCGGTGAGCCCGGTATCGAAATCAGTTCCCGCGCTTCACCATCCAGATCAGGGAAGGCGTTGATAAGGCCGACTGTATATGGATGAAACGGATTTTCCAGAACGGTATGACTGCCGCGTTCCATAACACGGCCTGCATACATGACCACCACCTGGTCACAATTCTCGGAAACCACGGCGATATCATGCGTGATCAGCACCATCGCCTTGCCCATCTTCTCCTGTATTTCCTTGATGCGGAGCAAAATCTGATCCTGTACAATCACATCAAGCCCGGTGGTCGGCTCATCTGCCACAATCACATCGGGATCAAGCGCAAGAGCCATGGCGATCATGGCACGCTGGCGCATGCCGCCGGAAAGCTGATGAGGATGATCGGCAAGGCGCGCTGTCGAGATGCCGACAAGGTCAAAAAGTGCGTCCAGGCGTTGACGAAGTTCAGCGCCATCCATCGGCTTATGCGCCAGAATTGCCTCGGCTATCTGGTCCCCAACACGATAGACAGGGTCAAGCGCATGCATGGCGCTTTGCGGCACCATCGCGATATGGCGCCAACGCACCTTGTTCAGCGCTGCCCGATCCAGCGCCAGAAGGTTGCTTCCCTCATATGAAATCGCGCCACCGGCACGCGCATTTTCAGGAAGTATGCCCATGATCGCTTTTGCGATGGTGGATTTGCCACAACCGCTTTCCCCCACGATGCCGAGATATTGACCCGCTTGCAGGGCAAAGGATACCCCATCCACCGCGCGTGCCTCTCCCGCTGCCGTGCGATAGGTGACGGTCAGATCACGAATTTCGAGCACTGCCATGCTCACCGCTTCCTGAGCCTTGGGTTGACCAACTCTTCATAGGCGCGGGTGACCATGAAGGTTGAGATCACCAGAATGGAAAGGCAGATGCCAGGTGGCAGCACCCACCACCAGGCGCTGCGCATGGCCCCTGCCCTGAAGGCATCGTTCAACATCAGCCCCCAGCTCATGACATTGGGGTCGCCAAAGCCAAGGAAGCTCAAGGCCGCCTCAGACATCACACCCGCTTGTACGCCAATCGCAACATAAAGAAAGCTGAGTGGCAGGACATTGGGTGCGACGTGACGAAACAATATGGCAAATTCACTCAAGCCAGCCGCACGCGCGGCCAAGACAAATGGACGTTCGCGCAACGTGAGTACCTGAGAGCGTATGACCCGCGCTGTGGTGCGCCACAGGAAGGCGATGACCAGAATAATGATCAGTCCGATACTTGGCTGGACGATCGCGATGACAACAAGCGCAAAGGGCAAAAATGGGATGCCATAGGCGATATCGGTGAGCCGCATGATGATTTCATCCACCAAGCCACCGAAATACCCAGCCAGAAGCCCGATCAGCGTGCCGAGCAGCACGCTTCCGAGCGCTGAGAGAACCCCTACCACCAGGGCGATACGCGCGCCCCATAAAAGCTGACTGAATACATCAACACCGTGATTGGTTGTGCCTAACCAGTGCTGCGCCGAAGGCCCGGCCAGGCGTACCGGCATCTCATCCTGATCGTAAATCGTTTCAAAGGGGCCATAGGGTGCGGCCCAGGGACCGATGAGCGCCATGGCCAGGAAGACCAACAGAAAGGCAAGGGCCACGCTGCCCGACGGGTAGCGCATGATAGTGCGTAGCAACCGTTTCATCTGCCATCTTCGAGTGGCATCAAGTCTATGCTCACTCATGTCATGAGCCATGCTGGCGAGGTTCGTTTCGGGTCATGTATAGGTCACCCGCGGGTCAATAAGACCATAGAGAAGGTCGGCGATGAAGTTAAGAACCAGAATGGTAAGCGCCATAAGGAAGAAGCAGGCCTGGACGATTGGATAGTCAAGGTTGTTCAGTGCAGTCACCATCTCACGCCCGATGCCGGGCCAGGCAAAGATGATTTCAAGCAAGACCTGACCTTCAAAAAGCAGCGCGAGAGAGACAGCGACATCTGTGACAAGGGGTAGCATGGCGTTCCGCGCAGCGTGCGTGACCACCACCCGCTCCTTCAGCCCTTTTGCGCGCAAGATATCAACAAAGTCACTATTGCGGACCTCAAGCATGGTGCTGCGGAGCAAAAGCGCCGGGGTCGTGATTTCGCGCGACAGCAGCACAAGACCGGGCAGAATCAGGTGATAAAGATAATCGAAGGTGAGAATCCGGGCCAGGAAGGTTTCCCCATCATTATCCAGTGAGACCATGCCGCCTGAGGGCAGCCAGCGTAGCTGATAGGCAAAAATCATCAGCAGCAGAATGGCAACAAAGAATGATGGGGCTGAGCGCAGCGCGAGCAGCAAGGCAACCGAAGTACCCTCCCCCCTCGAACCGCGGCGCCAGCCCAGCATGGCGCCAAGTACGGCGCCAAGGGCAATCGCAAGTACAAGCGCCGGCAATACCATGGCCCAGGTATTCAGCAATTTTTCGAATACGATCTCTCTGACAGGTACTGCTTGGAAGAAGGATTGGCCGAATTCAAAAGTCGCCATGTTCCAGATGTAGCGGGCGTATTGCACAAGAATGGGGTCATCAAGGCCCCAGGCTGCGCGCTGCGCCGCGATCATCTCCGGTGCGAAATTGCTATCGACAAATATCGCCGTTGGGTCGCCAGGAAGGGTCTTGAGCACAATGAAAAGCAAAGTGAGGATGGCCCAGATAACGAAGACAAGCGTCAGTAGCCGCCTAAGGATATAGCGACGCAACCCCTGCATGGAGCATTTCCTATCGTTTCCCCACGGCTAGCCCCATTCCTTGCGCGGGAAGCTTCACCGTCTCTTTGGATTCCTAGCAGGGTCTCTTTGTGGTATGCAATCAAAACTCATTTAGGGAGCCTCTGATTCAAGACTGCCCTCTTGGCATTTCATTGATTTTCTGAGTCTGTTTCGCCCGGGCCATTCAAGCGTTGGGCGGGATCATCATGCGGCGAAACAGCTTCTCCACCCTGGTTCTTGACCGCCCCAACAAGAAGATGCGGCGTTAGCGCTTCCTGGTTGGGATGGACATCGTGGTTCCTGGGCTGCGCTCTCTGCCCACTGCCCTGCATCAAGTGATTTGATCATGGACGATGCCCCGAGTGCGCAGGACCGCATGCGAGACTACCGATCAAGCTTTGCGGCACCTTTGGGTTGGCTCAGGCCTCAGACAACAGCGGACCCCAGTGATGGGCCTCCAGGCGCGCCTTCCGTTGGAAGCTGAAAGATTGACGAATTGCCATTGCGTGCGTCAGCTAAGTTTTCAGAAATGATGGAATATTCAGGGATTCCTCCGCGTGCGGGCTTGGGAAACATTGCGCTTTGGGGGGCTTGTATATGATCCCGTCCGGCGCGTCGTTGTTGCCGCGAATGGGGCGGAAACGGTGCTGCGCGCCAAGATGCTGGCGCTGCTGGCGCTCCGCCACGCCATCTGGGGGGCGATGAACGCGCCCGGTGAGAACGCTGCCATCAGCCAGGACAGCCTACCGCTGTCGTCGCGGGGGTTCAGGATGGCGGAGAGGGTTTGAGTGGGCGGCAACTGGTAAAGCCGGTTTTATCACGAAAAATTCGGATATCTGGCCCGCCTGAATTTTCGCTTGCGATCAGGTCGCACCAGATATCCTTTTATGCCCCAATGCTTGGCCGCAGCCCCATTCGTGTTAGGCCGTGACCGAGCCTACCGATCAAGCTGTCTGATACCGAACCACGAACCATCATAGGTTTCATTGGGCCGCACGGGAAATGTCAGGAAGACGCTGCGCGGCACCTTTGGATCCTCTAGCCTAGCCACCATGCGGATAAAGCGCGCGCCTGTCAGATCACGTTCAACCGTATTGTTTGGATCATCCGGGTCCTGCATTTCCGCCAGCAATTCGCCCATCAATGTCGGGTGCGCGTCCAGATTCGGCATGATGCAATACTGGTTCTTGTCAGGATCGGTTGGCAGGGTGAGCGGCCTTTCCAGGCACCGGGGTGCCATGTGCCGCCGCTGGGCTTCCTGGCGCCCGCCCAACAGAAGCTTGATGATTGACTAAAGACGGCGCATCGCGTTAGTTGTTTCTTTATAAAGAAAGACAAGTTTGTGGGATTCCTTCGCGTGCAGGCTTCGGAAACATTACGCTTTGGTGGGGTCGTGTTTGACCCGGTCCGAGGGTCTATTGTCGCCGCGAATGGGGCGGAAACGGTGCTGCGCGCCAAGACGTTGGCGCTGCTGGGGCTTTTACTGGAAAGCGCTGGTCGGGTTGTCTCAGCAGATGAGATTCTGGACCGGATTTGGGGCGATGTGACTGTTACCCCCGATAGCGTCACACAATGCATCGGTGAATTGCGCCGTGCCTTCGGGCCAGCCGGGGCGGAGCTTTTGAAAACCCTGCCGCGCCGCGGCTATGTGCTGACCGCCACGCCCGATGCCCCGCCCTCAGCCCCAGCCCTTATGGAACTTGCAACCCCTGAAGTCGAAATCATTGACCGCGCGACTGATCGGCTACCGCTAACGGCCTCCATGCCCACGGTTGCGGTGTTGCGCCCGCGCTGGCTGGGGCCGGACCCGGAAGACCCCTGGCTCACCGAAGGCATCGCGCATGACATTACGGAAATCCTGACCAGGTTTCGCGAACCGGTGGTGATTTCCAGCAATTCATCGCGCCTCATCGGTGTTGAAGGGGATGATTTTTCCGAAGCAGCACGGCAATTATCGGCGCGTTACCTTGTGACCGCCGCCTTGCGCAGTAGCGGTGAAAGGCTACGGCTTTCGATCGGCCTGGAAGATGCCTCAACCGGCGCAAGATTATGGTCTGACAGCGTGAACCTGCGGCGGGAGGAATTATTCGATTTCCAGGATGAAGCGGCAAGCCGCATTGCCCATGCGCTGGTGCCCCAGATTGCGGCGGCGGAGCTGCGCTGCAGCCTGCGGCGCCCCCCGGAACATCTGGGGGCCTATCATTTGCTGTTACGTGCGCGTGAAATGATCGCCCGGCTTGATAGGGAATCCTTCACCGAAGCGGGGCGGCTCTTGGAAGATGCGCTTGGCATTGATGCCGGTTATGGCAATTTGCATGGCGCCTATGCCGGTTGGCTGACCTTACGCATGTTCCAGGGCTGGTCGAATGATTTTGCGGGCGACAAAGCGCTGATGGAAAAAACCGCCAAGATCGCGCTGCGGTTGGACCCGGATAATGCGCGCACGCTTTCGCTTTTCGGCCATAGCCGAACGATTATGGAACGTGACTATGCTTCCAGCGAAACATTGCTGACCCAGGCTTTCGCATTGGCGCCGAATGATGTGGAAACACTATGCTGGACCGTGCCGACCCTTTCCTATACCGGCCAGACCGAGGAGGCGATCCGGCGGGCGCAGCGCGCCTTGAGTCTTTCGCCACTTGATCCGTTTAGGTTTCGGCATGAGCATTTCCTAAGCCTTGCTTATTATGCAGCCGATGATTTTGAGAATTCGGCATCTTGGGGCTTAAGGTCATGGGAGCGCAACACAAATTATTCTTCTAATCTTCGGATAACGATAGCAGCACTGTCTGCAGCAGGCAAAGTGGACAAGGCCAGAGAATTAGCCCAACAGCTTCTTCGAATACAGCCAGCGCTCAGCGCCCGTGCGACAGCATTTACTAGCGGATATCATGTTCCGGACCGGCGTCAATTGTATGCGCAACATCTGATAGCCGCTGGGATTCCTGAGTGATAGTTTTTTGTGTTGAGCTCGTTTAACCTTTTGGGAGGAAATACATGGCAGGTTTCACAGATGGCGGCTCCGACGGTGGCTCCGACGGCGGCTCTGACGGCGGCTCCGACGGCGGCTCCTTCGGCGGCATCTTCTCCCCACCCGGCATAGCCCTATCCGGGCTGCTTGGTGAGGAAGAACCCATACCGGGCAACCCCTATGCCCCGAAGATACCCGGCAATTACCCGCTGCTGATCACCTTCGGTAAAACATCCTTCAGCGATGCCTGGTGGTCCCCGGCGCTCCGCGCCCAGCTTTGCCTGCCCGCATTGCTGAAGACGAATTGGGAGACGAAAAAGCCAAGCGATCCCATTTATATGAGTAAAAACGCTGCCATCAGCGGCGAATTTCTCAAGCGTGAAATCAATAGCCTGCGAGAGGCAGCCATGTTGCGGCCGGCACGGCAGGCGGAAATCCTGCAACAAAATAGCGGGCTGGATGGGGATTGGCGCCAATTCCTTGGTGCGCATCAATCCCGCCGGCCCGCCACGGCTGCCCTGGTCTATCTTGGCCTTGCCATGGGTACCGTGATCGGCATGCATTGGAAGCGGCATTTCAAGGCGCCGCGGCCGGCACAAATCTACCCGGCGCTGACACCCATCGTGCCAACACCGCGGCATCCTTCCTACCCGAGCAATCATTCCTTCCAAAGCCATTTGATTGCCGACATGCTGTCCGCCATCCTGCAAGAAAAGGGCAAGCCCGCGCATGGCATCGCGGAACCTGCCAAGGCTTTCGCGCATCGCATCGCGCGCAACCGCGAAATCGCCGGCGTCCATTTTTCGCCGGATTCTGAGGCCGGCAAATGGCTCGCCGCCCAAATGACGGCGCTTTGGGCTAATTTGCTCAACCCCAAAGCCGACACGGAGTTGGGCAAGCTTGTCAAGGACATCAAGGCCGAATGGGTGGATACAACTGCCTATCAATCGCCTGACCAATTCCAGCCCTATCGCAGCCTTGCGGATGTTGTGGCCGATAAGGTGAAGCAATTGCTGCCGCCAGGTAATCAATAACCATGACCCAGGAAAGCATCGAAACGACTTTGGGGCCTTCGGAACTCATCGCCATTCTGAAACGGGCCGGTATTCCTGATCAGGTCATCAATGATCTGCTGGCTTTTGGCCTGACCACACCGAATCAGGCCTATTCTTTCCTGCTGAATACGCCGTCGCTGCCGGACCCCAATGTACAGGCGCAGCTTGGCATTGACTGGACGAAGTATGGTCCAGAAGATGTCTGGGCCAAGATCATCAAGGCGTTATACGAAAGCGGGGTACTCAGCCCCGAATTTCTTGGCCTGCAGCAGCGCCAAGCCTCTCGCGCCTATGATGCGCCATTGGCAGCGCTTGGTCCATTTAGTCCCGTCGGCGCCCCCCAAGAAAGGGAAGCGACCGCAGCTGTCTATGTCGCCGCGGTCGAGAAGAGCAATAGGAACGACCCCGTAGATCGTAGTTTGCCGAAGGAGAAGCTGGATCTGCGGGAAACATTGGTTTGGCCAGTCAGGGATCAACGGCCCTGGCCTTCCTGCATGGGTTTTGCCGTGGCTGCCGGCCTTGAACTGCAAATGGCACGAAAGGACAAGAAACTGGCGCCGGATCGGCTTTCTGCGCGGTTTCTCTATCGGCTGGGCCGCGGCGATGTGGTCGCCTCGCCCAAGCGCATATTGCCCGCCTATCAGGGCGGCGGTTTGAAGCAGGCTGATGTAGCCCAGATTCTGAAAAACTATGGCGCTGCGCCGGAAAGCCTTTGCAGGGACTATCTGGAGAAAGCGGATATTGCCGATAGCGAGCAAGAATGGAAAAAGGTTGTTCACCCGATTTCCCAGGCTGCCAAGAAGGCCGCGAGGAAGAACAAACGCACACTCACGGGTGATGACTATCCGAATTATGAAACGCGCCCCCCGGGCTTGGCACGCAAGACCTTTGATTGGCTAAAAAATGGGAAGGCGGTCGTCGTCAGCCTTGCAGGCTCGGCTGATCCAAAAATGCCAAATGGCAACATTTGGCATGCCGAGAATTTCTGGAATACCGGCGTGCTCCGTGTGCCGGAACCACACCATATCGTTGGTCTGGCCGGGCATGCGGTTTGCGTGGTGGGCTATTTGCCACAAGTGCCCGGACTCATACCGGCGCAGTATCCCGGCTATATCGACAATAAGAAACTTCCGGGGTTTTTTCTGTTCCGCAATAGTTGGGGTGTGGAGTATTTTGCGCGCAATTCGCCCCTGGCGCCGCAGCCAGGCGGCGATTGGGATTTTCCGCGCGGCTATGGCCTGATTCCGGCCGCGGTGATCGAATACTTCACCTGGGAATTGGGTGTTCTAGGATAAGTGCGCTGCCACGGGCTTTGCCCCGAAAGGGGCATTGCCTGCTGGCAAGCCGATCTGTTTGCGCTAACCTCTTCCTGCCTTAGAGCATGTTTTGCATTCACATGGGTTCACGCAACCCGCTCTAAATTGTTGTTTTTCGAGCATCTTCACACGTTCAGATTTTCCATCTGAACGTGATCTGCTTGTCTTATGACTTTTCCCGCTGATTGGAAGAGCATAGAACCGCCGAGAGGAGGTTCTGGCCTCCCCTCAGCGGCGAGGGACGGATCGTGGATCTGCTGGCCGTTTGACGGGCCGAGTTAGAGTTTAATCGCCCTCGTCTTTTCCCTCAGGCCTGAACGGATACCAGGGGTTTAGCCCCGGATGACAAGCATAGGCAGGGCAAAAGA
>JADCES010000165.1 GCA_020250005.1 Roseomonas sp.
CATCCGCGCATCTGGCTGCATATTGAAGGGCATGACGTGACCTGCCCTTATTGTTCCATCACCTATGTGCTGGCCGAAGGCGCCGGCGAGGATCATGGCCATTGAAGACGGCACCGGCCCTGAAGCGGCGCGCCCGCATGGCAAAGCCTTGAGCGAGGCGATTGCGGGGGCCGAGGGCCTGCCGGAAACCAAGCCCGGCGAACGCCATCTGATTCTGGTCGATGGTTCGGGCTATATTTTTCGCGCCTATCACGCGCTGCCGCCAATGACGCGCCCGGATGGCACGCCGGTGAATGCGGTGTTTGGTTTCACCAATATGCTGTCGCAATTCCTGCTGCGGCACGCCGCCAGCCATATCGCGGTGGTGTTTGACGCCGGGCGCAATACGTTTCGCAATCAGATTTACCCCAATTACAAGGCGCATCGCCCGGACCCGCCGCCGGAGCTTGTGCCGCAATTCGGCCTGATCCGTGATGCCACCGATGCCTTTGGCGTTGCGCGCGTGGAACAGGATGGGTATGAGGCGGATGATCTGATCGCTGCCTATGCCAAGGCGTTCGAAGCCACCGGCGGGCATGTGACGATTGTGTCTTCCGACAAGGATCTGATGCAATTGATCCGCCCTGCGGTGCAGATGCTCGATCCCATGAAGCAGAAGCCGCTGCGTGCGCCGGAAGTGATGGAAAAATTCGGCGTGCCGCCCGAAAAAGTGGTGGATGTGCAAGCGCTCGCCGGGGATGCGACGGATAATGTGCCGGGCGTGCCTGGCATTGGCATCAAGACGGCGGCGCAATTGATCACTGAATATGGTGATCTTGAAGCGCTGCTGGCACGGGCGGGTGAAATCAAGCAGCCGAAGCGCCGTGAAGCGCTATTGGAAAATGCCGAAATGGCGCGGATTTCGCGCCGCCTGGTGACGCTTGATGACAATGCACCGCTCCCGCTGGAGATTGCCGCGCTGGAAGCCAAGGCGCCGGGCGATGGCAAGCTGGAAGCCTTTCTGCGTGCGCAGGGTTTCCGCTCCATCCTGGCGCGCATGGGCTTTGGCGAGGCGAATGGCGCACCGCATCGCGCGGCAAGTCGTGCCCTTGCGCCCGAAGCGCCTGCGGCAGAGACACCCAATCTTGCCACACCTTTCGGCGCCTATGATTGCGTGACGGATGAAGCCACCTTGGCGCGTTGGGTCGCGTTGGCGCGCGAAGCGGGCGTTGTTGCGGTGGATACGGAAACCGACAGCCTGGATGCACGCCGCGCCACCATGGTTGGGTTTTCCCTTGCCATTGCACCGGGCCGCGCCTGTTATGTGCCGATCCGCCATGGCAGCACCGGCGATATGCTGGCTGCCCCCGCGCCGGAACAGATTGCGCCTGATGCTGCCTTTGCACTGCTGCGGCCGCTTTTCACCGATGCCTCCGTGCTGAAGATTTTCCAGCACGCGAAATATGATCTGGAAGTGCTGGCGCGGGCCGAGAATGGCGGCGTTGCTGACATCAGCCCGATTGATGACACCATGATGCTATCCTACGCAATGGAAGCCGGGCGGCATGGCCATGGCATGGATGAGCTTTCGGTTTTGCATCTGGGCCATAAGCCGATCAGCTTTGATGAGGTGACTGGCACCGGCAAGGCGCGCATGCTGTTCAGCGAAGTGCCACTCGACAAGGCCACGGCCTATGCCGCGGAAGATGCCGATGTGACGCTGCGGCTTTGGCTGCTGCTGCGCCCGCGTTTGCGCGCGGATGGGGCGCTGGCGAGTTACGAACAGATCGAACGCCGCATGATCCCGGTGCTGCGCGATATGGAAGCCGCCGGCGTGAA
The DNA here is from genome assembly GCA_020250005.1 of Roseomonas sp. Lineage (GTDB taxonomy): Bacteria > Pseudomonadota > Alphaproteobacteria > Acetobacterales > Acetobacteraceae > Neoroseomonas. The sequence goes on from JADCES010000165.1 coordinate 1,819, forward strand.
GGTGGATGGCGCGGAATTGGCGCGGATTGGGGAAGATTTCGCCGGGCGCCTCGCGGTGCTGGAAGCCGCCATCCATAAGCTTGCGGGCCGTGCCTTCAATGTCGGATCGCCCAAGCAATTGGGCGAGATCCTGTTTGATGAAATGGGGCTCTCAGGCGGGCGCAAGGGAAAGACCGGCGCCTATTCCACCGATGCGGCGGTGCTGGAAGAACTCAACGCTCAGGGTGTGGAATTGGCCGGCAAGGTGCTGGAATGGCGCCAATTGGCGAAGCTGAAATCCACCTATGTTGAGGGGCTCGCCGCGCAAATCGATCCAACCGATAAACGGGTGCATACATCCTATCAGATGGCGATCACCTCGACCGGGCGGCTTTCTTCCACTGACCCCAATTTGCAGAATATCCCGATCAGGAGTGAGGAAGGCATGCGCATCCGCCGCGCCTTCATCGCCGAAAAAGGCCATGTGCTGCTGGCGGCGGATTACAGCCCGATTGAACTCCGCTTACTCGCGCATTTGGCTGAGGTGCCGACACTGCGCGAAGCCTTCGCCGCCGGTGAAGACATCCACGCACGCACCGCATCGGAAATCTTCGGCATTCCGCGCGACAAGGTGGATAAGGAAGCGCGCCGCCGCGCCAAGACGATCAATTTCGGCATCATCTATGGCATGTCGGCTTTTGGCTTGGCGACCCGGCTTGGGATTCCGCCAGGTGAAGGCCGCGCGATCATTGATGCCTATTTCGCGCAATATCCAGGCATAAGGCAGGAAATGGAGCGCTTGAAGGAAGAAGCGCGCACCCATGGTTTTGTGCGCACACCCTTCGGCCGCAAGCTTTGGATACCCGATATCGCAACGCGTGACCCGGTGCGCCGCGCCGGGGCGGAACGTGCCGCGATCAACGCCCCCTTCCAGGGCGGTGCGGCAGAGATCATCAAGCGCGCCATGGTGCGCCTGCCGCGCGCCTTGCACGATGCGGGGTTGAAGGCGCGCATGCTGTTACAAGTGCATGATGAATTGGTGTTCGAGGTGCCGGAAGCTGGGGTGGAAGCAACCAGCGCCCTGGTGCGGCAAATCATGGAATCGGTTGCCACACTGCGTGTGCCGCTTTCGGTTGAAGTCGGGCAAGGCCATTCCTGGGCAGAGGCGCATTGACCATGGCATCGGGCTGGAGCGCGGCTGAAAAAACCACACTGGCGCAAATCTGCGCCGCGCATTTCGTCAGCCATTTGCATATCCTAATCCTGCCGCCGCTATTCCCGCTGCTGCGGGAATCGCTCAATGTTTCCTATATCGAACTCGGCTTGGCGCTGACGGTGTTCAATATTGTCTCGGCCTTTACGCAGGCGCCGATGGGCTTTGTGGTGGACCGTATTGGCCCGCGCAAAATGCTGGCGGCAGCGCTGATGTTTGGGGGTTCCGCCTTCATTCTGCTTGGGCTGTTTCCTAGCTGGCCCATGCTACTGGTGGCCGCGGCCATGGCTGGGCTTGCCAATAGCGTCTATCACCCGGCGGATTATGCCGTGCTGGGTTCGGATATCAGTGAAGGCCGTGTGGGCCGCGCCTTTTCCTTGCACACCGCTTGCGGCTTTTTGGGTGGCGCCATCGCACCCGCCTTCATGCTGGGTGTTGCTGCACTCGGTGGCATGTCCTGGGCGATGATTGCCGGTGGCCTGGTTGGCCCGCTGGTCGCGATACCGTTGATATTCGCCGCACGGCGCGATGCGGCCAAACCGCGCCCGGCAGCGACCGCGCAGCGCGCTTCCGAAGCGGGTGGCGTGCGCCGTGTGCTGACCCCGGCCGTGATGGCGATGATGGTATTCTTCATCATGCTCGCATTGGCCAATGGTGGCATTCACAGTTTCTCGGTCGCCGCCTGGGTGGCGCAGGGCATGACCCTGGAACTCGCGAATGGGGCTTTGACCGGTTATTTGTTCGCGAGTGCGATTGGCGTTTTGGTGGGCGGCTATATTGCGGATTGGACCAAGCGCCATGGGCTGGTCGCGACCTTTGGCTTCATCGCCGCCGCAAGCATGATGCTGTTGATCGGCAATGGAACCTTCCAGGGCTTTGCGCTGGTGATCGCCATGATCGCGGCGGGCTTGCTGACCGGCATGATCATGCCATCACGCGATATGCTGGTGCGCGCCGCGGCCCCGCCCGGGCAAGCGGGCGCCGTGTTTGGCATTGTTTCCACCGGCTTCAATATTGGCGGCATGGTGGGGCCGCCGCTTTTCGGCTGGCTGCTGGAAGCGGGCGAACCGCGGCTGATCTTCATCACCACCGCCGGCTTCATGCTGCTGACAGCCATCATGGCGATTGGGCAGGAATGGCGGCTGGCGCGCCGCCGCCGCGCAGCACTCACCGCCGCGGAATGATCATGCCTTGAAGTAGGCGAGCAACGCGGAAAGTGTTGCGATGGATATCAGCGTAGAAAGCAGGACCGTCGCACCCGAAGCGCCCACGCCGGTTTCGTAACGCCGCGCCAGCAGAAAGGCATTGGCGCCAGTGGGCAGGGCAGAGCTCACCACCGC
>JADCES010000166.1 GCA_020250005.1 Roseomonas sp.
CAGCACTGGGTGGCGCGAGAGATTGTGAAGGATGATCCGGATGCGATCGAAGCCGTGCTGCGCCGCTGGATTGCAGACCCTGCGGTGGATTGCGTGATCACCACCGGCGGCACCGGCATCACCGGGCGGGACGTAACGCCTGAGGCCTTCAAGCGCGTGCTGGAAAAGGAAATCGAAGGCTTCGGCGAATTATTCCGCTGGATCAGTTTTCAGAAGATCGGCACATCCACCATCCAATCCCGCGCCATGGGCGGTGTTGCCGGCGGCACCTATCTTTTCGCGCTGCCTGGTTCAACCGGCGCCTGCAAGGATGGCTGGGATGAGATCCTGCGCTTCCAATTGGATTCGCGGCACCGCCCCTGCAATCTGGTGGAGCTGATGCCGCGCCTATTGGAACATTTGAAGCCAGCGTAAGCAACGGCGCGAGGGAAAACCCCTCGCGCGTTATGTCTCAGGCAGCCTTGGAAGTTGCCAAGGCCTTCCACACGCTCTCAGGCGTGGCCGGCATATCAATATGCTTCACGCCATCACCGGCCAGCGCATCCACGACCGCATTGATCAAGGCAGGCGGGCTGCCGACCGCGCCAGCCTCACCGGCACCCTTCACGCCAAGCGGATTGGTCTCACACGGCACTTCGATGAAATCCACGTCAATATTCGGCAGATCATCGGCGCGCGGCAGCGCGTAATCCATGAAGGAAGCCGAGAGCAACTGGCCGCTTTCCGCATCAAAGGCCGTGCGTTCCAGCATGGCCTGGCCAATGCCCTGCGCCACACCACCATGCACCTGGCCGCGCACGATCAGCGGATTGAGCGCATGGCCCACATCATCAATCACGATGTAATTTACAACCTTGATGATGCCCGTATCGGGGTCCACCTCAACCTCGGCAGCGTGGCAGCCATTGGGGAAGGTGTGGGATTTGATCTGCGCCACTTCAAGCGCATCCAGCAGTGTCACTTCCTGGCCCTTGGCAGCGCGCGCCTTCTGCACTGCCGCCAATTCCAGAATGCCAATGCCCTTATCGGTGCCGACCACGCCAAAGCGGCCATTGGCCGTGGTGAATTCAATATCGGCCACCGCCGCTTCCAGATGCTCGGACGCTGCCTTCTTGCCCTTTTCAACCACCGAGGCCGCCGTCACCAGAATGGCCTGACCTTCGGAATAAAGGCTACGCGCGCCACCCGTGCCACCGCCCGAGGGCAGGCTTTCGGAATCGCCCTGCTTCACACGGATTTTCTCGATGGGAATGCCAAGCTCATGGCTGGTCAGCATGGCATAGGCGGTTTCATGCCCCTGCCCGGTGCTTTGTGTGCCGACATAGACATCCACGAAGCCATCATCGGCAAAGCGCACCGCCGCGTTTTCCGTCGCGTCACCGCCGGTCGCTTCCAGGTAATAGGCAAAGCCAATGCCGCGCCTTTTGCCGCGACGCTGGGCGTCAGCGCGCCGCGCCGCAAAACCGGACCAATTCAACCGCTCAAGCGCGGTATCCATGAGCTTGGCGAATTCGCCGGAATCATAGCGTTGCCCCATGGCCGAGACGTAGGGCATGGCGGATGACGGCACCATGTTGCGCTTGCGGATCGCAACGCGATCAAGGCCCATTTCCTGCGCCGCCGTATCAATCAGGCGTTCCACCAGATAATTGCTCTCCGGCCGGCCAGCGCCGCGATAGGCATCCACCGGCACGGTATTGGTGATGACGCCAACAACATTGGCGTAGATGGCGCCGAAATCATAAACGCTTGCCAGCACCTTGGTGCCGGCACCGGTTGGGATGAAGGGCGCGAAATTGTTCAGATAGGCGCCCATATTCGCCCAATTCTTCGTGCGCAGCGCAAGGAACTTGCCATCCTTATCAAGGGCCAATTCACCGGCGGTGATATTGTCCCGCCCGTGTGTGTCGGACTGGAAGGCTTCCGTGCGCTCGGATGTCCATTTCACCGGGCGCTTCAGCTTGCGCGCGGCAAAGCAGGTCAACACGTGTTCGGCATACAAAAACAGCTTCATGCCAAAGCCGCCGCCGACATCGGGTGTCACCACGCGGAAATGATCTTCCGGCAGGTTGAAGACGCTGCCGGCCAGGAGCTTCCGCACCAACCAAGACCCCTGGGTATTGGTATGCAGCGTCCATTTGCCGGTGCCGGAATCATAATCCGCCACCGCCGCGCGGGCTTCCATGCTGGCCACCACCACGCGGTTATTCACCACCGTCAGGCGCGTGACATGCGCTGCCTTGGCAAACAGCGCATCGGTCTTGTCCTTGTCACCGACATGCCAATCAAAGCAGGTATTATTCGGTGCACTCGGCCAGATTTGCGGCTCTCCGGGCTTGGTCGCGCTGGCAAGATCGGTGGCGGAGGGCAGGATCTCATAATCCACCTCAATCGCCTCGGCGGCATCGCGCGCGGCCTTGGCGCTTTCCGCCACCACAAAGGCGACCGGATCGCCGACATGGCGCACCGTGCCTTCCGCCAGCACCGGGCGCGGCGTGGATGACAGCGGCGTACCATCACTGTTCTTGAGCGGAATGAGGCAAGGCAGCGGGCCAAGCCCCTCGGCGGCCAGATCGGCTGCGGTATAAACACCCAGCACGCCGAGCGTGGCTTTGGCCGCGCTCGTGGAGATGCCCTTGATCGCGGCATGGGCATGGGGGCTGCGCAGCACAACGCCATGCGCCTCTCCGGGCAGGCTGATATCGGCGGTATATTGCCCATCGCCTTTCAAAAGCCTTGGGTCTTCCACACGACGAATGGATTGGCTGAGGCCGAATTTTGCCATGGCGGAGCACTCCTGGTTTTGCGTTGCAGCTATCATCCAACAGGTAGGGGTGGGATGGAAGGGGGAAAGGCCGCGCCGGGCAGGAATTGTCACCGGAAGGATGGGGTCAGCGGCCGGCGCGGGCCGCTCAGCCAAGAGTTGGAACGGGCTGGCATCGACGAACCGGCGCCGGGGGGCTAGCCTTTTCGAACTATTGCTTGTCGGCATGCCTGGTTGCTGAATTCGGCCTGATCGCGCTTGCGATCCGGGCCGAGGTGCCTAGCATGATCGCGCCAGATCAACATTCATCGAGGAAGGACCCAACTCCATGTCAGGCAATTCAACGCCGCCGCCGCCCGAATCCATGCTCCTGACCGGGCGTCTTGGCATGCAGCTGGTGCGCCAGACGGCCGGAAGCTGGTGGGTTTTCATGCTCCGCGGTGTGGCGGCGATCATTTTCGGGCTATTGGTCTTCCTGTTTCCTGGGCTTGGTCTGGTATTCATCCTGGCCTTTCTCGGCGCCTGGATGCTGTTTGATGGCATGGGGTCCATCTATCAGGCGGTGAAGGGCGGCCACCCGACAGGGGAACGCAGCCGAACCTGGCTTTGGATTGATGGCATCATCTCACTGGTGGCTGCGGCGGTGATCCTGTTCGCGCCGGGGGTTTCGGCCATTGGCCTGCTGATTGTGACCGCCGCCTGGTTCCTGCTTTCGGGCGGGGCGCGGCTGATGCTGGCCTTCCGGCTTTCCTCCGTGCTGCTGGGCTTGCTTGGGGCTTTGAATATCGTCATCGGCGCTTGGATGCTGCTGCGCCCAGGGCCGGGCTTGCTCGCAGTGATCTGGATGGTGGCGCTGGAGGCGATCATCATGGGTGCGATCATGATCAGCCTTGGCTGGCGGCTGAAGCATATCCACCAGAACCCGCATCAGGATGCCGGGCAGACCCGGATTTGATCAGGCGTGGGGGAAACCCGTAGGCTCAGCCCATGTGGTTTCCCGCCCCGAAGGAGCTCCCGCTCCGCCCCTTTGCCCGCCTGCCGGATCGCTTGCGGAATCTGCGCCGTACCGCCTGGGCCGACGCCAATCGCGCCGGCGCGCCGATTGACAGTTTCCTGGAAGGCCCCTGCTTCGATCGCGCCGGGCGCTTTCTGGTAACCGATGTCCCCAATGGTCGCATCCTGCTGGTGGGGCCGGGTGATGGTTGGGACGTGCTGGCGGAATATGAGGGCTGGCCGAATGGCCTGGCGCTTGGCGCAGATGATGCGCTGCTGATCGCCGATTATCGCCATGGCCTGCTGACTTTGGACCCGGCGCGGGGTTCCATCGCGCCCTTGCTGGAAACCGTGGGCAGTGAGGGCTTCCTCGGCCTGAATGATGTCACGCTTGGCCCGCAAGGCGCGATTTTCTTCACCGATCAAGGCCAAACCGGGCTGCAGGACCCGCGCGGGCGGGTCTATCGGCTGGGCGCCGATGGGCGGCTTGATCGGCTGATTGCGAATGGCCCAAGCCCAAATGGCATTGCGCTGAACAAGGCGGGCACGCATTGCTATGTGGCGATGACCCGTTCCTGTGAGGTCTGGCGCTTCGCGCTCCGCCCCGATGCCATTGTCGGCAAGGCCAATCTGTTTTTCCGCACACCGGCCGGGACATCAGGGCCAGATGGCATGGCGGTTGATGTGCATGATCGGCTGTTCATCGCCAATCCGGGCCATGGCATGGTCTGGGGTGTGGATGCGCATGGTGTGCCGCTATTCGCGCTGGATTGCCGACCTTTCGGGCGCATGCCGACCAATTGCTGCTTCGCGCCTGACGGCGTGACGTTGCTGATTACGGAAAGCCAATCGGGGCAGGTTCTGGCCGCCGAGATACCGGGGCCTTGATCATAGGCACCTTTGGTGCCCAGGCGCGTCAGGCAAGATCCTCCATCGGTACGCGCAAGGCGCCGGCAATTGCGCGCCTGGCTGCGGCGCTGCCGGGCTTGCGGCCCAACTCAATCTCGGAAAGGTAGCTCACGGAAACGCCCGCCATGGCCGCCAAGGCGCTTAGCGTATGGCCGCGATGCGCGCGCCAGATTCGAATAGCGTTTTCACCTGCAAGCAGCCGATCCACGAGCGCGCCGGGCAAGTAATCAGCACGCGCCGCAGCTTTGCCAAGGGCGGCTTCTCGCGCTTCCTGTTCATTGATCGCCTGATGATCAATGCGATCCTCGGCGGCGGCGACCAGCGCCTCATAATCGCGACGCGTTAGCGTCACTGTTTCTGCCGTTTGGGCCACAGGTCTGAAATGATTCATCGCTCATAAACCTCCCGGCGATGGCCGATGCGGTCCACAACCACATCCTGGCCATCAAGACGAAACACAGCGCGATAATCGCCCTGGCGAAGCCTGAAGCGCCCCCGCGGTTCCCCTTGCAGCGCGGTGACGCTCGCGTGGAGTTCGGTTGGCGCAGCGGCGATCTTGTCGAGCCTTGCCTTCAGTTGGGCCCTCTCCCGTTTAGGCATGCCAATCAGGTCCTTCACCGCAGCGGGGGAGAGCAAAAGCACCATGGCTGTAGTTTCGCTGATGGCGAAAAGTAAGGCAAGTTGAATTTCGCCAATAGCGTAAAAATCCGCTTACGTCACCCGGTCCAATTCCTGTTCCGTCATGCCGCCCGGCACCAGCGCCATTGGGATTTTGAGGCGCGAGGCATGGCGGCCTGTGAGTGCCGAAATCAACGGCCCCGGCCCGCCGCTGCCGGTCGCCATGGCCAGCACCAGGATGGAAATGCGCGGGTCTTCTTCAATCAAGGAAAGCAATTCCTCACGCGCTTCGCCTTCGCGAATGATCAGCATGGGCATGCCGCCGGTAATTTCACTGACATGAGAGGCAAGGCCGGCCAGCAGTCGCTCCGCTTCCGCACGGCGTTCTTCCTGCATCATCACGCCAACGCCGGCCCATTCCACCAGCTCCACCGGTTCCAGCACGCGCAGCAGCGCAACACGCCCACCACCCTTGCGGGCCCGCAGGCACGCATAGCGCAGCGCCACCGCCTGTTCGGCGCTGTCATCCACCACCACCAGAAAAACACGATCGCGTTTGGCCTTGGTCGCGGCAGCGGCGGCTTCTTCAGAACCGGTCATCAATTTCTCCTGAACAGCACGCTGCCGAGCCAGCCGGCCAGCACCGCCAAGACAACACATAACACACCATAAAGCAGCGGCTGACCGCGGGCGAGCGAGGCAATATCCGCCGCCGTGCCGACGCGCTCCACACGCAAGGACAATTCCTGCCGCGCGATCACCCGGTTTTCACGCGCGAGCAACACCTCAATCTGATAATCGCCGGTCTGCACGGTCGCGGGGAAGGCGATCCGCGCGCTGAAAAGCCTCTCCCCGGCGCGGGAAACCGGGGCGGCATATTCCTGCCAACGCGCATCGGCCTGCTTCAATTCCAGCAGCGCGGCGCGGAAGGCCGGGCTGCGATTGCCTTCACTGCGCAGGCGAAGATTATCGAAGCCCAGGCGATATTGCCGCCGCTCATCCTCGGGCAGGATTTCCCAAACCCGGCGCGTGGCGGCCAAGGCGTAAAAGCCCGGCACATCCGGAAAGCGCGTAGATGGGCCATTCAGCCAAATGCCGAGCACATTGATCTTGCGCCGCACCACCACACCCTGCGTTGGCCCGGTGGCGACCACTATCAGATCCTCGGGCAGATCGCCGCCCAAAGGGTTCTGTGTCGCGCCAAAAACCAGCACGGAAGCGCCGGTGAAGCCGGTACTGATCTCAACCCGGTCAGTGGAAAGCTCGGCCGTGATGGGCGGCGCAGCGGCCAAGGCGGGCGCCATCAGCCAGCCAAGCCACAATAGCGCGCGCGCAACCAGCTTCATGGCAGCGGGCCAAGGGTGAAGGCGCGGCTTGGCGTTTGCAGCAGGTTCCAGGCAAGCGCAAAAGCAACCGAAAGCACCAAAAGCCCAAGCAAGGCGCGGGTTTCCTCACCGCGCAGCTTGGTGCCCATGGCAGCGCCGAATTGCGCGCCCGCGACACCGCCAGCCAGCAGCAACATGGTGAGCACAATATCCACGCTGCCCACCTGCCAGGCTTGCAGCAGCGTGACATTGGCGGAGACGAACACCACCTGAAACAGGGATGTGCCGATCACGATGGAGGTCGGCATGCCGAGAATATAAATCATCGCCGGCACCAGCATGAAGCCGCCGCCCACCCCCATAATGGCGGAGAGCATGCCAATGCCAAAGCCGATCGCCAGCGGCGGGATCACCGAGATGTAAAGCCTGGAATCGCGAAAGCGCAGCTTGAAGGGCAGCCCATGCAGCCAGGTATGTTCATGGAGCTTGCGCCGCGGTGCCGCACCACGCCGGCGCCTGAGCAATGCCGTGACACTTTCGCGCACCATCAGCGCGCCGACAACGCCAAGGATCACGACGTAAAAGAGTGAGACGGCCACATCCACTTGGCCCCAGCGCTTGAGCAGCGCGAAGATCTGCACGCCAAGCGCCGAACCCAAAAGCCCGCCCGCGAAAAGCGTAAGCCCCATGCGCCAATCCACATTGCCGCGGCGCCATTGGGCAATAAGGCCAGAAATCGAAGCGCCGAGGGTTTGATTGGCGCCGGAAGCGACCGCCACGGCCGGTGGAATGCCAATCAGCATGAGCAAGGGCGTCAGCAGAAAACCGCCACCCACGCCGAACAATCCCGAAAGCCAGCCCACGCCAAAACCGATGCCAAGCAGGAGCAGGGCATCCACACTCATTTCAGCGATGGGCAGGTAGACCTGCATCGCGAATCCGATCAGTACAAACGTGAGCCTTGCGCGAAGCTTCGACCTTGCGGCGCATCCCCGCAAGAGGGTTATCGGCGCGTGAGAAGGCAGGATTGCGGCAGGGGCCTAACGCTTTGTCGCAAAAGCGACCAGGGCCAGAAAAAACAGCCCCAAAAGCGCAAAGCCGGCGATGGCGAAGGGCGGGCCGATACCATCCGCGAGCGCCCCCAGCACCAAGACGCCAAGCGGCCCAGTGCCGATGCAGGTGGTGGTCAGGCCAAGGATGCGCGAACGTGCCTCCACCGGCGCTTCCATCATCACAATGCCGGTTTGCAGGCTGGCAAAGGCCGCCGTGCCAAAGCCGCCCAACATCAGCAGCAAGGCCGCGAGCCAGAGTGAGGGCGCCAATGCCGCCAGCGCCAGCACGGCCAGAAAGGCGGCGGAGCCGAGCAGGAAAACGCGTCGCCCCGCCTGCGGCCCGCGCCGAAGCGCCAGTGCCAGGCCTGAGATCAGCGCGCCCAAGGGCTCAGCCGCGGCCAGGAAGCCGATTTCAATGGCACTCGCCCCAAAGGCGCGGTCACCAAAGGCCGGCAGGATGGAGTTGTAGGAAAAGCCGAAAATATTCATCACCAGCGTCACGCCAAGCACCGCGCGCAAGGCGGGATGGGCGAGTGCGAAACGCAAAGCCTCGGCTACCTCAGCAAATAGGCGGCGCGGCACCAAGGCGCGGCGCGGCTGGGAATACTCCACCGTGGAGACCAGCAGCAGCGCGATCACATAGAGCGCGGAGGCAATGACATAAGCTGCGGTGACGCCAATGGTTTCGTAGAACAGGCCCCCCAACATGGGGCCGATCATGCGGGTTGTGCTGCCGGTGGTCGTGTCAAAGGCAATGGCGGGCACAATGCGCTCCGGCCCTGCGGTTTCGGCCACCATGCGCCGGCGCGTGGCGAGTTCATTGGTCCAAACCAGGCCGCCCATCAGCCCATTGAGCCATAAATGCCAAAGCGACAGCCAGCCCAAGGCGGCCAGGATTGCAATGGCGATGGCACCAAGCGCGGTGAGCGCCTGACCGGCCATGAGCAGATATTTCCGATTGAGGCTTTCCGCCACTGCGCCCGAAAGTGCCCCCATCAGCAACATGGGCAAGGCGCGCGCCATCAGCACCAGCGAAACCGCGAAGGCGGAACGCGTGAGTTCATAGGCGTAAAGCCCGCTGACGAGCATTTCCACCCAGCGCATGGAATTGGTCAGCCCGCCCGCGCCCCAAAGTTTCAGAAAGGCGCGGTCCGTGAGAAGAACGCGCAGCGGTGCGGGCTCAGCCTTGGTGGGTGGCGCGGGATCAGGCATGACGCCGCGCTACCCTTTCGCCTCAATAGCCTGAGTCACCCAGATGCAGCAGCGGGAAGGCGCTGAAGACATGCGGCGCATTGGTGGCCAATGCCCCCGCATGAATGAAGCTTGGGTTGAGTTCCGCATAGGAAGTGGCACCAAGCAGCCCCATGGTGGTGTAGATCTCGGTTTCCATGATTTCGAGCATGCGCTGCACGCCGGCCGCGCCATCAGCGGCCAGCGCATAGCAGTAAAGCCGCCCAAGCCCGATGAGATCAGCACCAAGGCAAAGCGCCTTCACCACATCCGTGCCGCGCGAAAACCCGCCATCAATCCACACCTTCGCGCGGCCACCGACCGCCTGCACCACTTCAGGCAGCACATCCATGGCCCCCCGGCCATGATCCAATTGCCGCCCGCCATGGTTCGACACATACACCACATCAACGCCATGTTCGCAGGCAAGCGCGGCGTCTTCGGCGGTCGCGATTCCTTTCAGGATCACGGGCATTTTGTACCTGGCCTTGAAGCGATCAATCTGTTTCCAGGAAAGGGCGGCCTGGAATTCGATGCCCTGCACGCGCGCGCGCCAGGGCTTGGCGAAGCGGCGCGCGATATCGCGTTCGCGCCGGCTATAGACCGCAGTATCCACGGTAAAGCAGAAGGCATCATAGCCGGCAGCGACCGAACGATCCGCGTAATCATCAATGAAACTGTCATCGCCACGCACGTAAAGCTGGAAGATCTTGGGACCAGGCGTATTGGCCGCGGTTTCCTCAAGCCCGGGCTTGGTGACGGAAGAAACAATCAGCGGCACGCCAAAGGCCGAAGCCCCCTGCCCCGCTGTGGCCGCACCATTGGCGCCGAAGCTTTCCAGGCCACCCACCGGCGCCAGCGCGACCGGCAGGCGAAGCTTCTGGCCGAACATCTCAGAAGTTGTGTCAATGGTCGAGACATCGCGCAGAACGCGCGGGCGAAAGGCGAGGGTGTCCAACGCCAGGCGATTGCGGCGCATGGTGGTTTCGGTTTCCGTCGCCCCGGTCAGGTAATCCCAGATATTGGCATCCAGCCGGTTTTTCGCCGCCTTGGCGAATTCGTGCATCGTCAGGAATTTGCCTTCAGTTTCACTCAACATCTCTGTCTTCCTCAATGATCAACCGGCCAAAAAGTCGCGCGTCCAACGCGCATAATCATCTTCACGCATGGCGGCCTTCATCAGCGCCGCATCGGCAAGCCCGGGCAGTTTTCCGGGCGGCGTGCCATCACGCAAGGCCTTCAGCGCGGCGTGCACTGCGGCCATGGCAGCGAAGCTTGGCGCATGTCCTTGCAGCGCGATGCGCACGCCATGCGCCGCAAGCCTTGCCTTATCGGCCAAGGCCGGCGGCGTGCCGCCCAGCATCAAAGGCATACCATTGGCGGCGGCTTGCAGCGCGGCAAGCTGCGCCCAATCGGTCACGCCGGTGTAGAACAGGGCGTCGGCGCCAGTTTTCGCATAGGCGCGGGTGCGCGCCACGGCTTCCTCCAGGCTGACCAGATTGACCGCGCTGGTGCGCGCCACAATCACGAGGCCGGGGTCTTCGCGTGCTGCCAGCGCCGCATGGATCTTGCCGAGCCCGGCATCGAGCGAAAGCAAGCCTGGCTCCCCACCCCCATGAGCGCGGGGCAGGTCGGTATCTTCAATGGTGAGCGCTGAAACGCCGGCGGTTTCCAATTCCTGCACCGTGCGCATGACATTCAGCGCATTGCCATAGCCGTGATCTGCATCCACCATCAGCGGCGGCGCCCCGGCGCGACAGATGCGCCGCGCCTGTTCAGCGAATTCAGTGAGCGTCACCAGAATAAGGTCAGTCGCCCCAAGGACCGCGATGGAGGCGATGGAACCTGCAAACATCGCGGTTTCAAAGCCAAGATCGGTTGCGATTCGCGCCGCGATCGGGTCATGGACTGAGGCCGGGTGCATACAGGCTTCCCCGGCCAAAATGGCGCGAAACCGCGCGCGGCGCGCGGGGGTATTCATGATGGCGGCATTCCCTTCCCCTTATCGCGGGGATTGTGCAACCGCGCGCCGGGCGCGGCAAGCCGCAGGGTTAGCCAAGCGTGATGGTGATAAGCGCGGTGATGAAAAACGTGGTTACTGCAAAAAAGCCAAGGCCAAGCAGAAAAAGGACCAACCCGGCCAGAGAATCAGCTCGGCGTGATCCGGCACTTTCCGGCGAAATGGACAATCCTTCCAGATGTGGCTTTGTCGCACAGGCCTTGGCTGCGCGGCCATTGCCACGGAAAAGAGAGAATCTAGCGGGTGGATTGAACGCGAAAGACATGACCCAACCTCCGATAATCAATCTACCGGATTTTCCGTTATTAAGTCAAGCCCTGATTTCGGTCGTTCAGCTTTCCGGGGTCATTTTACGCATATCGGCCAGCAGGGCGCGTATGGCGGCCAATTGTTCCCGCGCTGCTTCCGGGTCGGCGGCCTCGGTCATGCTGCCGCCGGCGCTCCGCCAGATCTGAAAGGCAAAGCGCCCCTTGCTGGTCAGGCTGGAGGAATGGCCGATGCCGTCCAATTCGCGAGAGACAATTTCCAGCAAGGCGCCAAACTGATCGGCAACTTCACCAGCGGAAAGCGGGGCTTGCAGGACTGTTTCGGAAGCGCTCCGCGGCATATCCGGCATCAATTCAAGCAAGGAGAGATCCAGCGCGAGCAGCAGGCGCTTCAAGGTCTCATGACGGGGGCGTGTTTTCCCGGTCTCCCAGTCGGCAACAGTCGCCTGGGAAGCGCCAATGAGGTCGCCCAGCGCCACTTGAGAAAGCCCCTTGGCGCGCCGCGCCCTACGCAAACGACGCGACCATTCCGGGACTTCCGAATCGGGAATTCGCAAAGCCATGCCCCTGTTCACCATTGACTTTTGCACAAGTCCAAGGGGTTCTTCCTATAATCTGAGCAGAGGGCGACAAATTTACGGTTGACCCCAGGCATTTGCGGAAAAGTTGAGCCAGACATGATGGAAGCCTGAGCGCCCAGTTCTCTTTATGGTGAGCATGCACGAGCAGGCTTGGAGCCTGATGTTGAATTCAGGCAGCCCGCACAATCATTGCGCGAGAGCATAGGCCCGAACCAATACGAAGCAGCGCAGTTGCGACACTGGGACCCGTCACCACCAACCAACCGCAAAAGGGCTGGTAGCGGAGTTTTTCTGGCAGAATTGGCAAAGAAGCCACAGGGGCAGCCGTGTGAAATCAAAAAAAAACGGCGAGACGAGGCGTGACTGGCAACAAACGCTCCGCATGTCATATCGGAAACGCCATGGTGCACTGACCAGATTGAGCGCTAACCACAAGCCGAGCCTTGCTCATAAGGCGGGCCAAGCACAGGCGTTTACAGGCGGCCAGCGCAGAGAGTATCCTCGAATCATCTGGGGGCACCCTTAAAATACGCGGCATCCAAGGCCAGAATAAGGGTCCGGTTCATAATTTCGCTCGGGAGGCTTCAACATGAACGAAGACGATCTGCGCGGCCTGATTGGTCGCGTCCGGAATGGATCCATGTCGCGCCGCGGCTTTATGCGGCGCATGGCGGCGGTTGGCTTTACCGCCCCCATGGCGACCCAGCTTCTTGCCATGACCGGGGCTGCCAATGCGCAATCCACGGCGGCAAGCGTCCCGGCCTTTGGCGGCACGCGCCGCGGCGGCGGTGGCCATTTGAAAATTCTGTATTGGCAGGCCTCCACGCTGCTCAATCCGCATTTTGCCGCCGGCACCACCAATCAGGATGCCAGCCGCGTCTTCTACGAACCACTTGCCGGTTGGGCCGCCGATGGCACCTTGCAGCCGATCCTGGCCGCCGAAATCCCCTCGATCGAAAATGGCGGCCTTGCGCAGGATGGCCGTTCCGTCACCTGGAAATTGAAGCGTGGCGTCAAATGGCATGATGGCCAGGATTTCACCGCCGATGACGTGGTGTTCAATTGGGAATATGCACGCAACCCGCAAGTCGCCACCGTCACTTCCGGTTCCTATCGCGATGTCAATGTCGTGAAGGTGGATGATTTCACTGTGCGCGTTGAATTCCAGGCGCCGACGCCCTTCTGGGCTGATGCTTTCGTGGGCTCTATCGGGATGATCATCCCGCGGCATCTGTTCCGTGATTTTGCCGGCGCCAATTCACGCGATGCGCCAACCAATATTCGCCCCGTGGGCACGGGCGCCTATCGCCTGCAAAGCTTTGCCCCGGGCGATCTGCTGCGGGCCGAACTCAACCCCAACTACCACATGAATAATCGCCCCTTCTTTGATTCCATGGAAATCAAGGGTGGCGGTGATGCGGCATCGGCGGCGCGCGCCGTGCTGCAAACCGCCGATTTCGATTACGCCTGGAATTTGCAGGTGGAAGACGCCATCCTGCAACGCCTGGAAGCGGCCGGGCGGGGCCGGGTGAATATTGTTGATGGCGGCGCAATAGAATTCGTGCAGCTCAACGCCGCCGACCCGAACCGAGAGGTTGAAGGCGAACGCGCGCATCCCAATTCGCGCCACCCTGCCTTCCAGGACCCTGCCGTGCGGCAGGCCATGGCGCTGCTGATTGATCGCCAGGCGCTGCAGCAGCATATCTATGGCCGCGGCGGCCCAGCCACGGCGAATTTCCTGAACAACCCGCCGCGTTTCCGTTCGCCCAATATGCGCATGGAATTCAGCGTAGAGCGCGCCAATCAAATCCTGGATCAGGCGGGCTGGGTGCGCGGTTCTGATGGCATTCGCGCGAAGGATGGGGTGCGGCTGCGCTTTGTCTACCAAACCTCAGTCAATGCGCCGCGTCAGCGCACCCAGGCCATCTACAAGCAGGCCGCGCAGCGCGCCGGCATTGATCTGGAATTGAAATCCGTCACCGCTTCGGTGTTCTTTTCATCCGATGTCGCCAACCCGGATACCTACATCAAATTCTGGGCCGATATGCAGATGTATACGACAACCATGCCGCAGGCGGACCCGCAGCGCTTCATGAACCAGTATGTGTCCTGGGAAATGGCGCAACGTTCCAATTCCTGGCAGGGCCGGAACATCGTACGCTGGCGGAATGATGAATATGATGCTGCCTTCCGCGCCGCGGATGCCGAACTTGACCCGGTCAAGCGTGCCGCGCTGTTTATTCGCATGAATGATCTGATTGTGGGATCGAACCATGTCATCCCGCTGGTGATGCGCCCAACCGTTTCCGGTTCGGTGAATAACCTCCGGCATGTGCTGTCTGGTTGGGACCAAACCATGTGGATGATCCAGGATTGGTGGCGCCAAACCTGATGGGGCCAGCACGATGGGCGGTCAGCACACCAGCATGACCGCCCCATGACCCAATATCTGATCCGCCGGTTGCTCATTGCGATCCCGAGTATTTTCGGGATCAGCATTGTGCTGTTCACCGTGCTTGCCTTGGCACCCGGCGATCCGTTTGAGGAGCTGGCAACCAACCCTGCCGTGCCGCCCGATGTGCGCGCGGCGCTGCGCCAGAGCCTCGGCCTCGATGATCCGGTGCATGTGCGTTATATCGCCTGGCTTACTTCCATGCTGCGCGGCGATTGGGGCTATTCCTTTGTCAGCCGCATTCCGGTTGATCAGCTTATTGTCCAGCGCATTCCAACCACGCTTTACGTGATTGGCCTGTCGCAGCTTGTGGCGCTGGCGATTGCGCTGCCGATTGGCGTTTATGCCGCAACAAGGCCCTATTCCATTTTCGATCAGATCGCGAATACGCTCGCCTTTATCGGCTTTTCGCTGCCCACCTTCTTCACCGGGCTGCTGCTGATCCTGGTGTTTTCGATCTATCTGGATTGGCTGCCCTTTGTATATCGCACCAATATTGAAGCGACCGGCTGGCGCTGGTGGTGGGAACAATTCCGCCAATCCATCATACCAATCATGGTGCTTGGCCTGTTTCAGGGCGCGGCCTGGACCCGCTTTGTACGCTCAGCCGTGCTTGATGTGGTCCGGCTGGATCACGTGACCACGGCGCGTTCCAAGGGCCTGCCAGAAGGCAAGATCACCATGCGCCATGTCGTGCGCAATGCCATGATCCCGGTTGTCACGCTGGTGGCGCTGCAAATGCCCGCGGTTTTCGGTGGCGCGATTGTGACCGAACAGATTTTCCGCGTCCCCGGCATTGGCAGCCTGTTGATCAGCGCCATCCTGGCCAATGACACGCCGGTGATCATGGCGGTGACCTTTGTCTTCGCGTGCCTGGTGATCTTCTTCAATCTTTTGGCGGATATCCTTTATGGCTGGCTCGACCCCCGCATCAGCTTCCGCTAGCGCTGCACCACGGCCCCTGACCAGCCCCTGGTCTGAAGCCTGGCGGCGCTTTCGCAAGCATAAGCTTGCGGTGGTGAGTGCTGTTCTGCTGGGTTTCCTGATTCTGGCGGTGCTGTTTGGCCCTTTGGTATGGCGCGTGCCGATCAATGAGATTGATTTTTCCGTGATCCTGCAGGGGCCTTCCCTGGCGCATCCCTTGGGTACGGATGATCTTGGGCAGGATCTGCTGGCGCGCATGCTCTATGGCGGGCGGATTTCACTCGCAGTTGGCTTTACCGCCATGCTGGTGGCGGTGAGTGTCGGCATTCTGATTGGCGCCATTGCAGGGCTTGCGGGGGGCAAGACCGATGCGGCGCTGATGTGGCTCACGGATCTGTTCCTGTCCCTGCCGCAATTGCCGCTGCTGCTGCTGATCATCTTCCTGTTTCGCGACAGTCTGAAGGCGATTGTGGGGCCGGAGCTTGGGGTCTTCATTCTGATTGTCATCATCATCGGCCTGTTCAATTGGATGCAGGTGGCGCGTCTGGTGCGTGCGCAATTCTTCTCATTGCGGGAGAAGGAATTTGTCGAAGCCGCGCGCGCGCTCGGCGCATCGCGCTTCAGGCTCGCCGTACGCCATATCCTGCCGAATTCGCTTGGGCCCGTGATTGTCGCGGCGACCATTGATGTCGCGGCGGCGATCATTGCGGAAAGCACGCTGTCCTTCCTTGGGCTTGGTTTCCCGCCCGATATCCCGACCTGGGGGCGGCTATTGTATGATGCGCGTGACCATTTGGATTTCGCGCCGCATTGGGCGCTGTTCCCTGGCCTTGCGATTTTCCTGACCGTGCTCACGATCAATTTCGTGGGTGATGGTCTCAGGGATGCGCTTGATCCACGGCGCGTGGTCTGAGCGCGGCGATGAACAATCTTTTGGAAATCTCCGGCCTCAAGGTTCATTTCAAGACCGATGATGGCTGGGTGCGTGCGGTGGATGGCGTGGATCTTTCCGTCGGCGCCGGGGAGACCGTTTCCATTGTGGGCGAATCAGGCTGCGGCAAGACCGTGACTGCCATGACGATCCTGAAGCTGATCGCGATGCCGCCTGGCAAGATTGTCGCTGGTGAGATCAATTGGCGCGGCGAAAACCTGGTGGAAGCGCCGCCCGCGCGCATGCGTGCCATCCGCGCCGCGGAAATCGGTTTTATTTTCCAGGAACCGATGACCTCACTCAACCCGGTCTATACGGTGGGGGAGCAGATTGCCGAAACGGTACGCCAGCATGAAGGCCTGTCGCGCAAGCTTGCCATGGAACGCGCGGCGGAGATGCTCAATCTGGTGCAAATCCCAAATGCATCAAAGCGCGTGCATGATTACCCGCATCAATTCTCGGGCGGCATGCGCCAGCGCGTGATGATCGCCATGGCGCTGTCCTGCAACCCTAAGCTTGTGATCGCGGATGAGCCGACAACGGCGCTGGATGTAACCATTCAGGCGCAGATCCTCGACCTGATGAATGAGATGAAGCAGCGCCTTGGCATGGCTGTGCTGCTGATCACCCATGCCATGGGCGTGGTCGCGGAAACGGCGCAGCGCGTTGTGGTGATGTATGCCGGGCGCGTGGTGGAAGAAGCGCCCGTTGAAGCGCTCTTCGCAACGCCGCGGCACCCTTACACGCGGGGCCTGATCCGTTCCATTCCACGGCTTGATCTGGCCGCGACCGAACATCGCCGGCTTGAGGCGATTGGCGGTGTGGTGCCAAGCCTTTTGCACCCACCACCCGGCTGCCGCTTCGCCGCGCGCTGCAAGCATGCGATGCCTTCCTGCCGAGAGATTGAGCCGAGCCTTGAGATGGTGTCCCCCGGCCATAAGGTTGCCTGTCTGAGGGCGGAGGAAATCGCATGACGGAACCGCTGCTCCGCGTGAAGGATCTGGTGAAGCGCTTTCCGGTGAAGGGCGGCATCCTGCAACGTACAGTGAATGAGGTTCACGCAGTCTCGGGTGTTTCATTCGACATAAATCGTGGTGAAACCCTTGGCCTGGTGGGCGAATCAGGCTGCGGCAAATCCACCACGGGCCGACTGATTCTGCGCCTGATTGAACCCACCGCCGGCAAGGTCTGGTTCGAAGGCCGCGACGTGACCGCGCTTGATCATCAGCAGATGGTCGCCTTGCGGCGGGATATGCAGATCATTTTCCAGGACCCCTTTGCCTCACTCAATCCGCGCATGACAGTCGCTGCCATTATTGGTGAGGCGCTGATCATCCATAAGCTTGCCAAGACCCCGCGTGAACGCGAAGACCGCGTGGTGGAATTACTGGAAACGGTCGGGCTCAATGCGGATCACATGCGGCGCTTTCCGCATGAATTCTCGGGCGGGCAAAGGCAGCGCATTGGCATTGCCCGCGCCTTGGCGGTTTCACCGAAGCTGGTCATTTGTGATGAACCTGTCTCGGCGCTTGATGTCTCCATCCAGGCGCAGGTGGTCAATCTGCTTGAGGATTTGCAGGAAAAATTCGGCCTGACCTTCCTGTTCATCGCGCATGATCTTTCGGTGGTGGAACATATCTCCGACCGTGTCGCGGTGATGTATCTGGGCCGGATTGTGGAAATTGCCTCTGCGCGGGAACTCTACACCACACCGCTGCACCCCTATACGGAAGCTCTGCTTTCAGCCGTGCCGATCCCGGACCCAACCGTGAAGCGCGACAGGATCAGGCTGCAAGGGGATGTGCCAAGCCCGCTCAACCCGCCATCGGGCTGCCATTTCCATACGCGCTGTCCAATCGCGGATGGCGCGCGCTGCCGGAATGAAGTGCCGGCCTTGCGCGAAGTGCGGCCCGGGCATTCGGTGGCGTGCCATTATCGAGAATAGGGGCTGGCATCGCGGCGATAGCACGATCCTGAAACCGGAAGATCCTGAAGATATTGGGAAATGGCGCGCCCGAAAGGATTCGAACCTCTGACCCCCAGATTCGTAGTCTGGTGCTCTATCCAGCTGAGCTACGGGCGCCCTTGATGACGGGACGGATAGCGGAGCCGCGCCAAAGGCGCAACCCCAGCGCCGTCACCATTCTGTCATGCCGCAAGTTTATCCAATTCCCGCACCACGGCCTCACCCATCACGCTGGTGCCAACCCGTGCCATGCCGGCCTGCATGATGTCAGCGGTGCGCAGCCCACCGGCCAGCACCTTCTCTACAGCCGCTTCCACCAGCCGCGCATCTTCTTCCATCCCGAAGGACCAGCGGAGCAGCATGGCAAAGGACAGGATCTGCGCACAAGGATTGGCGATGCCCTTGCCGGCGATATCGGGCGCCGAGCCATGCACGGGCTCATACAAGGCATGGCGCCTGCCTGAGGCATCCACCGCACCCAGCGTCGCCGATGGCAGCATGCCGAGCGAACCGGTCAGCGCGGCGGCCAGGTCAGACAGCACATCGCCGAACAGGTTGGACCCCAGGATCACATCAAACTGCTTGGGTCGAGAGCAAAGCTGCATGGCGCAATTATCGGCATACATATGCTCAAGCTCGACATCGGGGAATTCTGCCTTGCCGATTTCGCCCACCACCGCGCGCCACAGGCGCCCGGATTGCATGACATTCGCCTTCTCAACACTGGTGACCTTGTTGCGGCGCTTGCGCGCAAGGTCAAAGGCAATGCGGGCCACGCGGGCGATTTCGTCTTCGGTATAGACTTCCGTATCAATGCCGGTGCGCTTGCCATTGGCATCCGTGTGGATGCCGCGCGGTTCACCGAAGTAAATGCCGCCGGTTGATTCGCGCACGATCATGACATCAAGCCCGCGCACCAGATCAGGCTTCAGGCTGGAAGCTTCCACCAGCGGATCAAGCACCACGGCGGGGCGGAGATTAGCGAAAAGGCCAAGGTCCTTGCGCAGCCGCAGCACGCCCAGTTCAGGGCGCTTGTCGAAGGGCATGGAATCCCATTTCGGCCCGCCGACGGAACCGAACAGCACCGCATCCGCTACCTTCGCACGCGCCACGGTTTCATCAGAACAGGGCGTGCCTTCCGCATCCAAAGCCGCACCGCCCACCAGCCCTTCTTCAATATTGAAGGAGACATGGCGGCGACGATCCATCCAATCCACCACGCGGCGCACTTCGCGCATCACCTCAGGGCCAATCCCGTCGCCGGGCAGGATGAGAAGCTTTTTGTTCGATGACATGGCGTTTTCCTTTTCGCCCCGGCATCGCGCCAGGCCGCGTGTCAATCAGGCATAGAGCCAGGGCTGGGCAGCGCGCTGACGGGCTTCAAAGCCATCAATCGCTGGCGCGTGCTGCATGGTCTGGCCGATATCATCCAGCCCATTCAGCATCAGATGCCGCCGCAGCGGGTCTATCTGGAAGGGAATCTCCTCCCCATTCGGGCGCACCACCACCTGGCGTTCCAGATCAACGCTGATGCGCGCATTGCCGCCCATCTTCGCGTCTTCCATCAGCTTTTCGCAAATCTCGCGCGGCAGGCGCACCGGCAGCACGCCATTCTTGAAGCAGTTATTGTGGAAGATATCGGCGAAATCCGGGGCGATCACGCAGCGAATGCCGAAATCGAGCAAGGCCCAAGGCGCGTGTTCACGCGATGATCCGCAGCCGAAGTTTTCAAAGGCAATCAGGATCTCGGCCTTGCGATAAGGTTCCTGGTTCAGCACGAAATCCGGGTTTTCCGAGCCATCTTCCTTGAAGCGGAAATTGGCGAACAGATTCTTGCCGAAACCAAGCCGGCTGATGGATTTCAGAAAGCGCGCCGGGATGATCTGGTCCGTATCCACATTCGCCTTGGGCAAGGGTGCGGCGATACCGGTGAGCTTGGTGAAGGCTTGCATCTCAGATCGCTCCCTTCGGCTGATAATCACGCACATCGGCCAAATGGCCCGCGAGTGCCGCCGCGGCGGCCATGGCGGGGCTCAACAGATGGGTCCGCCCGCCGGGGCCCTGCCGGCCTTCGAAATTGCGATTCGACGTACTGGCGCTGCGCTGACCTGGCGTGAGCTTATCGGGGTTCATGCCAAGGCACATGGAACAACCCGCTTCGCGCCATTCGAAGCCGGCTTCGCGCAGGATGCGATCAAGCCCTTCGGCTTCGGCCTGCTTCTTCACCAGGCCCGAACCTGGCACCACCAGCGCGCGCACATGATCCGCCACGCGGCGGCCCTTGGCGATGGCGGCGGCAGCGCGGATATCCTCAATCCGGCTATTGGTGCAGGAACCGATGAAGACAACATCCACCTTCAAATCGGTCAGGCGCTGGCCGGGCGTCAGGCCCATATATTCCACCATGCGCTGTAATTGCGCGCGCCGTGCCTCATTCGCCTCATCGGCTGGGTTCGGCACCACGCCGGTGATCGGCAGCACCGCTTCCGGGTTGGTGCCCCAGGTCACCTGCGGCGCAATCTCATGCGCGGCAAGGCGCAATTCCTTATCGAAATGCGCCCCCGCATCAGAAGGCAGCGTCTTCCACCATTCTAGCGCGCGCTTGAAAGCCTCGCCCTTCGGGCCATTCGGCGTTTTGGCGATGTAATCAAACGTGGTTTGGTCAGGCGCGACCATGCCGGCGCGCGCACCACCTTCGATGGTCATGTTGCAGACCGTCATGCGGCCCGCCATGTCGAGTGCGCGGATCGCATCCCCGGCATATTCAATCACATGTCCGGTGCCGCCCGCCGTGCCGATCTTGCCGATGATGGCCAGCACAATATCCTTACCAGAACAGCCAAAAGCCAGATTGCCATCCACCGAAACGCGCATGTTCTTGGCAGGCTTTTGCAACAGCGTTTGCGTTGCCAGCACATGCTCCACTTCCGATGTGCCAATGCCAAAGGCCAGCGCGCCCATGGCGCCATGGGTCGAGGTATGGCTATCGCCACACACAATCGTCATGCCCGGCAGCGAACGGCCCAATTCAGGCCCGATCACATGCACAATGCCCTGACGGTCATCGAGCAGCGGAATGTAGGGCACGCCGAATTCAACGACGTTCTTTTCCAGCGTTTCAACCTGCAAGCGGCTTTCGGGGTCCACAATGCCGGTGCGGCGGCTGTCATCGGTCGCGATATTATGGTCCACCACGGCGAGTGTCGCATCCGGGCGGCGCACCTTGCGTCCCGCGGCACGCAGGCCATCAAAGGCCTGCGGCGTGGTCACTTCATGGGTCAGATGCAAATCAATGTAGAGCAGCGCGGTGCCATCCGGCAGGGTTTCAACAACATGCGCGTCCCAAATCTTGTCGAACAGCGTGCGCGGTTTTTGCGCTGACATCTCATCTTCCCCCTTGCATCACATGAAAACGCCGCGCCTTTCAGCGCGGCGCGTAATCTTCAGCCTTCGGCAGCCTTGGCGGCGCCATCAGCCTTCATGCCAAGCTTTTCCGCAATACGCGCGGATTTGCCGGTGCGGCCACGCAAATAATAGAGCTTCGCGCGACGCACGCGCCCACGACGCACCACCTGGATTTCCGCGACATTCGGGCTGTAGAGCGGGAATACGCGTTCCACCCCTTCCCCATAGGAAAGCTTGCGCACGGTGAAATTGCTCTGCACGCCCTTGTTAGAACGCGCGATCACCACGCCTTCATAAGCCTGGGTGCGGACGCGTTCGCCTTCCACCACCTTCACCATGACGCGCACCGTATCGCCCGGGCCGAATTCCGGCGTGGCGCGGGCAGCGGCAAGCTTGGCCTGCTGATCAGCTTCGAATTGCTGCAAGATATTCATGTTGGTACCCTTTCTTCGGTTTCTTTAGGCGGCGGCGGGATGGCCGGCAATGGCCCCCACGCCTCCGCGCGCTGTTTCATGCCGCGCCCAAAGATCGGGGCGGCGTTCCTTTGTGATTCTCTCGCTTTCGGCCCGGCGCCAGGCCGTAATGGCGGCGTGATGGCCCGAAAGCAGTACCTCCGGCACCGCGCGCCCGGCCCATTCGGCCGGGCGCGTGTAATGCGGATATTCCAAAAGTCCCTCGGCACCATGGCTTTCCTCGGCAGCGCTTTCCGCCGCCCCCATGACACCCGGCAGCAGGCGCACACAGGCATCGAGCAGCGTGAGCGCGGCCAATTCCCCCCCGCTCAGCACATAATCGCCGATCGAGATTTCCAGCATGCCGCGCGCTTCAATCACGCGCTGATCGACACCTTCATAACGCCCGCAGAGCAGCACCGCCCCCGGCCCCGCCGCCAATTCCCGGACCAGGGCCTGATCCAGCAAACGCCCGCGCGGCGTCAGGTAAATCACCGGCCTTGCTGGCATTTCGGTCAAGGCCGCGCCCACCGCCGCATCCACCACATCCGGGCGCAGCACCATGCCGGCACCACCACCAAAGGGTGTGTCATCCACGCTGCGATGGCGGTCCTTGGCGTGGTCGCGAATGTCATGCGCGGCCAAGGACCAAAGCCCTTCGCGCAAGCCGCGCCCCGCGAGGGAAAGGCCAAGCGGCCCCGGGAACATTTCCGGGAACAGCGTCAGGATATCGGCGCGCCAGGTCATGCCGCGGCCTCCTTCCCTTCGGGCGTCACCAGCACTTCAGCGGGCGGCACCACCACAAGCTGCCCGGCGGCGATATCCACGCTGGGCACCACTTGGCGCGTGAAGGGCAGTAGCATTTCGCTCGCCCCTTCAATCACCAGGAAGGCGCCACCGCCATGATCTTCCACCGCGCGCACAGTGCCGAGAACCTCACCCGCTTCCGTCACCGCCCGAAGGCCGATCAGGTCCGCGAAGTAGAATTCCTCTTCCTCGGTGGGGGGCAAAGCCTCCCGCGCTACGAAAAGGCGTGTGCCAGTCAGGCGCTGCGCGGCATCCCGATCCGTGATGCCTTCAACGGCCACCAGATCGGGCCCCTTCAGCGTCAGGCGGAACTGCCGTGTGCCAGCCTCATCATAAAGCGGGCCATAGGCGGTGATGGCAGCCGGATCGGCGGTGAAGGCACGCAGGCGCAAAAGCCCGCGCACGCCATGCGGCCTGCCGAACTCTCCCACCATAATGCGCTTGCCGCCCATCTGCCGTGCTGCCTGCCGCTAAAGCCTGCTTCAGCCGGCCGCAGCGGCGGCGCGTTCCTGCGCCTTCTTCTTGGGCTGCGCCTGCTTGGTCTGGGCCGGGATCGCCGGCATGGCGATCAGCCCCGCACGACCCAGAAAGCGCGCCACGCGTTCGGTGGCAACCGCGCCATTACCGATCCAATGCTTCAGCCGATCTTCCTGCAGGCGAATACGATCCGCATGCTCAGACGGCAGCATGGGGTTATAGGAGCCCACCTTTTCGATGAAACGGCCATCGCGTGGGCTGCGGCTATCGGCAATCACGATGTGATAATAGGGGCGCTTCTTGGCACCAGCGCGGGCGAGGCGAATCTTGAGACCCATCCGGGTATTCCTTTCTTTACAGAACTAAAGACTTGAGGTTGGTGGTGGCCGTCATCAGAACGGCCTCCGACCTTGGGGGAGCAGCGCAGCAAGCCCGCCACGCATCAGCCCCTTCTGGCCGATCTTGTTCATCCGCTTCATCATGGCGGACATATCGTCGAATTGCTTCAACAAGCGATTGACATCCTGCACCGTGGTGCCGGACCCGGCGGCGATGCGCCGCTTGCGCGATGCCTTCAGCAGATCAGGCGCGCGGCGTTCCTTGGGCGTCATGCTGGAAATGATCGCGGCCTGGCGCTTCAGAATGGCGGTATCCAGATTGGCACCTTCCAACTGCGCCTTCACCTTTTGCACGCCAGGCAACATGCCCAGAATACCTTGCAGGCTGCCCATCTTGCCGATCTGCTTCAACTGCGCGGCGTAATCATCCAGCGTGAACTGGCCTTTTTGCATACGCGCGGCGAGCTTTTCAGCCTCCGCCTGATCCATTGTCTCGGCGGCTTTTTCCACCAAGGAGACAATGTCGCCCATGCCAAGAATGCGGTTTGCGATGCGATCGGGATGGAAATCTTCCAGCGCATCCAGCTTTTCGCCAGCACCCAACAGCTTGATCGGCGCGCCGGTCACGGCCCGCATGGAAAGGGCCGCACCGCCACGCGCATCGCCATCCACGCGGGTCATAACAATGCCGGTGACGCCGATTTTTTCCTGGAAGGCCTTGGCGGTATTCACCGCATCCTGCCCGGTCATGGCATCCACAACCAGCAGCGTTTCATGCGGCTTGGTGGCGGCCTTTACCTCGGCCACTTCGGCCATCAGCGCTTCATCAATCGCCAGCCGCCCGGCGGTATCCAGCACAACCACATCGTAAAGCTCACGCCGCGCGACATCCATGGCGCGCGCGGCAATTTCCAGCGGGCGCTGGCCGGCGATGATCGGCAGGCTGGTCACTTCCGCACGCTCGGCCAATTGCTGCAATTGCAGCTGCGCCGCAGGGCGATGCACGTCGAGTGACGCCAGCAGCACCTTTTTCTTCTCGCGCCCCTTCAGGCGTAGCGCGATCTTGCCCGAGGTCGTGGTCTTGCCCGAACCCTGCAAACCCACCATCAGAATGGCGAGCGGTGCGGGCGCATTCAAATCAAGCCCGCGCGCCCCTTCAGTGCCACCCAGCGCTTCCACCAAAGCGTCATTGACGATCTTGATGACCTGCTGCGCGGGGGCGACGGAGCGAATCACCTCCTGCCCCACGGCGCGTTCCTTCACGCGCGCGACAAGGTCGCGGACCACCGGCAAGGCCACATCGGCTTCCAGCAGCGCCACGCGCACTTCGCGCAGCGCTTCGGTCACATCGGCTTCGCTCAGCGCGCCACGGCGGCGCAGCCGATCAAAAACACCGTTGAGCTTGCTGGACAGAGCCTCAAACATGGCAGCGCCCAATAGTCCTTTCGCGTTGCGGCCGCCCCAAAGCAAAATGCGCCGCTGCGCGAACCTTCGCGGAGCGACGGAGCCAACCCGCATCAGGCGGGCGGACCAAGGTTCAGGGCGAACCAGGAATGAGGGGGCCTTTATCCCCCAAGCGCCTGAGGGTCAAGCGAAAAGGGGCTTGCGGTGCGCTGCCTCGACGTGGGGCACCTCATTTGTTAGGGAACGCTCAGAAGGCAAACAATTACTAGTAAGGGCGAAGATATGGGGTGGGCACCCGAAAGCGGTCAGAAATTCACCCGGCGGGCTGGCCTATTTGGGGCAGCCGGGCTTGGGCTTGCCGCCTGCGCCACCCCGGTTCGCGGCCCGGCCGTGCCTTTCGCGCGCACGCGGGACGCCAAGGTGCTGGGCCTGCCGAATGAGCGTTTCTTCTTCCCCTGGGATGGCGATGCCTTCCGAGCCGAGGCCTTTTCGGCGCTTGAGCGTGCCCGGCGCCATCGTGGCCCCATGCCCCGCAGGGCCGAACCGCGCATTGAAATGCTGGCGATTTCCGGCGGGGGCGAGAATGGCGCCTTTGGCGCCGGCTTGCTGAATGGCTGGACCGAGGCCGGAGATCGGCCAAGCTTTGGCCTGGTGACCGGGGTTTCCACCGGCGCGCTGACCGCCCCCTTCGCCTTTCTCGGGTCCCATTACGATCCCGCGCTTAAGTCTGTTTACACGGATATTACGCCCAGGGATGTGCTGGAACCGCGCTATTTGCTGAATGCCGCGCTGTTTGACGATGCGCTGGCCGATAACGCACCGCTGTTTCGCACCATTTCCCGCTATTTGAACGACACGATGTTGGCCGAAATCGGTGAGGCCTATGAGCAGGGCCGGCTATTGCTGATCGGCACTTCCGATATGGATGCGCAGCTGCCGGTGGCCTGGAATATCGGCGCCATCGCGGCCAGCGGCCATCCACGCGCACTTGATCTGGTGCGCCGGCTGCTACTGGCCTCGGCCGCCATTCCCGGCGCCTTCCCACCGGTGATGGTGGAAGTGACACTGGACGGCAAAACCTATCAGGAAATGCATGTGGATGGCGGCGCCTTTACGCAGCTATTCCTCTATCCGCGCAGCGTAACCAGCGAAAGGCGCGCCAATATCCGCGGGGGCGATGCCGTGCGCCCGGCACGCGCCTTTGTCATTCGCAATGGGCGCATCACCCCGAACCCCGCCAAGACCGAACGGCGCACCTTCAAGATCGTGGAACGCGCCATCGCCAGCATGATCGCTTCAGCCGGCTTCAACGACGTGGCGCGCATCCGCAACCTGACGCGGGAAGACAAGGTGGATTTCAACCTGGCCGTGATCGGCCCCGATTTCCAGGATGAACCGCGGGAGCCCTTCGACCAGGCCTATATGCGCAAGCTCTACGCCCATGCCTTCGACATGGCGCGGGTTGGCTTTCCCTGGATGCGGGATATCCCGTATTGATTTGGCGCGCGGTCAGGTGACCCCCATCACATAGGCGGGCGGCACCTGAGTTTCGAAAGCAACGCCCTTCACGCCGGGCAGTTTTTCGGCAAGCACCCTGAGGCCCTGCTTCACGGCATCCGAACGGCAAAAGCCATGGAAAGTCACCTGGCCATCCTTCACATCGGGGAAGATGAAATAGGTATCCACCCAGGGTTCATTGCGCATCGCCAGTGCGAGATCCCGGCGGATGCGTTCATCCGGCGCATCGGCCACCACGCTGCCCGGCGCGGCAAGCAGCGCGCGGATCAGGTCTGAACGGGAAACAACGCCCACCAGCTTGCCATCGCGCAGCACGGGGACGCGGCGGATCTTTTTCTCCTCAATGATCTTGGCGACATGCTCAATCGAGGTGTCTTCTTTGACCGAGGCAATATCGGTGGTCATGACATCGCGCGCGCGCTGGCCATGCGTACGCGCGAACCGCGCCGCCTGTTCAGCCGCCGAGGCAAAAAGCCCGAGCACCCATGATTTCGGCGCATCTTCCTTGGCAGCCAGCCGGCGGATCAGATCGCCTTCCGTCACCATGCCGAGGAAGGTGCCGGCGCCATCCACCACCGGGGCGCCCGAGACGCCGCGATCCGACAGGACACGCGCCACCGCCTCCAGCGGGGCTTCGGGGGGGATGGTGACTAGGCTGGTGGTCATCAGATCGCGGGCGCGCATGGGCTGGTTCCTCCTTGAAGGCGTGTTTAGAT
This sequence comes from Roseomonas sp., assembly GCA_020250005.1. GTDB lineage: Bacteria > Pseudomonadota > Alphaproteobacteria > Acetobacterales > Acetobacteraceae > Neoroseomonas. Next base: position 27,149 of record JADCES010000166.1, read on the forward strand.
GACAAGCCGGCGCCTATTCTTGCGGCAGGTCAAGAATCGCGGAACGGAGGAGGGGGGGGAAAGGCCAAGTATATCGCTGGCCGAAAATGGCTGGGGGACCTGGATTCGAACCAAGGCTGCCCGGGTCAGAGCCGGGAGTTCTACCGCTAAACTATCCCCCAACGGGACGCGGGTCATAGCACTGCACCCCCAGCGCTTCAACTCACCCCCTCAAAACTGCTTGCCCTTGGGGCCAGATATCCCGATCATGGACTGACCGTCCCAAAGGGGCGGCACAACAGGGATAATGACCGAAACCGCGCCCCATCTTGCCCGAGAAGCCGAAATCGCCCCGCCCTATGCGCGTGCGGAAGCCCTCGGCGCGGCCTACGCGGCGCTTGATCTCGGCACCAATAATTGCCGCCTGCTAATCGCGGCCCCCAATGCAACGGGCTTTCGCGTGCTGGATTCCTTCAGCCGCGTGGTGCGGCTTGGCGAAGGCCTGGGCAGCAGTGGGCAGCTTTCCGCAGCCTCCATGGACCGCGCCCTGGCCGCGCTTGGCGCCTGCGCCGACAAACTCGCCCGCCGGCCCTTGCGCGGTTTTGAAGCGGTCGCGACCGAGGCCTGCCGCCAGGCCAGCAATGGCCCGGCCTTCATTGCGCGGGTGGAGGCGGAAACCGGCATCCGGCTTCGCATCATTACGGGGCGGGAGGAAGCGGAACTTGCCATGGAATCCTGCGCGGCGCTGCTGGAACCCGGCGATCGGCGCGCCCTTTTGTTCGATATCGGCGGCGGCAGCACGGAAATTGCCTGGATCCGTGCCGCTGCCAAGCCGGGCGATGTGCCGGAGTTGATCGGCTATATCTCCCTTCCTGTGGGCGTTGTGACGCTGGCCGAGCGCTGCGGCGCCGCCTGTTTCACCGAAGCCGGCTTTTTCGCCGTGGTGGATGAGGTTGCCGCACAATTGGAAGGCTTTGATCGGCTGCATTGCATCGGCCAGGAAATCCATGCCGGCGGTGTGCGGCTGATGGGCACTTCCGGCACCGTGACAACGCTTGCCGGCGTGGTCATGGCCCTGCCGCGCTATCGCCGCCCGCTGGTGGATGGCTCGACCCTTGATTGTGAGGCCGCCGATGCGGCGCTGGGCGATCTTTTCGCCATGGGCCGCGCCGAATTGGCCGCGCATCCTTGCGTGGGGCCAGAACGGGTGGATTACGTGCTGCCGGGCTGCGCGATTTACGCCGCGATCCGGCGCATTTGGCCAACGCGAAGCCTGCGCGTCGCAGATCGCGGCCTTCGCGAAGGGATGTTGCTTCGGATGATGCGTGCAGACCGTGAAGCGGCGCGGCGCAGCCCGCCGCGGCGCCGATAAGCCTTCGCCATGGCCAAACCCAGCCCGCCCGGCAGCAGCCGCGGCCTGACCCAGCGCCTGCGCAGTGCCGAAGGCCGCAGCACCGCCAGCCAGAAATGGCTCAATCGGCAATTGAATGATCCTTATGTGCGCGCCGCCAAGGAACGCGGCCTGCGTTCCCGTGCGGCCTTCAAGCTGCTGGAGATGCAGGAGAAGGTGAAGCTGCTGAAACCCGGCGCGCGTGTGGTGGATTTGGGCGCGGCGCCTGGCGGCTGGACTCAGGTGGCGGTGGAAGCGGTCGGGCCGCGCGGCCAGGTGGTCGCTTTGGATATCCTGCCCATGGACCCGGTGCCGGGGGCGACCACGCTGCAAGGCGATTTCCAGGAAGAAGAGGCCGAGGCGCGCATCATCGCCTCCCTTGGCGGCAAGGCTGATCTGGTGCTGTCAGACATGGCGCCCAATACCACGGGCCATGCGGCGACGGATCATTTGCGCATCATGGCGCTGGCGGAATTGGCGCTGGATTTCGCGGTGAAGGTGCTGGCGCCGGGTGGTGCTTTTGTTGCGAAAGTATTTCAGGGCGGGTCTGAGAAGGAGATGCTGGTGACGCTGAAGCGCCATTTCGCCAGCGTACGGCATCTGAAACCACCGGCAAGCCGGAAGGAATCGGCCGAATTATATGTGGTGGCGAGCGGCTTTCGCGGCTGAACACGCGCCCTTGTGATTGCGCCGCCTTGCATCAAGGGCTAAGGAGGGTCGCCAAGGTAGCGCAACGCGAAAGCCCAACCATGGCCATCGAATCTTCCCCCTCTGCTTCCACGCCTTTTGGCGCCGTGCCCATTGCTGAGGCTTATGCCTTTGACGATGTGCTGCTGGTGCCGGCCTATTCCACCGTGCTGCCGGCACAGACGGTCACGAACACACGCCTCACCAAGGAAATCCGGCTGAACATTCCGCTGATGTCGGCGGCGATGGATACGGTGACGGAAGCGCCCATGGCGATTGCCATGGCGCAGGCGGGTGGCATTGGTGTGATCCACAAGAATTTCTCGCCGGAAGACCAGGCCGCGCAGGTGCGGCAGGTGAAGAAGTTCGAATCCGGCATGGTCGTGAACCCACTCACCGTGCATCCGGACCAGACGCTGGCCGAAGTGCGCGCATTGCAGGATCGGCACCGCATCAGCGGCATTCCGGTGGTGGAACGGGGGTCTGGCCGCCTGGTTGGCATCATCACCAATCGCGATGTGCGCTTCGCGACCGATCCCAATCTGCGGGTCTATGAACTCATGACGCGTGAGGGCCTTGTCACCGCCTCCCCCGATGTCACGCCGGATGAGGCGCGGGCGCTTTTGCACAAGCACCGCATCGAAAAGCTGCTGGTGGTGGATGAGGCGCAGCGCTGTGTTGGCCTTGTCACCGTGAAGGATATGGACAAGGCGCAGGCCAATCCCCATGCATCGAAGGATGGCATGGGCCGGCTGCGTGCGGCAGCGGCAACGGGTGTTGGTGATGATGGCCTGCACCGCGCGGAATTGCTGGTGGCGGCGGGGGTGGATGTTGTTGTCGTGGATACCGCGCATGGCCATTCCGGCGGCGTGATGCAGGCGGTGGAACGCATCAAGCGGCTTTCCAATTCCGTGCAGGTGATTGCCGGCAATGTCGCAACCCCGGAAGGCGCGCTTGCCTTGATTGAAGCGGGCGCGGATGCGGTGAAGATAGGCATTGGCCCGGGTTCCATTTGCACCACGCGCATTGTGGCCGGTGTCGGTGTGCCGCAATTGACCGCCATTCTGGAAAGCGCTGCTGCGGCGCGCGAAAAAGGCGTGCCGGTGATTGCCGATGGCGGCATTCGGTCTTCCGGGGACCTTGCCAAGGCGCTGGCGGCGGGGGCCGATTGCGCCATGATGGGCAGCATTTTTGCCGGCACGGATGAAGCGCCTGGAGAAGTGTTTCTCTATCAGGGTCGGTCCTATAAATCCTATCGCGGCATGGGATCGCTCGGCGCCATGGCGCGCGGTTCGGCGGATCGCTATTTCCAGGCGGAAGTGCAGGATTCGTTGAAGCTGGTGCCGGAAGGGGTGGAAGGGCGCGTGGGCTACAAAGGCCCGGTGGGCGCGGTTATTCACCAAATGGTGGGGGGCTTGCGCTCTGCCATGGGCTATACGGGCTGCGCCACCATTGCCGAATTGCAGACCAAGGCGCGCTTCCGGCGGATTACCGGCGCAGGCTTGCGTGAAAGCCATGTGCATGATGTGGCGGTGACGCGTGAGGCGCCGAATTACCGCGTGGAAGGCTAACCCCGGGTTTTTTTGGTCGCATTTTCCGAGCCGCCAAGTGTTTCCACTTGGCTTGAAAATGCTCCGAGCCCGTAGGGCGCGACCAGCGCCCAGACATGATCCGGGATCATATTGCGCATCTTGGCGGGTTCAGCGCGTTCAAGATGCAGCACGCTTTCCACGGCCTTCATTTCAACCCGCGCGCGGGCGAATTCCAAGCCGCGTGGCCCGATGCGCGGCATCAGCCAGCCGATGATGGGCCGCAGCCAATTGGGCATGCGGCGCAATGGTAAGCCGCCGGCGGCGCGGCGGGTGTTTTCCAGAAAACCCTTCACCGCGCCGGCACGTTTGCCGGCACTGCCCGGCGCGCTGGTGGTGATTTCATCGCCAAGCAGCCTCAGCAATTCCTCACCGCGCGCATTGCGCACCAGCAGCCATTGCTCCCCCTGCCCGCCCATATAGCCAACCGTGATATCGGCCAGCACATTCGTGTAATCCACGCAGCTTCGGCAGGTGAGTGGGAAGAAATCCGAAGGCAATTGGCTGATCGGCAATTGCAGAAAGGGGATTTCGCGCTTGCTGCCATCGGCGAAGCGCAGCTCCACGTGGTAATCGGCGCGGAATTCCAGATAGGTGATCGTCTCCGGCGCATCGGACAGAAGCGTCAGGAAATGATGGAATTTTTCCGTGGTGGTATTGTCCGAACACGGCGTGCCGATGACGTAAAGCGCTTCCAGGCCAAGCTGCGCTTCCAAGGCGCGCAAAGCATAGACTTGGCAGGGAATGCCAATCACCGCGATGCGCTTATGGCCTGCCGCGGCGGCAGGTTCCAGCAAAGCGAGTAGCGGCGCATAGCCCATGCGCATGCCGCGGCAGGCGGCCATGGCTTCGGGCTTCGTCACCAGGACG
>JADCES010000167.1 GCA_020250005.1 Roseomonas sp.
ATTTCGCAAATGCGGAGCACTGCCAGCGGCGCTTCTTCCGCGCTTTTCACCACCACGGCATTGCCCGCTACCAGCGCTGGCGCGACCTTCAGCGCCATCAGCAGCATGGGCACATTCCACGGGATGATGGCGCCCACCACGCCAAGCGGCTCCCGGCCCGTGACCGAAAGCACATTGGGCGCAAAGGGCACGCTTTCGCCCTTCAATTCACTGCCAAGCCCGCCGAAGAATTCGAAAACATCGGCCACCACATTGGCTTCCACGCGGCTTTCCGTGCGCAAAGCCTTGCCGGTTTCAAGCGCGATCAGCCGGCCCAATTCATCCGCATGTTCCTTCAGCAGCGCGGCGCATTGATGCACCAGCGCGCCGCGCTTGCGCGCCGGCAGCTTGGCCCATTCCTTTTGCGCCTTCGCGGCATTGGTCACCGCCGCATCCACATCTGCCGCATCGCCTTCCGCCGCGCGCGCCACTTCAATCCCCGTCGCCGGGTTCACCACCGCGAAGGTCTTGCCGCTGCGCGCCGGGACATAGGCGCCACCGATGAAATGCAGGCCGGACAGCGCCTTGGCCAATGCGAAGGGGTCTGCCGAAGGGGCGGCCGGGGTGGGGTGCGGGCGATCCAGCATGGGTGGTCCTCTCTCAACTTCGGGCAAGCCATAGCGCTTGGGCGCCGCTTAGGGAACGGGGTCTTGGCGCCCCGGGCAGGCCGGTGTAGCCAACCGCCCGAAACCCCTGCAACCGGAATCATACGCCATGGCCGCCATAGCCGATATCATTGCCCGCGAAGTGCTCGATTCCCGCGGCAACCCGACCGTGGAGGCCGAGGTGGTGCTGGATACCGGCGCCCGCGGCCATGCCATTGTGCCATCCGGCGCTTCCACCGGCGCGCATGAGGCGGTGGAACTGCGTGATGGCGACAAGGCCCGCTATGGCGGCAAGGGCGTATTGAAGGCGGTGGCCAGCGTTGAAGGCGAAATTTTTGATGCGATTTCGGGCCTCGATCCGCTCGATCAAATCAAAATAGACGAGACGATGATCGAATTGGACGGCACGCCAAACAAGGCGCGGCTGGGGGCCAATGCGATGCTGGCCGTCTCACTCGCGGTTGCCAAGGCGGCGGCGGCGGATTTGAACATTCCGCTCTATCGCCATGTCGGTGGCGTTTTCGCGCGCACCCTGCCGGTGCCCATGATGAATATCGTCAATGGCGGCAAGCATGCCGATAACCCGATTGATATTCAGGAATTCATGATTATGCCGGTTGCTGCCGGCACGATTGCGGATGCGGTGCGCATTGGATCGGAAGTTTTCATGGCGCTGAAAAAGGCGCTGCATGATGCCGGGCATTCGACCAATGTGGGTGATGAAGGCGGCTTCGCCCCCAATCTGAAAAGCGCGGATGAGGCTTTGGCCTTCATCACCAAGGCCTGCGAAGCGGCGGGGCATCGCCCTGGGGAAGACGTGGTCTTCGCCCTTGATTGCGCCGCGACCGAATTTTTCCATGATGGCGTCTATGCCCTGGAAGGTGAGGGCAAGAAGCTCGACCCCGCCGGCATGGTGGAATACCTCGCCGCACTCACGGCGAAATGGCCGATTGTCTCCATTGAAGATGGCTGTTCCGAAGATGATTGGGCGGGTTGGAAGCTGCTGACGGACCGCATAGGCGCCAAGGTGCAGCTTGTCGGCGATGATCTTTTCGTGACCAACCCGGAACGCCTGCGCCAGGGCATCGAAACGGCAACGGCAAATGCCATTCTGGTGAAGGTGAACCAGATTGGCACGCTGACCGAAACGCTGGAGGCGGTGGAGATGGCCCATCGCGCCGGCTATCGCGCGGTCATGAGCCACCGTTCCGGCGAGAGCGAGGATGCGACCATCGCGGATTTGGCGGTCGCCACCAATTGCGGGCAGATCAAGACCGGGTCCCTGTCGCGGTCTGACCGCCTGGCGAAATACAATCAACTGATCCGGATTGAACAAGGGCTTGGCCCGGCAGCGCGTTATGCTGGGCGGGGCGTGTTGAAGCGCTAACCCTGGTGCTTAGCTTGCCAGCGGCGTAAGCTCGGCCAATGGCCAACGCGGGCGCGGATTGAAGGCGAGCGAATCGGCTAGGCCGTAACGCAGCCGTTCAAGCCCCGCCCAGGCCACCATCACGGCATTATCGGTGCAAAGCCTGAGCGGCGGCGCCAGCATGGGAAGGCTGCGGGCGGCGGCGACGCCATCAAGCGCCAAGCGCACCGCGCCATTGGCAGCGACCCCGCCGGCCACAACCAGCGCTGTCACGCCCGGCGCCATATCAAGCGCATGGGCGGCGCGATCCGCCAGCACGGCGGCGACGGCCGCCTGAAAGCTGGCGGCGATATCTTCGGGCCGTGCCTGCCCCTGGGCAACCGCCCGCGCCACGGCGGTTTTGAGGCCGGAGAAGGAAAAATCGCACCCTGCCCGTCCCATTAGGGGACGTGGCAGCGAAACCGCGCCAGGGTAACCCCCGGCTGCCAAGCGTTCCAGATGCGGCCCACCTGGCCAGGGCAGGCCGAGCAGCTTCGCAGCCTTGTCAAACGCCTCCCCCACCGCGTCATCAAGCGTGCTGCCCAAGCGGCGATAGCTGCCAAGCCCCTCCACCAAGACGCATTGGCAATGCCCGCCGGAAAGCAGCAGCAGCAAATAGGGGAAAGCCGGCGCCCCACCGGGCATGAGGCCAGGGAGGCGCACGGTCAGCGCATGCGCTTCCAGGTGATTGATGGCGATGAAGGGCAGGCGATGCGCCAGCGCCACCCCCTTGGCGAAGGAAGCGCCCACGATCAGCCCGCCGATCAAGCCGGGACCCGCGGTTGCCGCCACTGCGTCAAGGTCAGCGTAACCCATGCCAGCCTTGGCCATGACGCCCGCCACAAGCCCGGGCAAATGCTGCAAATGCGCCCGCGCGGCAATTTCCGGTACCACACCGCCAAAGGGCGCGTGTTCCTTCAATTGGCTGAAGACAGCCTCGGCCATAATGGTGCCATCCGCACGCAGCACGGCAGCGGCGGTCTCATCGCAGCTGCTTTCTAGTCCAAGGATGATGGCACCGACTTTCATGCTGAAGCCGATACCACGCCAAGGCAAAGAAACGAAACAGCGCTGTCTTGATCCTTATCGTAGCCCTGAGGCCAATTGCTCATTGATTTCAATAAGAAAGGCGAGATCAGGTGCGGCGTTCTCCATTTCCCGCATCACGGCGCGCCCAACCTGGACCATGGTTACTTTCGTCTCCTGCGGCAATTGATTGGCTGGATGACGGAGCGATGCATCGAGAGCGATCCACAATCGACGATTATCGGCAATGGCCCGGGCGCGCGCGATACCATCTTTTTCCAGCGCGACCTTCAAGGCGCCTGTGACCCGGCGGATTACATCTGCTTCCTGCTCACGCGGGTCCATTGCCTGCCGCGTCATTTGATAGGCGCGGCGCGCATGCAGCATATTCATGCCACATCCTCCTTTATTGAGACGGAGGCTACAGGGCTTAGCCCCAGTATGACTTCCTCATGACGCATCACCCGGCGCGCGAGTTTCAGCGCCTGGTAACATTGGTCGCCCTCGGCGGCTTTGAGTGCCCGATCGAGGAGCTCGCGGACCATGACCGATGTGGTCGCCTCCTCAAACTCGGTGATGAGGCTACGCGCAAGATCGAGCCCGATCTTTCGCTCATCATGGTCACCGATATAGGCGGTTTGCAGCGCGAAATAGATACGCCGGGCTGGCGAATTCGCCATGTCAGGGGTCATCAATTGCTTGCCGAACAGGAAGCGCGCGCGTGCAGTGAGTTCGATGCGGGCGCGATTACGGAAGCGGATGGGCGCGCCATTGACGATCATCATGTCGCCTTGGCGAAGTTCAAGAACAAGGGTGGACATTTTTGTCTCCCGAAGAAAAAAAGGCGACCCCGCGAGTGGCGAGGCCGCCTAAGCAATCAGCGGAACAGGCTCAGCAAGGTCTGCGGAGACTGATTGGCGATGGACATCGCCTGCGTGCCAAGCTGCTGCCTGATCTGCAGTGACTGCAATTTGGCACTTTCCTTGGCGAGATCGGCGTCAATCAAGGCACCGAGTCCGCCTTCCATGGCGTCTACCTTGTCTTTGTTGTAGCGGATCTGATTATCGATGTAGTTGCTGTCGGAACCAAACTGGTTCAGGGCATTGGCGATGGCGGATTCGACAGTTTTGAAGTTGCCAGTGGCCCCCAAAGCAGCCTGCGCGCCGGCCGCATCTGTCGGCGCCGCCGCTACAACAAGCGTGCCAGCACCGTCAATGGCAGCAACCGAGAAGGTGCCACCGGATTCATTGCGAATGGTTGTAATGTCGCCGCCGCCGGCGGCAGCACCGGTATTGAGCAGGGTGCGCTTATTGTAAGTGGCATCCGAAATGAAGTTACCGATCTGCGTCCGAAGTGCGTCGTATTGCGCTTCATACTGCGCGCGCTGACTGTCATTGATCGTACCATCGGCCAGGCGCGTCAGGGTTTCGCGGACCTTCACCATGCTTTCGGAAACCTTGCCAAGCGCAGCGAAGGTAGTTTCCAACACGCCCTTCGTGCCGCCAAGCTGCTCATTCGCGGCGGTCAAACCGCCAACATCGGCGCGGACGGACTGCGCGACAGCAAAGGCACCGCCATCATCCTTCGAGTCAGCAACGCGAAAGCCGGTGGAGATGCGCTTCTGCACAACGGAAAGCTGATCAGAGGTCTTGTTCAGTGACTGCAGCGCCACCATGGACCCGATGTTGGTGTTGACAGAATTCATAGACATTGGGGTCTTCCCCTTCCAAATCATGACCTTCGCCCCAGTCAAGGTGGCGTTACGGTCCGGTTGCATCCGCTTCTTGCGAATGACCTGATCATGATGGAGGAAACTGAATGATCACTGAAAAATCATGTAAACGCGGATGATTTTTCTGAGTTAATAATTTAACCTTTAGGTGAATCGGAAAATCCCTGAGAAAAAGGGCAAATTCTTTTTTGTGCAGATTTTGCCGTCAGAAAACATTAGTGATTTGCTTTCTTCTCTCGACCACGGGTTTCACAAGGGGTAGTGCCTACTCGTCCCCTCGCGACAAAGAACTTGACGCATTTATCGCAAAGGTAAAAGGGCTTCAATCACGTATCGTAGTGGCGCGCGCAGATCGCCGGAATCATGTAGGGGGAAACCGCTATACCCGAAGGTGTGGGTGGTACAGAATGGCCCTGAACCAGGAATAGGGTCCACCCGGACGCGATGATATTCAACCGAAAGGGCAAGCCGCCCAGTCTATGCGCTAAAGGAAGCGCGTCAGGCTCAATTGCTGCGCGATGCCGATCGCACGATAGGAAGCTTCCAATTGGGTTTGAGTGGTTTGGAACGACGTCATGGTCTGCGCCATATCCACTTCTTCAAGATTACTGAGCTGTAGCCTGAGCGTTGTGCTGACAATTTTGTGGTGGGCCCCAATGGTCTGCAAGCGGGCTTCGGTTACGCCAAGCGAACCCCGTTCAAGCGCCAAGGCATCAACACTTGATTTCAGACCATTGCGGACCGTTGTGACGAAATTGACATAGGAATCGCCAAGCTGAGCCTTTTCCGGCGTCAAGCCGGCAATACTCGCCAGTCCGCGCAGCAGATCGCGGGCCCATGACTCCGTCGTCTCACCGCTGCTGACGACTGCGGCGTTGCGATTGGCGTGGATACCGTAGGACACGCGATCATTATCGCTACCAAGAATGCTGACCCGCGGTTCAGTCTTCCCGATACCGGTGGAAAGAAAGGCGGAAAAAGGCGTTGTGTCTGCCGCATCCGATTTCGCCAAGGCCTTGGTCGCCGTAGTCACATCCGCCACATTTGTGGCATTGAGCTTGCCGACTTCCTTCTTGATCTCACGACCCATGCCGGATTTCATAATGTCAAGAGGCTTTGGAATGGGTGGATTGCGGGAATCAGATCCCCCGAAAAGATATTCGCCCCCAAATTGCTCATTCAATAGGGTCGCCACCTCAATCATCGCTGCTTCGGCCTGGCCGGCCTGAATCTGAATTTCCTCAGGCTTCGCCGCGCCAAGAAGCTTCGCACTATTTGCCAAGAATTTTTCCGCTACCGCTCCGATGCGGTCCAGGACATCCTGGGAAACCCTGATTTTCCCCAAGGTCTGATCAATTGTCTTTTCATAGGTATCGCGGCGGCCGATCTCCGCGCGCAGATCCATTGCCCTCGGCGCATCCGCACCGATCGTTGAATAGGTGCTTCCCTTTCGTCCGGTCGAAATCTGTTCGCCGAGGGTGGTAATGCGATCACGCAATAGGGACGCGTTTAGCCCTAGCCGAGCGGTCAGGTTGATGCTGGTCATGGCTTACCTTACCGAATCAAAAAGAGTGGACCACATGCTTTGTGCCGTACTCATCACGCGTGCATTGGCCGCATAGGCATTCTGCAACTGAATCAGGGAACCCAATTCGCTATCCACATCCACCCGCGATTCCCTGTTGAAGCG
>JADCES010000168.1 GCA_020250005.1 Roseomonas sp.
TCGCTGCCTTGGCGCAACCAGGCGTTGATCGCCCCCAGCCGCGCCTGCCGACCGAACCCCTGGTATTTGAAACCCGCGATGGGCGCCGGCTTGCCTTCACGGTGGAAATGGCGTTGCAGCCGGAACAGCAAATGATCGGCCTGATGTTCCGCCCGGAAGTGAAGCCGGATGAGGGCATGCTGTTCGATTGGGGGAGCCCACGCGAAAGTTCCATGTGGATGCGCAATACCATCACATCGCTGGATATGGTGTTCATCGCCGCCGATGGGCGCGTGCATCGGATTGCGGAGCGCACCGTGCCCTATTCGCTCGCCAGCATTTCCAGCAATGGGCCGGTGCGCGCCACGCTGGAATTGGCCGCCGGCACGGCAGAGCGGCTCAATATCCGGGTTGGGGACCGCGTGCTGCATCGGATTTTCGGCACGGCACCCTGAAAGCCGAACAGAACCGGGGTTCAGCCCCGTGCGCCCGCCCAGGCCTGCAAGCGCGGCCGGATGCGCAGAAAGCCGCGATAGCCGCGTTCCAGCAGCCAGAGCAAAGGCGGCAAGCGCGCGGCGTGACCGAGCGGGCTTAGCAGTGGAATGGCACGCCACATGGCAGCGAAGGCCGCAGCCCCATCCAGCAAAGGCCCATCCGCTTCGCGGGCATGGAAGCGCTTCAGCAGCAAAGCGGGATCAATCGGGCAAGCCGCGCCCTCAGCGCCGATATCAACGAAGTCAATCGCACCCCGCCGATCCAGCCGGCGCATCAGCGCGATTTCGCGCAGGCAAAGTGGGCAGGCGCCATCGAACCAGACAGTGAGCTGGGCTTGGGTCATATACCCCAGGTAAGGTGCCCAGCTGGCGCGGCAAGGCCGATGAGGTTTTCTACAGCAGCGCGCCGATAATCCGCCCACCCGTCAGCGGGCGTGGCGCGCCGGTGGTGCCGGGGAAGCTCAGCGGCAGGCCGCGCGCGACCCGGGCAGCCAGAACCCCGAAAGCCTGGGCTTCCAGCGCATCGCCATCCCAACCCGCGACCTCTACGGGGCGTACGGGTTCTTCCAAGGCGCCGCCGAGGGCCTTCATCAGCGCCGGATTGCGCCGCCCGCCACCCGCCACCAGCCATTGCAGCGGTGGTTCCGGAAAATGCCGCGCGGCGGCGGCCACACATACCGCACAGAAAGCCACCAAGGTGGCAGCGCCATCGGCGGCGGAAAGGCTGCCCGCGCCCGCTTCTCGCAGCGCACGGTCAAAATCCAGCCGATCAAGCGATTTTGGCGGCGGTGCGGCCAGATAAGGATGCGCCATCAGCCGGCCCAGCACCGCGCCATCCGCCTGCCCCGCCAAAGCGAGCTTGCCCGCAGCATCATAATCCTTGCCGGTATGCTGGCGCGCCCAATCATCCAAAGGCCCATTGGCCGGGCCGGTATCGAAGGCGAGCATCTCACCCTCCGGCCCAAGCCAAGTGACATTGCCAACGCCGCCGAGGTTCAGAATGGCGAGAGGCTTGGGCAAGGGCGCGGCAAGGGCGCGATGGAAAACCGGCACTAAGGGCGCGCCCTGGCCGCCGGCGGCGACATCGGCGCTGCGAAAATCATAAGCGACACTCATGCCCGTACGGCGGGCAAGCAGCGCCGCATCGCCGATCTGCCAGGTGAAGGGGGTGCCTGTGCGCCCTGGTGCTGCCGGGCGGTGCAGGATGGTCTGGCCGTGAAAGCCGATAAGGTCTGCGGGTAGGCCAATCGCTTCCACCGCTTCGGCATGGCGTTCGGTAAGGCGGCGTGTTGCGTCCAGCAGGGCGGGGTCATCGGGCGTCAGGCTCTCGGCGCGGTCCAAAAGGGCGCGCAGTGCGCGGCGCAAGGCGGGGTCATAGGGCAGGGTTTGGCGCGGGCCGAAGCGCGCAATCACCTCCCCATCCGTTTCCAGATAGGCTGCATCCACGCCATCCAATGACGTGCCACTCATAAGGCCGATGGTTCTCAGCATGATGGGGACGTGCTACCCCCGCGCGCCTGTCGGTGGAAGCCCCCGGCAGGAAACGAGTTTCGACAAACCGGATAGCATCATGAACAGCGCGCGAAGCGATTTCCTGCATGTGGCGCGGGAACGCGGCTATATTCACCAAACCACCGAAGAAGGCGCCTTTCTGGCGCGGCTGCAGGCTGGCCCGCTTTCGGGCTATATCGGCTTTGATGCGACCGCCGATAGCCTGCATGTCGGGTCCTTGGTGCAGATCATGCTGCTGCGCCTGATGCAGCGCACCGGCAATCGCCCTGTGGTGTTGATGGGCGGTGGCACGACCAAGGTGGGCGATCCCTCCTTCCGGGATGAGGCGCGGCCCCTGCTTTCGGATGCGCAGATCGAAACTAATAAGGCCGGCATTCGCAAGGTATTCGATGCCTTCCTGACCTTCGGTGATGGCCCGACCGATGCCATCATGTTGGATAACGCGGAATGGCTGGACAGGCTGCTGTACATTCCTTTTTTGCGCGATGTGGGCAGGCATTTCAGCGTCAATCGCATGCTGACCATGGAAAGCGTGAAGCAGCGGCTGGAACGTGATCAGCCGCTGACGTTTCTTGAATTCAACTACATGCTGCTCCAGGCCTATGACTTCCTCGAATTGCGTCGGCGGCATGGTGTGGTGCTGCAAATGGGCGGGTCCGACCAATGGGGCAATATCGTCATGGGGACCGATCTGATCCGGCGCATGGATCAGGCGGAAGCCTTTGGCCTGACGACGCCACTGATCACCACCGCATCGGGGGCGAAGATGGGCAAGACGGCGAAGGGCGCTGTTTGGCTCAATGCTGATCGCGTTTCGCCTTATGATTACTGGCAATTCTGGCGTAACACGGAAGATGCCGATGTGGCGCGCTTCATGGGCTTGTTCACCGATCTGCCGATGGCCGAGATCGCCCGCTACGCCGCGCTGCAAGGCGCCGAGGTGAATGAGGCGAAGAAGGTGCTGGCAACCGAAGCCTGCGCTTTGCTGCATGGGCGTGCGGCCGCGGAAGCGGCAGCCGAGACAGCGCGCAAGGCGTTTGAGGAAGGGCTGAATGCGGCTAGCCTGCCGACAATTGTTTCAGCCCTGCCCGCCGGCATTGTTGATGTGCTAGTGGAACATAAGCTGGTACCAAGCAAGGGTGAGGCGCGGCGTCTGATCGCCAATGGCGGGATTTACGCCAATAACGAAGCGGTGACCGCGGTTGATCGCGTGCTGGGCGAAGCGGATGTCCAGGACGGCGTAATCAAGCTTTCCATCGGCAAGAAGCGTCACGTATTGCTGAAGCCGGCCTGACCTTATCCGGCGTTACGCCACAATTCCGGCTGCAATTCTTCCTTGCGGTTCGGAAACAGCATGGCGCAGGCCAGCGTTACGCAAGCAACCCCGCCCAGCACCAGCATGGCAAGTGCCAGTGATCCCGTCGCTTCATGCAAAAAGCCAATGAGTGGTGAGGCAATGGCCGCGCCCAAAAACCCGACCGTGAAGCGAATGGAATAAAGCTTCGCGCGCAGTGCGGGGGCGACATAACGCGCCGTCATCGTCTCATTCACCGTCACCTGGCCGAAGATGCAGGCAGCGACCAGCCCCGCCACAGGCAGCACCACCCAGCCATCCAGGAAGGCCAGCGCAAAAAGCCCCGGCACCACCAGCACCGCAAGCGGCATGAACACGGTCTTGAGCGTGTGCCGGTCAATCATGCGGCCCACGCTGAATTGCGCGACTCCACCGCAAATCGTCGCCAGGAAGGAAAGCAGCCCCACAATCGGCAGCAATTCCGGGCTGCCGGCCAGGCGTTCCTGCATCAGCTTTGGGATCAAGAGCGTATAGGCGTTGAACACCAGGCCCGAGACGGTCGCGATAGCCAGCAGTATCATCACCGCGCGTCGGACCAGCGCGGCTGGGATCTCAGGAAATGGTTTGCCGCCGGCCTGGATGCGTTCTGAATCAAAGGGCGGTTCGCGCCAGTAAAAGAACCCCGCAATGATGCAGGCGATGCCGGGGATGATGAAAGCCCAGCGCCAGCCGCCCTGGGCGGCGATGAAGGCCGTGATCACCGGCGCGGTTGCCACCCCCAAATTGCCAAAAACGCCATTGATACCCATGGCGCGGCCCACTTTCTCGCCGGCGGCTTCCACCAGAATCGCGGTGCCAATCGGGTGGTAGATCGCGACAAAAGCCCCCATGGCGCCAAGTATTATGGCGAGCATCATGGGCGAAGGCGCGAAGCCCGCCGCCACCATGAAAGCGCCGGAGCCCATGAAGAAAGCCACCATCAAAAAGCGCCGCCCGAAGCGATCCGCAAGCCACCCCATGGGCAGCGCGCAAAGCCCGTAAATCACGAACATGGTGGTGCCAAGTGCGAGGATAGGTCCGTAATCCGGGCCGAAAATCCCCGCATCTTGCTGCACCATGGCAAGCACGGCGGTTGCCAGGATCAGCAGGCTGTAATGGGTGAAACTATGCGCGGCATTGATCAGTACCACCTGCCGTCTGGCCGCATCCATGCGCCTATCCCCCAAGAATTATGGGCATCATGCAGTATCGGCGGGGCTTGCGCCACGGGGGGCGCGGCGGCGCAATTGGCGCAGCACATCGCGCGGATGGAAGGCGCCGAGGGCCATGCCAGTGAGGGTGAAAACCACCGCGCCGCAGAGGATCATCAGGCCCGCGCGCAGCACATGGCCGAGCCCAGGCAGCGCCACGCCCAAAGCAAAAACCGTCGCTGCCATAAGGGTACTCGCCAGCAGCAGCCGCGGCAGCACGCGCCGGCAGCGCCGGTCCAGCACCATGTGGCCTCGGCGGACCAGCAGCCAGGCCAGCAGCCCGGCATTCACCCAGGCCGCGATGCTGGTCGCCAAGGCAACGCCGACATGCCCCAGCACATCCATCAAGGCCAGATTGAGCGCCAGATTGACAGCAACAGATAGAATCCCGATCCGCACCGGGGCCGAGGTATCGCCGCGCGCGAAAAACGCCGGCGCAAAAACCTTCACCAGCACAAAGGCCGGCAGCCCGACGGCATAGGCCACCAGCGCTGAAGCCGAAGCCGCGCTTGCCACCGCATCAAAGGCGCCGCGCTGGAACAAAGCCGCCACAATGGGCCCCGCCGCCACCGCAAGCCCCGCCGCGCAAGGCAGCGTCAGCAGCACCGCCAATTCAATGCCGCGATTAAGCGCGCGATGTGCCGCAAGCTTTTCCCCCAGTCGCAGATGCCGCGCGAGCAGCGGCAAAAGCGCCGTCCCAAGCGCCGCGCCAATCACGCCGA
>JADCES010000169.1 GCA_020250005.1 Roseomonas sp.
AAAGGCGGTCCCTGCCGCTGGCACTGGAACGGAAATCCGATGGGGCGATGTGTGGCTGGGTCAGCCTGGTGTGCCCGCCGGGCGATGACCGGGTGGCGCTGACGACCTATTGGCTCGGGGAACAATATCAGGGCCAGGGGCTGATGCGTGAAGCGGGGCCGGTCGCGGTGGAACCCGCCTTCAAGCATATGGACATTGATTGCCTGCGGGCGGCGGTGCAGCCGGATAATGTAGCCTCGCTCGCGGTTGTTCGCCTGCTGGGATTCGGGCCGCTTGGGGAAGGGCGCATCTGGTGCCCCGCACGCGGTATCGAGGAAACCTGCCTTTGGTTTGAAAAATCACGCCCGCTGGTGCCGGCCTGGGCGGCGGGGGCAGCGCTCGCCAAGCGGGATCTGTTGCGACAGATTTCCGCCTGAAGCAGGGCGCCCGTTGAACGATCTTTTGCATGGACGGCGCATGATCGCGTGCGTTATCTTCCCCCTTGAAGCGTCGGCGGTCTTGATCGCCGGCGGGACCAATAAAGACGGGGAGACGGTTTCATGACAGCATCGCTTTCGCGGCGCCGGGTAATGCTGGGCGGTGCCGCCCTTGCCGGGGCCAGCGCCTCAGGCACAAGTTTCGCTCAAACGGCCTGGCCAGACCGGCCGGTGCGGCTGATTGTTGGCTTCACCGCCGGCAGCGCCACGGATGTGACGGGGCGGCTTTTCGCCCAAAGATTCAGCGAAGCCTGGGGCCAGCCGGTGGTGGTGGAAAACGTCGCGGGCAATTCAGGCGCCATTGGTGTGGATCGCGTCGCGAAATCAGCGCCGGATGGCTATACGCTGATGTGGGCGGCAAGCGCAGCCTTGACCCTTCTGCCAAACCTGCAGCGCCTGCCTTTCGATCCCGTGAAGGATCTGGCGCCGATCCACCTTGCCTTCGCCATGCCATCGCTTTTCGTGTCGAACAGGGATTTCCCACCGCGCACGATCCAGGAATTGGTCGCTTACGCCAAGGCCAATCCCGGCAAGGTATCCTATGGCACACCAGGCGTGGGCACGCCGCAGCATGCCGCCGGCGAAATGTTCTGCAGCCAGGCCGGCATCAAGATGGAACATATCCCCTATCGCGGTGCGAATATGGCGGATGTGCTGAATGGCTCTGTGCAGCTTGGCATCCAGAATATCGGCGCCGTGCTGCCCATGGTGCGCGATGGCCAGCTGCGCAGTCTTGGCATCACCACCTTGGCACGTTCGGCCAATGCGCCAGAGATACCAACGCTGGTGGAACAAGGCTTCCCCGGCTTTGAAGCGAGTTCCTGGTTCGGCACCATGGCGCCGACCGGTACGCCGCAGCCCATCCTGAACCGTGTACAGGCCACATCGCGGGCCATTTTGGCGGACCCAGCCATGCGCCAGCGCTTTACCGGCCTTGGACTTGATATTGTGGATGGCGATAGCGAACAGATGCGCGCCCGGATTGCTGATGATCTTGCCAAATGGGCGCGGGTGATACGCGATTCCGGCATCAAGCTGCAAAGCTGATACGCCCTTCATGGCGTGATCCGTTGCATGAGATCACGCCATGCTTTCCGGCATTTTCAGCCCTTCAGGGTGATACGAAATTTTCCGCAACTGGTACCTTGCGTCTGTTTCAACTCTGTACCGGCTTGCGTAGTGCCCAAAAAACGTAGGCACCGGTCACATAGGCGGCGATGGAAAGCATGAAACCAAGCTGATAGCTGCCGGTCAGATCAAACAGGAAACCGGCGCCCCAGGCGCCAAGCCCTGCCCCAAGGCCAGAGCCGATGGTGATCAGACCCAGAATGGTGCCAAGCCTGGGGCCGCCAAAAAGATCCGCTGTTTTGGCGGTAATCGCTGGCCCGCGTGCGCCCCAGGTAATGCCAAAGAAACAGGCATGCACCCAGAACAGCAAATGCTGATCGGCATTATCAATCATCAGCGCTGCTGCGACACCAATGATGGAAATGGCATAGGCAAGTATCGCCGCGCCTTCGCGCCCGATATAGTCTGAAATCGTGCCGGTCAGGATAACGCCTGGCAGTGCAAGCAAGCTACCCAGCCCCACGACGAAGGCAGCGTAAAGCGGATCAAAGCCACGATCCACGGCGAAGGCCAATTGATGAAGCGCCACCAGAAAACTGCCAATGCTCGTCAGGCCATAGACAATCAGCAGTAGCCAGAAATGGCGCGTACGCATCGCCTCGGCCACAGACCAATCGCGCGCGGGCGCACTATCGGCGGTGGGCTTGGCGATGGGCGTTTGCTCGGCGCCACGAAATAGCGCGGCCAATGGCAGAACCAATGCCGCCATGATGCCGGCCTGCATCAGATAAGCGTGGCGCCAACCCACTTCACTCACCATGAGCTGCGCGATGGGCGCGGAAATGGCGCGGCCAAAACCATTGGCCGATTGCAGCATGGACATGGCCATGCCGCGCCGCGCGACAAATAGGCGCGAAATCAGCGGCGCAAACACCACCATGCTGATGCAATTGGCGCCCAGCGTCATCACCACGCCATAGAGCAGCACAATTTGCCAAAGCGATGTCGCGAAAGCGCTGCCCAGCAACCCAAGCGCCAGCAGGCAGCCACCCAGCAGCACCATGCGCCGTGCGCCAAGCCGATCCACCATGCCGCCCACCAGTGGCGATGAAATGCCGCCCACCACCTGCCCCACCGAATAGGCAAGGGAACTTTCAGCGCGGCTCCAGCGAAATTCCGCAATGAAGGCAAGCAGAAAAACACTATAGGCATGCATCAGGCTGGCGCTGATGGTGAAGGCCAAAAAGCCGCCGGCAAGGATGAACCAAGCGCGGCGAGACGGCGTTTCCTTCATGCCTGACCTGCCCCTGGTGGCGCGCCCTTCTGCTGCACCCGATGACGCCCCCGGCCTGATGTTGCGTAAGCCTCAGCATGGCCCTGGCGCGTGCCCCGCGCAATCCCGCCCCTTGGCGACCAGCGCCTGCCGGTTCATGCTGTGCCGGAAAGTGATTTCGGAGGAAACATGAAGCCGCGTATTGTTGTTGTCACGCAATCCATGGTGGATGAGGCGGTGATCCAGGAAATGGCGCCCGATGGTTTTGATCTGCGCATCGCCAAGCCCGGCGGCGCGGATTGGAAGGATGCGATGGCTGAAACTGAATATCTGGTTGGCTTCGTGGATATGCTGATCAAGGATGAGCTTTACGCCATCGCCCCCAAGCTGAAGCTGATCCAGGTATTGAGTGCGGGTTATGACCGCGCGGATATCGCTGCTGCACGGCGCGGCGGTGTGCCCTTTGCGAATAATGGTGGCGCGAATTCCACAGCCGTTTCGGAACATGCGGTGCTGCTGATGCTGGCGGTATCACGGCAATTGATCCGTCAGCACGCCAATGTTGCCGCCGGCCGTTGGCGCGGCAATCAAACGCCGAGGCTTTATGAATTGCGTGGGCGCACGCTTGGCGTTGTGGGGCTTGGCACTATCGGCAAAAAGACTGCGCGTTTGGCGCAGGCCTTCGGCATGACCGTGCATTACTATGATATCGTCAGGCTGCGCGAGGAAACCGAAGATGCGCTGAATGTGCGCTTCCGTCTTTATCGGGAATTGCTTCGGACGTCCGATATCGTCTCGCTCCATGTGCCGCTCAATGCCAGCACCAAGGGGCTTTTGGGTGAAGCGGAATTGGCGCTGATGAAGCCAACCGCCTTCCTGATCAATACCAGCCGCGGGCCGGTGGTGGATGAAGGCGCACTCTATCGCGCGCTATCATCGGGGCAGATCGCCGGTGCGGGGCTTGATGTGTTTGATCAGGAACCGCCGCCACCCGATAATCCGCTATTTGGTTTGGATAATGTCGTACTGACTGCGCATATGGCCGGCCCAACGCAGGACAGCAATATCGCCCGGCTGCGCAATGCTTTTGACAATGTGCAGCGCGTGGCACGCGGTGAGGCACCGCTTTGGGTCATTCCCGAATTGAACGAATAGGAAAGCCGATCATGTCATCTGAAACCATCACGCGGGCGATCGAGAAACTGGTCGCGGTCCATAAAGGCGGCGCGCCGATTGCCAATCTCGGTGATGCCGCACCAGGGAATGAGGCTGAGATCTTCGCCATCCAACGCGGCGTGCTGCAGGCGCTTGGCGGTTCTATTGGCGGCTGGAAATGTGCTACCCCGCCTGGCAAGCCCACTAATTTCGGCATCATGGCCGCCAGCGGCGCGCGCCAATCGGGCGGGCGCTGGGGCGTTGCGAACACGCGCCCCATCGGCCTTGAAACCGAAGTCGCTTTCCGCCTGAAGCGCGATCTGCCACCGCGCGGCAGCGCCTATAGCCGCGAAGAAGTACTGGATGCGATAGACGCGGCCTTCCCGCTGCTAGAATTGGTGCAATCGCGCTATGCGGACCACAAGGTGGTATCACCCGCCGAAGGCATGGCCGATAACATCGCGCATCTTGGCTATGTGGTAGGCGTCGATGTCGCGGATTGGCGCCGCTTTGACCTGCCCAATCTCGCTGTGCGGCAATCCTATGCGGGTGCGGTGCAGGTGGACCAGAAGGGCGGCAATCCATCTGGCGATCCAGTGCTGCCTTTGGTTTGGCTCGCCAATCATCTGCATGGGCTTGGCGAGCATTTGCGCGCCGGGCAGGTGGTGACGACCGGCACCTATACGGGCTGCATCTTTGTCCCGCCCGGCCAGCGCGTGCAGGCCGGGTTTGCAGGGTTTGGTGAGGTTGCTTTCGATCTCACCTAATTGAATTCAAAGTCCAAGCTTGCCGGCCACCCCCAATTCGCCGGCAAGCTTGGTCAAAACCTCAATCGTCTTATCCTCGATCTCGATGCCATTGGCTCGGCGGTCTACTTCGCGCATCGCTTCAAGCTCTCCAGGATAGAAAACACCCTGGCTGCCTTCGGCAGGCGGCGTATCCTTCAGATAGCGCGCGAAATCCGCGACTTCCTGCTTGAATTGCGCAAGCGGGCGGAAGGCATCCACCTTGAACACCGCCATGAAGCAGCCGTCATTATGTCGGCCTGTGGGCTCCACGCCAAAGCCAAGCCCGGTCAGCAAGCCGCAGAGAATCTCTACCATCGCCGCCAGGCCAAAGCCCTTATAGCCTTCCGTGCCGCCCAATGGCAGCAGCGCCCCGCCCTTCTTCAATTGCGATGGATCACGCGTTGGCTTGCCATCGGCGCCAATCACCCAACCATCCGGCACTTCCTGCCCGCGTGCTTGCGCCAGAAACACCTTGCCCGCCGCGGCGGCCGAGGTTGCCATATCCAGCACGAAAGGCCCGGCCAAATCCGAAGGTACCGCAATGGAAATCGGGTTGGTGCCAAGCCGCGCTTCGCGCCCGCCGAAAGGCGCCACCGCCTTCGGTGAACGCCCGGAATCAGCCGTGCAAATGCCAATCATACCGGCTTCGGCGGCCATCAGCGGATAACTCGCCAGCCGGCCGATATGCCCCTGCCGAAACACGGTGGCGGCGGCGACATTGGATTTCTGCGCCTTTTCGATGGTGTAGCGCATGGCCTTTTCATTGGCGACGTAACCAAAGCCCCAATGCCCATCAATCACTGATGTGGTCGCGCTTTCCTGCACAATCTTCCAGGGCGCGCCGGGGACGATATGCCCCACCTTGATGCGTTCGATATAGCCCGGGATCATGATGATGCCATGCGAATCATGGCCCACGAGATTGGCGCTGGTGCAATGCCGCGCGACGGTTTCCGCCTCATCCGCAGGCGCGCCGGCAGCGATCAATAAGGTGCGGCCAATTTCCTTGACGCGATCGGCACTGAGTTTCGGCATGGTATCCCCCTTTTCCATCGCGCAGCCCACGCTTGGCCAGCAAGGCTAAGCCTGCCCGAGCGTCATCGGCAAGCCTCAGTCCGCAAGGCTTGAAAGCATCACCGCTTCGGATCAGGCTGCCACTACGAAAGCCGAAAGGGTGGGCCTCATGACCAATCTACCAAATGCCGATGCCGCAACGCGTGCCTGGTTTGATGCCTGGCTGGATCGCTTTGCCGGTTATGTACGGGAAGTTGACTATGCCTCCGCGCGGCCACTGTTCCACCCCGATGTGCTGGCTTTTGGGACGCATCGCGATGTGATCCCAGGGCTTGCTGCCTGGCAGGCGACGCAATGGGATAATGTCTGGCCAAAGACCGAGGATTTTCGCTTCACGCTTTCGGAAACCCATGTGCTGGCATCTGATGACAAATCCATGGTGGTGGTTGTCGCACCCTGGACCAGTACGGGGTTTCACCCGGATGGCACGCGCTTTGACCGCCCAGGCCGCGCCACCATGATTTTCCATGGCAAGCCTGATGCGTGGCTATGTGTGCATTCGCATATGTCGCTCAATCGTGGGGTGCCGCAGGCAAGCCATGCCAATCGCCCGGTGAAAGCGCCCTAAATTCGCCTTTTTGGCAGGGGCAGAATTCAACGCCGCATTTGACGGAGCCAAGCCCATGCGTCGCACCAGCCTTGCCCTCACGTTGATTGCCCCCGCGGCATTTGCGGCGGAAATGCCTATCCGTGGGGTCACGCTTTCCTCTGCCGGCATTGCGCAAATTGAACGCGCCGGCGAAGTCGCGGCAAATGCGCCGGTGGTGTTTCGCGCGCCACTCGGCGATGTGGATGATCTGTTGCGATCATTGCTTATTCTCGATCCTGCCGGGCGGGTTGAAGGCCTCAGCCTGCCGGCGCGGGATTTGTTGAATGAGGCGTTTCGCGGCCTGCCGCTGCGTCCTGCCGATTTCGAAAATCGCGCGAGCCTATTGAATGCGCTCCGCGGTCAGGAAGCCGAGGCTGCCGATGCGCGCGGGCGTATTGCGACAGCCACTGAAACCGAAGCCGGCCTGCATCTTTCGCTGATCGGGCCGCGCGGGTTGCTCTCTGTCCTGCTGAAATCGGGCGATGAGGTCACGCTGACCGATCCCGCACTTGCTGCCCGCGTCGCACGCGCGGCAGAGGCACTTGCGGCAGCGCGCAGCGATGATGAAAGACGCATCGAAATCCGCCTGAGGTCTGATCGCGCGCGGCAGGTGGCGGTGATCTATATTGCCGGTGCGCCGCTGTGGAAGCCATCCTATCGGCTGGTCGCGCCGCCGCTTGGCGTAACTGGGGGGCAGGCGCGGCTGATGGGCTGGGCCGTGGTGGAAAATGCCTCGGGCAGTGATTGGGAAGGCGTGCGGATTTCGCTGGTCTCGGATGATGCGGCAGCTTTTCATCAGCCGATCTTTGAGCCCATCACCGTGCCGCGCCCTGAATTGCCGGTGCGCATTGCGGAAGCCATTCGCGTAACGCCCGATACAGGGCCTCAGCCCATGGTGGCAGCAGCAGCACCAATGATGGCACCGCCGCCCGCACCAGCCCCTGCACCGCGCGCTGCGATGCGTACCGAAGCCGCACCCGCGCCACTCGCTGTGAATGTCGCGGCGGAAGCGGCTGCCGGGCGGGTGGCCTTCACCCTGGAACAACCCGTCACCATCCGCAGCGGCCAAACCGCGAACCTGCCCTTTCTTGATCTCAACTTGCCTGCTGAAAGACTGTGGTGGGTGCAGGATTTGGCGGTAACACGTCCCTTGCAGGCGCTGCGCTTCCGCAACACGTCAAACCACGTGCTGCCTGATGGGCTGGTTACGGTTTATGGCGGGCCGGATGCGCCAAGCTTTTTGGGCGATGCGGAGTTGCGCGCGTTATCCCCCGGCGATCAACGCCTGATTGCCTTTGCGCGTGATCGCGATTTGCGCATTTCAAGCCAAAGCAGCAGCCGCGATGACATCACGCGCATCACACCAAGGCGCGGCTTCGTCACGATTGAATCAAAACGCATAGAAGAAACCGCACTTGCCATTGATCCGCGCGGTGCGCGTGGCGTGATGGTGATTGACCTACCGCGCCGCCCCGGCGCCACACCGCGTTTCCAAGTAGCGGCAGAGGGTGATTTTGGTTTGCGTCATGAAACGCTACTGGAAGCCGCGCCCAAAACCATCCGGCTCGGCTTTGAACGTGATCAGCGCCAGGACGTAGCACTCTGGGATCAGGGGCTTGGTGATCCGCTCCTGTTGCAGCCGGCGCAGTTCGATCTGGAGGCCTCATTCCGTCGCCTCCCCGGCGGGCCGGGTTCGGTTGAACGGTTGCAGGAGATTCTGGCGCGTACGGGCGCCGATGTGCCAGGGCGCGACGCTCTCGCCAACACCATCACATCGCTGCAACAAATCCGCCTCTTGCTGGATGCGGCACGCCTGGCTGCGCGGGAGGCCCGTTCAGCCGATCAGGCGCTGACCCGTGCCCGTCAGGCGGTGGAAGATCGCACCGGCGGGGAACAGCAGGCTGCGCGCCAAAGGTTGAATGCCGCAAGCCGAGAGGCGGAAGCGAAAGGCGCCGCATCAAGCCGCGCCTTCGAAGCCTGGCAGCGCGCAGTGATCGCGCTACTGCAACAGGGGGGCTGATCATCTACTTATCTGGAAGGGATCAAGCCGAGCGTTCACGCGGCGCCATTGACTCTGCCCTGAGCGCGATCCGCCCATGGATTTCATCCAGCTTGAGCCCCTGCCGCAACACCGGCAGGCAAGCCTGATGGTCATATTGCCCTTTTGAACGCCCGGCTTCGAAATCCAGGAACAACCCGGTCAGCGCCGCATTGTTGAAGGCATGCCGATTGCCGTCATCCAGATAGCTCTCAGACCATGTGCCTTCCGATAGCAACAAGCCATGCGCTTCCAGTTCAAGGTGGAAGTACCGCACACGCCTGCACCAAACCTCCTGGATGATGCTTTCACCATTCACCAGATGCTTGGCCGGGATCAGATGGCCATCAATTTCCATCGCGTGATCCGGGCTGACGCGCAGGTTTCGCGCCGGCATACCGGGCGCAATCGCGCCGGCCTTGATCAGAATGGGCGCAGTCTTGGTCGCGATAGCCGCATTGCGTGGCACGGCGATATCCATGAAGCCAACCCAACGGAGTGGTTCAAACCCGGCCTGACCATTGCGCATCGCCAGCACCATGTCCCCGGCGCGGAGGTTTTCCACCACATCTTCGCCATTTGGCGTGACAATGCGTGTGCCTTCGGCGAAGCAGACAACCTGTTCCCAGCCCTGCGCCCAGATCGTGTCGCTATTGTCCTGATAGAGCGAGAACCCGCCCGTCTGGCTGAGGAATGACCAGCTCGACTGAAGATCGAGCGTGTCATTCCCCACACCACCGATCAGCGTGTCATTGCCGCTATCAACAGAGAAGTCGCGGGTGAAGAAATCATCACCTGCGCCGAAATCCAGCCAATCATTCCCAGCGCCGCCGGTGAGGATGTCATCACCATCACCGCCATCCAGAACATCATCGCCATTGCCGCCATCCAGCGTGTCATTGCCGTCTTCGCCGTAGAGGGATTCGGCATTGCTGGATCCCAGCAGGCTGTCATCATCCTGATTGCCATAGAGTATCTGGTCATTGCCGCCGCCCGCGACCAGCGTGTCATTGCCATCGCCGCCCCAAAGCTCTTGGCGATCACCCGTGCCGCCCACCAGGCTATCATTGCCGCCAAAACCACCATCCAAAGCCTGGTCATTGCCGCTTCCCGCAACAAGCGTATCATCGCCAGCGTCCCCAGCGAGATATTGCAGCCCACCTGACCCACCAACCAGGCTATCATTACCACCCTCAGCATAAAGTATTTGCTTCGACCCGGCGCCCGCGACCAGGGTATCCGCCCCGTTTCCTGCTTGAAATAAAATATAATCGGTGGATGTATCGTCGCCGATCAGGCTATCGTCGTGCTCGCTCCCGCGGAAAAACTCAATGCCGGACAGCGTGTCATTGCCATCCGCCCCAGTCGCGCGACCGGTGGTGAGATCAATCGTGACACCGCCCGTAGCATTGGCGTAGCTTGCCCAATCATAAACGCCAGCACCACCGTCTAGAAAGTCATTGCCTGCGCCGCCGATCAGGCGGTCATTGCCATCGCCGCCAACCAATGAATCATCACCCGCGCCATCGATTAGTGTGTCGGCGTTATTGCTACCAATCAGGCTGTCATTGCCACTTCCGCCGAGGATGATGTTGATACTTTGCAGCGTATCAGCACCGTGATCACCGGAACTCGTGCCCGCAATCAGGTCCACCGTAACGGCGCCGGTGGCATCCGCATAGCTGGCCCAAATGGTACCATTCCCGCCAATTAAGGAATCATTGCCGCGCCCGCCAATCAGCGTGTCATTGCCGCCAGAACCCCTCAGAGTGTCGGCACCATCGCCGCCGGATAGTATATTGGAACCAGCATTCCAGTTACTCAATGAATCATTGCCAAGCCCGCCAATCAGCGTGTCATTGCCGCCGTAACTACCATCCAGGGTGTCGGCACCATCGCCGCCGGATAACACATTGGAAAAGCCATCACCCCGCAGGCTATCATTGCCGAGCCCACCAAGGATGTTTTCAATGCCACTTAAAGTATCATTGCCATGCGCGCCGGAACTTCTGGGACTGCCGACCTCAAGATTGACCGTGACAGCCGTTGCGGCATCCGCATAACTTGCCCAATCATTGCCGGCGCCGCCAATCAGCGTGTCATTGCCCAGACCGCCAGCCAGGGTATTGTCCAGGCTGTCGCCTATGATCCTATCGGCGCCATCGCCGCCACTGAGGTATTGGCCCTCACCCCCGCCGGCATGCAACGTATCATTGCCTGCATCCCCGTAGAGCGATTGGCCCGCGCCAAGGCCGCCCACCAGGCTATCAGCATCATCGCCAGCAAAAAGGGACAGAGCTGCGCCCAAACTAGTGATAACCGTGTCATCTCCCGTGCCGCCATTAATGTTTTGATTTTCACCATCCCCGCCGACCAGGCTATCGGCATCGTCGCCGCCAAAGAGGTATTGGTTATTCCCACCGCCTGCGACCAGCGTGTCATTGCCGGCGTCGCCGTTGATATCTTGGCTTAAGCCACTGCCGCCTACCAAGCTGTCATGATCATCGCCGCCAAAGAGTTGCTGCGCATTGCCACCAAGCGCAATAAGCGTGTCATTGCCGGTACCGCCCTGAAGCAGTTGGTCATTTCCAACGCCACCCACCAGGCTGTCATCATCATCACCGCCAAAGAGTTGCTGCGCATTGCCACCACCCGCAACCAGCGTATCATTGCCTAGATAACCATGAAGCTCCTGATGCTCACCGGTGCCGCCCGTAAGGCTATCGGCGCCAGCTTGGCCGTCAATAATACCGGAAAGGCCGGCGCCACCAAGAATGGTGTCATTTCCATCGCCCCCTGTGAGATATTGGTAATCCCCGATGCCCCCGAAAATGAGGTCATTATCCCCTCTACCGTCAACGCTCGCATATTCGCCGTTACTGAAAAGCGTGTCATTGCCCGCACCACCGTCGAGCGCGGTGGTCATATTGTCATGACCGGAAATACTGTCGTCACCGTTGCCACCCCAGGCGATATCCTGGGTAAAGGGGTTGTCATCCGTCTCGCCGGCAAAAATAGTATCATTGCCTTCGCCGCCATCCAGTCTTTCACCTGCGGCAGACCCAACCAGGCTGTCATCGCCTATATCGCCGATCAGGCTGTCGCGGCCGCCTTGGGCCAGAATTGTGTCGTCACCAGCCAGGCCATCGATGGTTTCGTCGGCGCCGGTACCATTAATGAAATCATTACCTGTTGTCGCCGACATTCAATTCACTCCCCGGCATGAAAATGATGGGATCTCTTCAAAACACCTGTCGTGGCATGGATGATCCCTGCAATTTCGAATGATAGACGACGCAGGTTGCTGAAGGCCTAACGGGCGATCCCAATGGAATGCTTGGTGCACCAACAGTCTCTTGGTCGCAAATACAGTCATGGCAGCCATTCATTTTTCTTTAAACATAATGATTTCGTAATTAAAAAAATTAACGTACAGACAATTCTATGCTCGCACGGCGAGGGGAAATGAACCGGCAAGAAAAGCGGCCCACATGCGCAAGACAGCACGCGCCAACAGGATATCGGCGCCTAAAGGCGATTCACGGCAACGTTATGGTACCCGACGAAAAATGAGTGATAGATTATTCGCCGGCATCGCTTCCACTGCAGGCGCGGCGAAACCCGCTGCACTGGCGGCGCGTGTTACCTCCTCCAGGTCTCGCACGCCCCAGCGCGCATCCTGGGCGCGCAGGCTGTCATCAAATGCCGCGTTGCTGGGTGCGGTATGCTCGCCACCCCGTTTGAAAGGGCCATAGAGAAATAGGATGCCATTGGACCGCAAGATCCTTGCCGCACCGCCGATCAATGCCGCCGTCGCTTCCCAGGGTGCAATATGGATCATGTTGATGCAGAGCACTGCATCGGCCGTCTGGATCGGCCAGGCATCGGCCATCACATCCAGCATCAAAGGCGGCAAAAGGTTAGGCGGCCGTGCCTCCTCCCGCCAGGCGGCAATGCTCGCAAGGGCAGCAGCATCAGGATCACTTGGCTGAAAACGCAATGCCGGAAAATGCGCTGCGAAATGCAGCGCGTGTTCGCCGGAACCACTTGCGATTTCCAGTACCAGGCCCGATGCCGGCAAATGGCGCGCCAGAACCTCCGTGATGGGCGCCTTGTTGCGCGCGACTGCGGGTGCGAAACGGCGAGCGTCTTCAGACACAAATCACGCCGCGCGCGCACGAAACCGCGCCAGCGTCCCGCCGCGCAGCACCGCACTTGGCAGGCGCCGACCCAGGATGCGTTCCGCAAGCCTGCCCGCTTCCACCAGCGCTTCCAGATCAATGCCGGTTGCAATGCCAAGCTCGGCACAAAGCAGCGCCAATTCCTCTGTCGCGATATTACCGGGTGCGCCCGGCTGGCCGGCAAAGGGGCAACCGCCAAGGCCGCCCACGGTGGCATCAAAACGTGCCACCCCCATCCGCAGCCCCGCCATGGCATTGGCAATGCCAAGCCCCCGCGTGTCGTGCAAATGCAGCGCAAGGCGCAATTCCGGCCAGCGATTGCGCACCTCATCAATCACGGTTTCGATCTGATGCGGATTGGCCCAACCCATGGTATCCGCCAATGTCAAATCACGGATCGCAACCCCCGCTTCCGCCGCAATTGCCAAGCCATCCGTGATTGCTGCCACCACCTGCGCAGGCGCGACATCGCCAGCGTAATTGCAGCCAAAGGCCGCTTGCAGCCCAATGCGCGTCACCGGCACGCCGGCGGCGATATGCGCGGCGGTTTGCTTGCGCATGGCCTCAATCTGCCCAGCACGATCGCGGTTCAGATTCTTGAGCGAAAACGCCTCGGATGCCGCAAGGCTGATGGAACCAAAAAGATGCAGCCGATCCTTGAAGGCCAGTGCGCGATCCAACCCCGCCGCATTGAACCAGAGCGCGGTGTAGTGAATATCGGGGTTTGGCGCGAAACCCGCGACAACTGCTTCAGCATCAGCCCAGCCGGGCACCAGCTTGGGCGAGACAAAGGACGCCACCTGAATATGCTTGAGGCCGGTTGCCGAAAGCGCATCAATCAGTGCGATCTTATCCGCACTTGGGATCGGGTTCTTTTCGATCTGAAAGCCCTCACGCGGGCCTTCTTCGGCGATATCCACCTGGCGCGGCAAATCGGACATGGGCTGCTTCCTTTTCCGCCCATAGCCTAGGAGCCTGTCTGAGAATTCGCTAGTTTTTTCTCTTTATGTCTGATTCATTTGTTTTCATGAGCAAGAGCTTCCGAGCGTGGGATGTGGACCAGGGTTGGCTCCTTCCTGCTTCGCTGCATCAGTTTGTTCCCCCCGGTCATTTGGCGCATTTTGTGCGAGATACGGTGCGAGAGGCGCTGGACCTTTCGGCGATCACGGGCCTCTACAAGTCAGAACAGGG
>JADCES010000017.1 GCA_020250005.1 Roseomonas sp.
ATGTGCAGGCCATGAATGAAGGCCAGCTTGCCGATTTCCGCGGCGGCGATGTGGCCATGATCTTCCAGGAACCCATGACGGCGCTCGACCCGGTCTTCACCATCGGGCGGCAGATCGCCGAGACCGTGCAGCGCCATGAAGGTGCCAGCCGCAGCGCCGCTGATGCCAGGGCTTTGGAATTGCTGGAATTGGTGCAAATTCCCTCGGCCAAACGGCGGCTTTCGGCCTATCCGCATGAATTATCCGGGGGGCTGCGGCAGCGCGCCATGATTGCGGTCGCACTCGCCTGCCGGCCCAAGCTGCTGCTGGCCGATGAACCGACCACGGCGCTTGATGCCACGGTGCAAATCCAGGTGCTGCTACTGCTGCGGTCCTTGCAGGAAAAGCTTGGCATGGGGGTGGTGTTTGTGACCCATGACCTTGGTGTTGCTGGGGAAATCGCTGACCGGGTGGCGGTGATGTATGCCGGCAAGGTGGTGGAAGAAGGCCCGGTTGGCGCGCTCATGGCCGGCCCCTTGCACCCCTATGCCAAGGGGCTTTTGGGGGCGACGGTCCATGCCGGCATGCGCGGCAAGCGGCTCACCACCATTCCCGGCGCGCCGCCCATGCTGGACAAGGTGCCCACCGGCTGCGCCTTCGCGCCGCGCTGCGCGGAAATGATTGATTGCTGCCATAATGGGGTGCCCCCGCTCCGCCAGATTGTCCCCGGGCGGCAGGCGCGCTGCATCAGGGTAGCGCCGAACGAGGGGCAGCCCCATATCTAAAAAAAGTGAAACTTGCCGCGGCCTGCGGGGCGCGGCAGAAGCTTTGTGGGGCTCGGCGCTCTCGCCTGGCTCTTTCCTGCGGTCCGGGGCCGCTTACGCGGTCGCGCTCTGCCATGGTGCCGGTCCTGCGGGGGCGGCTTGGGTTGGAATGATATGCGCACCATTACGCAGCTAGGCTTACTTGCCCTGATCGCCGGCGCCGGCGCCGCCTGGCATTTCAAGGGTGAGGAATTTGGCCTGCCCGCGCCGCTACAATTGGTTGGGTTGCAACCCTCGGCAAGCCAGGGTCCCGCGCGCGGTGGCCCAACCGGCCCCGTGGGTGTTATCGTCCAGCCCGTGCGCACCGGCCTGGTGGTGGATAGGGTTGAGAGTGTCGGCACGGTGCGCGCGCGTGAAGCCGTCACCATCACCGGCAAGATTGTTGGCATTGTCACGCATATCCGCTTCACCGAAGGCCAGAAGGTGCAGGCGGGCGAAACCCTGGTGGAACTCGATTCCGGTGCGGTTTCGGCAGAGCTCGATCAGGCGCGCGCGCTATTGGATGATGCGCGCAATCAATTGCAGCGCGCCCGTGGCTTGCAGCCCGGCCAGACCATTGCGGCCCAGCGGCTGGATACGCTTGAAGCCTTGTCCCGTCAGGCGGAAGGCCGCGTGCGTCAGGCGGAGGCAAAGCTTGAAGAATTGCGCGTGACCGCGCCCTTCAGCGGGCGTGTTGGCTTGCGGCAAGTCAGCCTGGGCGCACTGATCCAGCCCGGCACGGCCATCACCACCCTGGATGATTTTTCCCGCGTGCGAGTCGAATTCGCCGTGCCGGAGGTTTTCCTGGCGCGGGTGCGCATTGGCCGGCAGGTTAGCGCGCGCAGCACCGCCTATGGCGATCGCCGCTTCAATGGTGAGGTGACGATCATTGACACGCGCATTGACCCCGCAACGCGCAGCGTGCGCGTGATCAGCGAATTCGACAATGCGGATGAAGCGCTGCGCCCCGGCCTGTTCCTGAATGTGGAAATGGTGCTGGAAGAACGCCCAACCGCGCTGCTGGTGGCCGAGGAAGCGATTGACCCCGTGGGCGACCGCGCCTTTGTCTATGTGATCCGTGATGGGCGCGCCCGGCGCCAGGAAGTGAAGCTGGGGCTCCGCCTGCCCGGCGAAGTGGAAATCCGCGAAGGGCTCGCCGCCGGGGAATCGGTTGTCGTGCGCGGTATTCAGCGCTTGCGCCCGGATGCGCCGGTGCGCATCATCGAAACCGTTGCACGTCCGACAAGCTGAGCAGGGCTGAACCCATGGTCCTTTCCGATATCTCAATCAAACGGCCGGTTTTCGCCACTGTCATCAGCCTGATGCTGATCGTGCTTGGGCTGGCGTCACTGTATAAGATGCCGATCCGGGAATACCCGAAGATTGACCCGCCGATCATTCAGGTGGTGACCACCTATCGCGGCGCCTCGGCGCCCGTGGTGGATAATCAGATTACGGAAATCCTGGAAGGTGCCGTTGCGGGGATTGAGGGGATCAAATCCATTCAATCCCAATCGCGCGATGAACGCAGCCAGATCACGCTGGAATTCCGCCTGACGCGTGATGTGGATAGCGCCGCCAATGATGTGCGCGACCGTGTGGCGCGCGCCCTGGCGCGGCTGCCGGAACAGGCCGATACGCCGATTGTGCAAAAGGTGGATGGCGATAGCCGGCCCATTTTGTGGATCGCGCTCAATTCCGAAACCCTCTCACCGCTTGACCTGACCGATATCGCGCGCCGGCGCATCGTGGACCGCCTTGCCATTGTGGAAGGTGTCGCGCAGGTCTTGGTGATTGGCGAACGGCGCTTTTCCATGCGCATCTGGCTGGATCGCCAAGCGCTCGCCGCGCGTGGCCTGACGGTGCAGGATGTGGAAGACGCAATCCGGCGGGAGAATGTGGAACTGCCCGGCGGGCGGCTTGAAAGCTCCGCCCGCGAATTGACCGTGCGCACCGACACGCGCATGAGCTCGCCCGAGCAATTCCGCCAGGTGGTGGTGGCGCGCGGTACCGGGGGCGCGCAGGTATTGCTGGGCGAAGTCGCCAGGGTTGAGGTTGGCGCTGAAGATACGCGCGGCGGCTATCGCATCAATGGCCGGCCTGCCATCGGCCTTGGCATTCTGCGCCAATCCACCGCCAATACGCTTGCGGTTGCTGATGGCGTGAAGGAGGAATTGGAACGCATCAAGCCAAGCCTGCCGCCCGGCGTGGATGCCATTATCGGCTATGATGAAAGCCTTTTCATCGCGCAATCCATCTATGAGGTTGAGCATGCGCTGATGATCGCGTTGGCGCTGGTGGTGGGCGTGATCTTCCTGTTCCTGCGTTCGGTGCGCGCCACCATCATCCCTGCTGTCGCCATTCCCGTTTCCATCGTGGCGTCCTTCATCCCGATGGCAGTATTCGGGTTTTCGGTGAATGTGCTGACGCTGCTTGGCCTTGTGCTCGCCATTGGCCTTGTTGTGGATGACGCGATTGTGGTGTTGGAAAACATCCATCGGCGGATCGAGCTTGGCGAGGATCCCTTGCTCGCTTCCTTGCTTGGCTCTCGTGAAATAGCCTTTGCCGTTATTGCGACAACGCTGGTGCTGGTTTCGGTCTTCCTGCCGCTGTCCTTCATGGGGGGCAATACGGGGAGGCTATTTACGGAATTCGGCATAGCCCTTGCCGCATCGGTATTATTCTCGGGGCTGATTGCGCTGACACTCACGCCCATGATGTGTTCCAAGCTGCTGCGC
Organism: Roseomonas sp.; assembly: GCA_020250005.1. Lineage (GTDB taxonomy): Bacteria > Pseudomonadota > Alphaproteobacteria > Acetobacterales > Acetobacteraceae > Neoroseomonas. The sequence continues at coordinate 3,521 of JADCES010000017.1, forward strand.
CCGCATGAGGGTGAGGGGCTTTTGGTGCGCATGACAGAGCCCTTCTTCGTTGCGATGAATGAGGCTTTGCGCTGGACTTTGGATAAGGCGCTGCGTGCGCCGCTGCTGGTGATGGGCGCATCGGCGGCCATGTCGCTTTTCGCCGTGGTGCTGTTCAATGTTTTGCCAAAGGAATTCGCCCCCACCGAAGACCGCGGCGTGGTGATTATTCCAACCACAGGGCCTGAGGGCGCTTCCTTCCCCTATACCATCGAACATGTGATGCGCCTGGAAAGCCTGTTACAGCGCTATCTGGATAGTGGTGAGGCCTATGCGGTCTTCGCAACCGTGGGCGGCTTTCAGCGCCCGGCCGTTGGCAATATCGCCAATGTCTTTGTGCGGCTGGCCCCCTGGAATGAGCGTGAGCGCAAGCAGCAGGCCATCGCCGCCGAGATTTTCCCGCTGGTCGCGGGCGTGCCGGGTATTCGCGGCTTTGCGCTGAACCCGCCCTCGCTCGGCCAGCGCGGCTTCCAACCGCCAGTGCAATTCGTGATTGGCGGGCCGGATTATGATACGCTGATCGCCTGGCGCGATGCCTTCCTGGAAAGGGCAAGGACCAATCCGCGCCTGCTCAACCTTGATCACAACTTCAAGGAAACCAAGCCGGAAGTGCGCGTGGATATTGATCGGCGCAAGGCAGCCGATCTTGGCATTTCCATCGCCGCCGTGGGCCGCACCATTGAAACCATGATGGGATCACGCGAAGTGACCACCTATGTCGTGGGTGGGCAGGAATACAAGGTGATGTTGCAGGCGCCCGAATCGGCGCGGCTTTCGCCTTATGATTTGCAGAATGTCTTTGTGCGCACGGGGACCGGCGGGCTGGTGCCGCTTTCCAATGTGGTGACGCTGTCTGAACGCGCGCGCGCGCAGACCCTCTCGCGCCAGGATCGCGTGCGCGCCATTACCATCACAGCCTCTCTCGCGCCTGGCTATTCGCTGGGCGAGGCCTTGGATTTTCTTGATCGCACCGCCAAAGAAGTGCTGCCGCAGGAAGCGCGCATTTCCTATCTGGGCCAAAGCCTCGAATTCCGCGAAAGCTCCGGCGCGCTTTACGTGACCTTTGCGCTCGCGTTGTTGGTGGTGTTCCTGGTGCTGGCGGCGCAGTTCGAAAGCTTCGTGCATCCCTTTGTCATATTGCTGTCCACACCGCTTGCGGTGACGGGCGGGCTACTGGCGCTTTGGGTGACGGGGCAATCGCTGAATGTGTTCAGCCAGATCGGCATGGTCTTGCTGATTGGCCTGATGGCGAAGAACGGCATTCTGGTGGTGGAATTCGCCAACCAGCTCCGTGATCGGGGCATGAGTATTCGTGATGCGGTGCTGGAAGCCTCTGTCGTCAGGCTGCGCCCGATTCTGATGACTTCCATCGCGACGGTGCTGGGTGCCGTGCCTCTCGCCATGGCGACGGGGGCGGGGGCAGAAAGCCGGCAGGCTTTGGGTGTGGTGATTGTGGGCGGCATTACGCTTTCCACCATTGTGACACTTTACGCCGTGCCGGCGCTTTACCTGCTGCTGGCGCCCTATACCAAGCCGATTGGCGCCATTGCGGCCAAGCTGGCGGAATTGGAAAAGCGCCCTGCCACCAGCCATGGCCATCAGGCGGCGGAATAACGCCGCCGCCGCGGCTTGGGGTGATTTCACGCCCTGGATTTATCGGCTAGCTTCCGCCCATCTGAATTGATTGGGGAAGCGGTGATGGCCGAAGCAAAAACAGGACGGACAGGCGGCAAGCTTTTGGCCGATGCGCTGGTGGCGCAAGGCGTCACCCATGCATTTTGCGTGCCGGGAGAAAGCTATCTTGATCTGCTCGATGGTCTCTATTCCGTGCGCAATCGCTTGCAGCTGGTGACCTGCCGCTTTGAAGCCGGCGCGATCCATATGGCGGAGGCCTATGGCAAACTGACCGGCAAGCCGGGTGTTGCCATTGTCACGCGCGGCCCGGGCGCCTGCCATGCGGCCATTGGCGTGCATGTCGCGCAGCAGGATTCAACGCCGCTGGTGCTGCTGGTCGGCCAAATCCCGGTTGAGGAGACAGACCGCGAAACCTTCCAGGAAGTTGATTATCGCCGCATGTTCAGCCCCATCGCCAAATGGGTGACGCAGATTGATGATGAAAAGCGCATCCCCGAATTGATGGCGCATGCCTTTGATGTCGCTGTCTCTGGCCGCCCCGGCCCGGTGGTGATTGCGATCAGTGAGGAAATGCAAAAGCGCATGGCCAATGTGCCGGATATCGGCCCTGCCACCGTGCTGCCGCCGCACCCCGCGCCTGATGCCGTTTCGCGCATGATGGCGATGCTGGGCAAGGCCAAGCGCCCGCTCGCGGTGCTGGGGGGCTCACGCTGGTCGGATCAGGGCAAGGCTGATATCCGCGACTTCCTGCTGGCCAATGATCTGCCGGTGGCGGTTGGCTTCCGTCGTCAGGGCATTTTCGATGGCACTTCGGAAAATTATGTCGGTGATCTTGGCGTTGGCGCCGATCCGGGACTGGTGGCCCACGCGAAGGATGCAGATTTGATCATCGCGATTGGATCGCGCCTGGGTGAGACTTTCAGCCAGGGCTATACGCTATTGGATATGGCGGGCGCGACGCCGATTGTGCATGTCTATCCCGAGCAATCGGAAATCGGGCGGGTCTATCGCCCCGCACTTGGGATCACCGCGGACCTGAATGCCTTTGCCGCAGCCGCCAAGGCGGCAGCGCCCATCAAGAAGCCTGCCTGGGCTGGCTGGACACGGGATTTGCGCGCAACACGCATGAAGCAGTCGGCCGCGCCCAATTACGAAGGGCCGCTCAACCTGGCGAAAGCCTTGCAGGATTTGGAAATGGCGCTGCCAGCCAATACCATCTATACGACCGATGCCGGCAATTTCGCGACCTGGCCCACGCGCTTCATGCATGTGGGCGCGGGGCAGGATTTCCTTGGCCCCACCAATGGTGCCATGGGCTATGCGGTGCCATCCGCGATTGGTGCGAAAATTGTGCATCCGGAACGGCCGGTGATTGGCTTTGTCGGCGATGGCGGGTTCTTGATGACGGGGCAGGAAATCGCGACCGCCTTCCATCATTCCGTCAATCCAGTGATTCTGGTTTTCAACAACCAGATGTATGGCACCATCCGCATGTATCAGGAACGCACCTATCCGCATCGGGTGTCCGGCACGGCGCTGACCAATCCGGATTTTGCGCGCTTCATTGAAGCCTTTGGCGGCCATGGTGAGGTGGTGGAAAAGACCGAGGAAATGGTGCCCGCCGTGCAGCGTGCGCTGGCTTCCGGCAAGCCCGCCATTGTGGAAATCCGCATGAACCCGGAACAGGTGACCAACCGCGCGACCATTGCGGATTTGCGCGCGCAATCGGGGAAGGCTGCACCCGCCGCCGCGCTGCCGGCCACTGCCAAGCGCGGCCCCGCGCCGCGGCGAAGCGGGCCGCGCCCGCGCTGAATTCAGCCTGGCCGGGGCGTGGGTTGCGGGCGCCCCGGCAGATTCATGCCGGAAAACCGCGTATCCAGATGTTCGATCTCAAGCCAGCCCATATCGCGGCCAAAGGTCTTGTAGATCGGGAAGGTTTTCAGGATGCCCAGCGTTGCGGCACTTTCAAGCGGTGAGATGAAGCTGCAATCCTGATCGCCGAATTGCGGCTGTGCCATCCAATGCGCCAATTGCTCAGCGGTCAGCGCGAAGAATCCGCAATGCGGATTGGTCGCGCGCTGGAAAGTGAGCGGCCTTGCGCCCTGCCGGCCTTTCAGGAAACGCTCATCCGGCAGCGCGGCTTCGAAAGGTGCCAGCAGCCCTGGGCGAAGCATGCCATCGATATAGGTTTTCAGCGCGGGGCCGCGTGCATTGAATTCGAAACGATTGGGAAACAGCACGCGCCGCCAGCCGTAATCATCATGAAAGGCCAGGATGCGTGGGATCATATCACCGCCGGTGGGGCGCAGATCATCTTCGGAAAAGGCGAAGACATCATAGATATTGCGCGCATCGGCAAAAAGCTTATGCGCGGTGAAGCCCAACATGCGCGGATTATCCAGCTTCGCATCATAAAGCCGCACCCCGCGGGAACGGCAGTAATCCGCATCCAGCAGATGGTTGTCGCCATTCACCATGACGATGATGTCAAGCTGATCCGCAACGCCGATCATGGGTTCGAAGCGCTTCTGCCAGACATTGATGCTATAGGTTGGCCCGTAATGCCCGCGCCAGGCATCAATGACATTCCGGATAGCCACTGCGCGCTGATCACGCCGATGTGCATCGGTGGAGCTGTGGTTTGACCCTTCCTCAGCACGAAAAAAATGCGCGATGGCAAGCAGGATGCGCATGCTCAGGCGTTTCCCCTCGATAACAGCTTGTCGAAATAGGCGATGGTATGGACCAGGCCTTGTTCAAGCGGGATGGTCGGTTCCCAGCCAAGCTTGGCGCGTGCCTTGGTGATATCGGGCTGGCGCTGGCGCGGGTCATCCACCGGCGCGGGGCGGAATACCATGTTGGAAGCGGAACCGGTCAGGCGGATCACTGCTTCGGCCAATTCGATCATGGTGAATTCGCCTGGATTGCCGAGATTGATCGGCCCCGTTGTGTCTTCGGGTGAATCCATCAGGCGGCGCAGCCCTTCCACCAGATCTGACACAAAACAGAAGGACCGCGTCTGCTTACCATCGCCATAGATCGTGATGGGATCACCGCGCAAAGCCTGGACGATGAAATTGGACACCACGCGCCCATCATTCGGGTGCATGCGCGGGCCATAGGTGTTGAAAATGCGTGCCACCTTGATCGGCAGGCGGAATTGCCGGTGGTAATCGAAGAACAAGGTTTCTGCGCAGCGCTTGCCCTCATCATAACAGGAACGCGGCCCGATTGGGTTCACATTGCCCCAATATTCCTCGGGCTGCGGGTGCACATTGGGATCGCCATAAACTTCGCTGGTGGAGGCCTGTAGGATGCGCGCCTTCAGGCGCTTGGCGAGGCCGAGCATATTGATCGCGCCATGCACGCTGGTTTTCAGCGTTTGCACCGGGTCATGCTGATAATGGATGGGTGATGCCGGGCAGGCAAGGTTGTAGATTTCATCAACTTCGACATAAAGCGGGAAGGTCACGTCATGGCGCAGCAATTCGAAGTAAGGGTGATCCAGCAGGCTTTCTATATTGGCCTTGTTGCCGGTGAAGAAATTATCGGCGCAGAGAACCTCATGCCCTGCGGCCAAAAGCGCATCGCATAAATGGCTGCCGACAAAGCCAGCCCCCCCCGTGACCAGGATGCGCTTGCGCGCGTGATATTCGCGTTTGGTGTCGTTCTTATTGTCCATCACCGCCCCACCGCATAACCTTGCATGCCGCGCGGATTGGCCCCAGCGCGAATGGTGCCATCGGCTTCACGCCGCGCGCCAGTCAACCGCCCTTCGGACCAATCGCCACCCGCTTCCGCCTGATGCCCGCGCGCCTTCAACGCCGCCAGCACGTCCGGCGCATAGCGCCCTTCAATGACCAGCTTGCCGGGCTTGGCGCCACGTGGCCAGAAGCTGCTGATCCAATGTTCCGAATGGAAGGAAGGCGCATCAATCGCTTCCTGGATATTCATGCCGTGATGCAGCATCCGCAGCAGCATGATGGACTGCCATTGATCCTGCTGCTCTCCGCCCGGCGTGCCGAAGCTCATCCAGGGCTTGCCATCGCGCAGAACAAGGGCTGGTGAGAGCGTGGTGCGCGGGCGCTTGTTCGGCTGCAGGCCATTGGGGAGCGTCTCATCCAGCCAGAACATCTGGCAGCGCGTGCCAAGGCAAAAGCCAAGCTCTGGAATGGCGGGCGAGGATTGCAGCCAGCCGGCGGAAGGTGTCGCGCTCACCATATTCCCGGCCGCGTCAATCACGTCCACATGGCAGGTATCGCCCCCCGCCGCACCAAGGCGAGAGACGGTGGGCTCACCACTGCCGGCAGCGGCGGCCATTTCCTGCGCGCGGCGGATGGCAGCGGCGTAGTCCGTGCGCGGGGCGCGGCCATCCGGTGAACCCGGGCGGAATTCCATGCTGGCAGCAGCGCCAATCAGCGCCCGGCGCGCGGCGTTATAGGCAGGCGACAACAAGGTTGCCATCGGCACATCAACGAAATTCGGGTCGCCATAAAAGGCTTCACGATCCGCGAAGGCGAGCTTCATCGCTTCCGTCACCAAATGGATGAAATCCGCGCCCAGCGGGTCCATCGCCGCAATGTCATCGCCCGCGATCAAAGCGAGGGTTTGCAGCATGGCGGGGCCCTGGCTCCAGGGGCCGCATTTCAGCACGCGATGGCCGTGGTAATCCAAGCCAAGCGGTGCTTCGATGGTCGCGGACCAACCAGCCAAATCCTGCCCATTCAGCACGGCGCGGTGGCGGCGGCCGGATGTATCCATGGCTTCTGTCGTGCGGCAGAAACGATCAATCGCTTCCGCCACAAAGCCGCGATACCAGGCGCGCCGCGCAGCTTCGATTTGCGCAACGCGATCCCCGCCCGCGGCTTCCGCTTCACGCACGACGCACTCATAGGTTTCGGCGAGTGTCGGGTTGGCATAAAGCCCGCCCGGTGCCGGGCCGCCATTGCGTAGCCACAGCGCGGCAGAGGTTTTCCATTCCGCCTCAAACAAGCGGCGCACCGAATCAATCGTGGCGCGCACACGCGGCACCATGGGCGCGCCATGCCGCGCATAGCCGATGGCATAGGCCAGGATATCGCGCGGCTTCCAGCTGCCGTGATCACGCAGCATCAGCATCCATGCGTCAAAGGCGCCCGGGATGGGTGCTGCCAGCATGCCGGTACCGGGCATGATTTCATGGCCAAGGCTTTTCATCAGCGCGACATTCAAGCCAGCCGGCGCGGGGCCTTGGCCGCAAATGGCCTGCTGCTGACCGGTGCGGGCGCTATGGAGCAAAATGGGGCAATCGCCGCCCGGGCCGTTCAAATGCGGTTCCACGATTTGCAGCGTAAAGCCGGCGGCAGCCGCGGCATCAAAAGCATTGCCGCCGCGTTCCAGCACCGCCATGCCAACCTGGGAAGCGATCCAATGGGTGGAGGCCACCGCGCCAAAGGTCCCGCTGATTTCCGGGCGCGTCGTGAAACCACGCGCCCCCTCCTTTGCCGGAAAGCCGATCGAGGCAAGGTTGGTGTGGGACATGGGCAAGGCTTTCCATCTTCCATCGGGCCGGCCGATGCGCCCGGCCCGATGGTTTTTAAGCGAAATGGTCAGAAAGACAAAGCTGACGCCTCGGCCAACCTGTCATGAGAGGCCGCTCAGCCCTCCTCGCGCCGCGCCGCACGCTCACTCATCAGGCAGGCAAGAACAACAATGGTGGCCCCCGCCAGGGTCCAGGCGCCAGGCCAGAGCTGCCAAATGGCGGCATCCAGCATCAGCGCGAAGACCAGCGCGGTGAATTCCAGCGGCGCCAGCCGTGCCGCGCGATCAATGCTGAAGGCAATCGCAAGCGCCAGGGTCGCGCCCCCGGCAAAGAGCCCATTGGCAATCAGCGCCACCCAATCATAGGCATTGGGCGTGACCCAATCGGCGATGGCAAAGGGCAGAATCGCCAGGAAGAGCGGGCCGGATGACCAGAAGATCAACCGTGCCGCATTCTGTTCGGCGCGCAATATGCGGCTGATTGTCAAAAACCCGGCATAGGTCATGGTGCCAAGAAACGCCCAGGCATAGGCATGCCAAGGGACAGGCGCAGATGATGCCGAAGCCGTGAGCGCCGGCAGCATCGCGACCATGACGCCCAGAAACCCGACTGCGGACCAGAACCAGACAGCGCGGCCATTCCTTTCGCCCAAGACAAGTGCGGCCAAAAGCAGGGTGAAAAAGGGCGCGGTGAAATAGACCAGGTAGCCCTCAGCCAGGGGGATGTCGCGAAAGGCCAGGAAGAAGCCATAGGCGGAACCTGCCATGCATAGGGCGCGCAGCAAATGCAACCCGGGGCGCGGCGTTGCAATCGGCCCGCCTGCGCCGCGCCGCAATAGTCGCAGCGACCCGAGCAGAACAAGCAAGGTCCCATAACGAATGATCAGCACCTGGTCCGCGCCATAGCGCCCGGCCAGCAGCTTCGAATTGGCATCGAGTAGCGCAAAAAGCGCCATGGCCCCTACCAGCAGCAGCGGCCCCTTATAGTTTGTCATGGAGATCCCGGACTGGCGTGGTGCCGAAAGGGCTTCGGCAGAAGGCTTCTCGCCCCGCGATCAGGGGGCGTCAAGCGGTTGGCTGATCCTCAGCCCCAGGACCCGAACAGGGCCAGGATATCGGCAAGTTGGGTGCCGCCCAAAAGCACCACATCATCGCCATCGCCAGTGTCGAAAACACCACCAAGCCCATCGGCGATCAGCAGATCATTGCCTGCGCCGCCGTAAAGACTATCGGCACCCTGGTCACCATTCAGTGTATCGTCTCCTGCATTGCCGATAAGCATATTGGCGCCAGCATCGCCGATGAAGCTGTCGGCACCCTGCCCGCCAGCGGCGCCTTCAATGCCGATCAGCACATCCTGGCCGAAATCAGGGCCGGTGGCCGCACCAGACAAAAGATCAAAAATGACGGCTGCGTTTGCTGACTGATAATCCGCGATATCAAAACCCTCGCCGCCCATCAGGCAGTCATTCCCGCTGCCCCCATCAAGGCTATCATTGCCAGCGCTACCGTCCAGCGTATCCGCGCTCGTATTGCCGGCCAGAAAATTCGCATCCGAATTGCCGAAGAGTCTATCCGCGCCATTGCCGCCAATCGCGCCTTCAATGACCACGCCGCGGGCGATGGCTATATTGTTGCTGATGCCGCCGATGGAAGAAAATGCTTCCGCGGTCAAATTGATGGTTTGATTTGCGCCATAACCTGAAGCATCCAGCGTATCCGACCCGCCTGTATCATAAATGGTGAAGGCCGGGGCAGTTGTGTAATTCGCAAAATCATAAAGCGAACCGGCGGTGGCATTGCGGCCATAAACACTATCGCCCGAATTGAATGTCGTATTGGCATCATAAAGTTTATGCACTGCAACGATATCAGCAAGACTTGGCCCCATCACAACGCGATAAGTGCCAAAATTCGCATCCCCCTGGTCGAAATACGACATGATCGTGTAGGACCAGATGTCATTCTGATAAAGATTATCAATGCCATAGGTGGCAGTCGTGTTATAGGCCCCGCCATGCCCAAGGCCGAGCGCATGGCCAATTTCATGCACATAGGTCTGGAAGGAATAGCTATCTATTGCAGTGCCATAAGTATTGAGCCAGCCTGTGCCGATGTTTATCGATGAGGCGGTGATGAAGCCATTGCTGACAGAAGAAAACGCAAAAGCCCCAGATTGATTATCATCAAGGGTTATATCGCCGCCTGAGGTGACTTCCTCAAACACCAGATTGGTGACATTGGCCCAGCTTTGAAAGGCCGCACGCGCCAGCGTTTGGCCGGAAGAAGTGAGCCCCGTCACATTATGGGTGATGATATTGTCGGCTCTGATATCCCAGCGGCGCCCACCATCGCCCCAAAAGCCGGTGGTCAGGAAATCCGCGATTTCATCAAGGGTATAGGTAGGCGGTATGAATTCAATGATCGCAAGCTGATAGCCGCCCACGAATCTCTCATCCCAGGCGCCGGCATCCAGAAAAAACCGTCCGGTTTCGTTGGCGACCCAATTAATCCGTGAATTGCGCAAGACCCCATTGCGGATATCGTCATTCTGGGCAATCAGAACGCCATTGGCGTTGTGCAGATAAAGATACGGGTCTTCCAGCGCGCCATAACCATCAAGCG
>JADCES010000170.1 GCA_020250005.1 Roseomonas sp.
CCCTGTTCTGACTTGTAGAGGCCCGTGATCGCCGAAAGGTCCAGCGCCTCTCGCACCGTATCTCGCACAAAATGCGCCAAATGACCGGGGGGAACAAACTGATGCAGCGAAGCAGGAAGGAGCCAACCCTGGTCCACATCCTACGCTCGGAAGCTCTTGCTCATGAAAACAAATGAATCAGACATAAAGAGCAAAAACTAGCGAATTCTCAGACAGGCTCCTAGTCGGCTTGCCCCATATCTGATTCACTACCCGTCATGAGCAAGACCTTCCGAGCCGCGGATGTGGATCAGGCGTGGCTTCCAAAGCTGCTTGTCGTCCACCATAGCACGCAGGCTGGCAAGGCCGCACCTCAGGATACCGTTCGAGCCCGGAACGCCGGGCGAGGGCGCCAATCTCATGCACGGGGAGCAACCCCCAAGCAAACCACGGCGACCCTCTCCCAGCTACCGACGCGCAACCTTAGCCGGGAGGCGCGGCGATGAGTGGAGGTGTTACAAGCATCCTCACCGGCCTTCTCACGCAGCTTTTGCACCTGACGCTGATCCTGGCGCTGGCGCCGGTGCTGACAGGGTGTGTGCGTTGGCTGAAGGCGCGGCTGATGGGCAGGCGTGGGCCGCATCCCATGCAGCCTTGGCGCGATCTGCTGAAGCTGTTGAAGAAGCGCCCGGTATTGGCAGAAAACGCCTCAGCCATTTCGCGTGCCGCGCCTTATGTTGCGGTCGGCGCTGCGCTGCTGGCGGCAGCGCTGGTGCCGAGTTTCGCACGCGGCATGGTATTCGCCCCCTTCGCGGATTTGCTGCTGATTGCAGGGCTTTTGGCACTTGGGCGCTTTGCCATGGCGCTGGCGGGGATGGATGTCGGCACATCCTTTGGTGGTTTAGGCGCGACACGCGAAATGGCCTTTGCGGCGCTTGCGGAACCTGCCTTGGTTTTGGCGGCGCTGATCTTCGCCATTCTGGCCGGCACGACGAATCTGGATGTGATCATCGGCATTTTTCAGGAAGGCGCGCTTGGGCTTCGCGTGTCGCTTGGCTTTGCGGCAGTGGCGCTGCTGGCGGTGGCGGTAGCGGAAAATGCGCGCATTCCGGTGGATAACCCCGCCACGCATCTGGAACTGACCATGGTGCATGAGGCGATGATCCTGGAAGCATCCGGCCGGCATTTGGCCTTGTGGGAGTTTCAGGCATCCTTGCGCCTCACGCTTTGGTTGGCGCTGCTGGCGGCGGTGTTTCTGCCCTTCGGCATGGCCGCACCCGGTGCGGGGCCAATCGCCTGGATCATCGGGCTTCTGGTGTTTATCGCGAAAATGGCGGCGCTTGCCTTGGCGCTTGCCGTGTTTGAATCAGCGATTGCCAAGATGCGTGTCTTTCGTGTGCCGGAGTTTCTGGGCGCGGCGCTGCTGCTGGGCTTATTGGGTGCCGTGTTCCTGTTTGTCTCAACGGGGCTGTCATGAGTTTCGGGCAGCTTCCCTATGATCTGGCGCATCTTTTGGGCGGCGCAGTGCTGCTGCTGTCTTTTGTCCTGCTCTATCAGCGGCGTATTTCTGCGGTGATCAATGCCTTCGCCACACAAGGCGCGCTGCTCGCACTTGCCGCTGCCTGGCAGGGCTATGTGCAGGGGGCGGCGGGGCTTTACGTGACGGCGGCAATTGCTTTTGGCGCCAAGGCGGTGCTCATCCCCTATGCGCTGCATCGGCTGGTGCGGCGCTTCAATCTGCAGCGCGGTGTTGATCCCGCGCTTGGCATTGGTGCTTCCATGATTGCAGGAGTCGCCTTGGCGGGCTTCGCGATGTTGGTGGTATTGCCAGCCACCGCTGGCCAACGCGCCTTGGCGCGGGAGGATTTGGCGCTGGCGCTTTCCGTGGTGCTGCTGGGCGGGCTGATGATGATCACGCGGCGCAACCTGATCAGCCAGGTGATCGGGCTGCTAAGCCTGGAAAACGGCCTGATCCTGGCCGCGGTGGGCGTCGCCGGCATGCCGCTGGTGATGGAACTTTCCACTGCGGCTTTGGTGCTGATGCTGGCGGTGATCGCCGGTGTCTTCGCGCTGCAAATGGGCGAAAGTTTCCAAAGCCTGGATACGGAAAGCCTTGATACGCACAGGGGGGAAGGCGAATGATGCCGCTGCCCTGGATCATGGTGTTCTTCCCTTGGGTGGGTGCGCTGATTTTGCTGGCCTTGCCGAGGCTCCGCATTGCGGCGGCGGTGAATATCGGCTGCGCGGGTGTTTCTTTCATATTGGCGCTGGCGCTGTTTACCCTGCCGCATGGCGAACAGGGCTGGACGCGAATTGATGCGCTGAACCTGCCCTTTGTGCTGCTCGCGTCTTTTGTGGCTTTGACGACCTCTATTTTCTCTGCGGCCACGCTGGTGCATGAGGGCTTCGATCACTGGCGCATCCGTGCCTATCACGGCGCCTTTCAGGTGTTTCTCGGTGCGCAATATCTGGCGCTACTGTCGGATAACCTTGGCATACTCTGGGTGGCGATTGAAATCGCGACACTCGCCAGCGTGCTGATGGTGGCGGTGCATCGCACACCGGCGGCGATGGAAGCGGCGTGGAAATTCTTCATGCTTTGCGGCTTTGGCATTGCGCTCGCGTTGTTCGGCACCATTCTGCTTTATTCCGCCGCGCAAGCGTTGCTGGATGCGGAAAGCGGGCTGTCCTGGGCGGCGCTGAAGCGTGTGGCGGCGCGCTGTGATGCCGATACGCTGAACCTCGCTTTCGTGTTCTTGTTGGTAGGCTATGGCACCAAGGCAGGCTTGGTGCCTTTGCATTCATGGCTGCCCGATGCGCATGCGGAAGGCCCGGTTGCGATTTCCGCCGTGCTATCGGGGCTTTTGCTGAATGCCGCGATGCTTGCGGTGTTGCGCGCCAAGGCGATTGTTGGCGCGCATCCCGACACGCTGGCGGTTGGGCCTTTCCTGATGGCGCTGGGGCTGGCTTCCGTGCTGCTGGCGGCGCTCGCTTTATGGCGGCGGCGTGATGCAAGGCGGGTTTTTGGCTGGAGTTCCATTGAACATATGGGCATTGCCGCCTTTACCTTTGGGGTTGGCGGCCCGGCCGCGACGCTTGCGGGTTTGCTGCATATGATCGGCCATTCATTGGTGAAAAGCGCGATCTTCTTTGGCATTGGCCGCGCGGCACAGCAAAAGGGCAGCCAGAAACTCGTGGATATTTCAGGGCTGGTGGCAAGTGATCCCTGGCTTGGCTGGGGGCTGGCCTTGGCGATTGGCGCCATTGCCGGGCTGCCGCCCTTCCTGTTGTTTGCGTCCGAATATGCCGTGCTGACTTCGGCCATGGCGGCGCAGCCTTGGCTTGCCGTGGCGCTGGCGCTTGGGCTGGTGGTGGCGATGACAGCTTTGATCCATACGCTGCAAGCACTTTGTTTTGGTGCGCCAACGCCAGATGTGGCGGTTGCTGGGCATGGGCTTGCGGTAATGGTGCCGCTTTGGCTGCATCTGGCGGTGGCGCTTCTGCTGGGGCTTGCGATGCCTTCGATCTTCAGCAGTTTCCTCAAGGCCGCGGCGGGAATGATTGGATGATGGGCCCGGCTTCCAGCCTGATCCGCGGCGGCAATCCGCAAGGTGCCAAGCCTTATGAGCGGTTCTTGCTTTCACCCACCGCCTGGGGGCAATTGCCGTCTGCCTTGCAGCAGGAACCCGATCTGGCGCTGCTCGGGCTTTGGGCGGATGCGACGCAGGTGCATGCCTGCTTCCTGCATGAACCAAGCGCGGAAGCGGTGCTGGCTTCAACCCCAGCGGTAGGCTGGAATTACGCGGCACTTTCACCCGCACGCCCCGGCGCGGTGCGCTTTGAACGCATGATCCTGGAATTATGGGGCCATCGCGCGGAAGGTGCGGTTGATTTGCGCCCGTGGTTGGATCACGGCCGTTGGCCCTTGCGCCATCCGCTTGCCGCCAAGCCCATCCCCTTTGCAGGCGAAGCACCGCAGCCTGAATTTCTGCCAGCGGAAGGGGAGGGCATTCATCAAATCCCTGTTGGCCCCATCCATGCCGGCGTGATCGAGCCAGGGCATTTCCGCTTTTCCGTGCAAGGGGAAGCCGTGGTGCGGTTGGAACAGCGGCTTGGCTATACGCATAAGGGCACGCTTTCGCTCATGCTCGGCACCTCGCCACGTGCAGCGGTGCGTTACGCGGCGCGGCTTTCAGGCGATACCACGGTTGCGCATTCCTGGGCCTTTTCGGCGGCGGTGGAAGCGGCACTTGGTGTCACGCCGCCGCCACGTGCGCTGCATTTGCGCGCGCTCATGCTGGAATTGGAACGCATCCATAATCATCTGAATGATTGGGGCTTTGTCTGCAATGACGCGGCCTTCGCCTTCCCCCATGCGCGTTGCGGGTTGCTGCGTGAAGGCGTGCTGCGCGCCATTGCCGCTGCTTTTGGCCATCGGCTGATGATGGACCGCGTTTTGCCAGGCGGTGCCGCCCCCGATATCGCGCCGCGCGGGGCCGAGTCGATTCTGGCCGCGCTGGACGCCGTGGAAGCGGAAATCCCAGCGCTGATGCAGATTTATGAGGCCCATGCCAGCTTGCAGGATCGCGTCGTGACCACGGGATATTTGCGCCCCGATCTGGCGCGTGCCTTTGCCGCTGGCGGCCATGTCGGCCGCGCTTCCGGGCGCGCCTTCGATGCGCGCCGCCTGCCAGAGAACCTGCCCTATCCAACGCTCGCCTTCGATGTACCGGTGCTGGAAGCAGGTGATGTGGATGCCAGGGTGCGGGTTCGCGTGTTGGAACTCAGTCAATCCATCGCGCTTGTCAGGCAAATCCTGGCGAACCTTCCATCCGGTGAGCTGATGTCGCCTTTGCCCGTGCGCGCCGGCGAAGGCATGGCGATGATTGAAGGCTTCCGCGGCGAATGCCTGCATTGGATTGCGCTGGATGATGGCGGGCTGATCCGCGCGTTGTTCCCGCGCGATCCTTCCTGGTTGCAATGGCCGCTTTTGGAAGCGGCGATTGAAGATAACATCGTTGCCGATTTTCCGCTGTGCAATAAATCCTTCAATTGTTCCTATAGCGGGGTGGATTTGTAATGCTCTGGCCAAAGCTCGCCCGCGCGCTTTTTGCGAAACCGCTGACGGACCAAGCGCCGCTGGTGCCGCGTGAGACCATTCAGGCGCTTGGCGAAAGGCTTGCCGTGACCAGCCGTACGCGACTTGGCCGTAGCCTTGCGATCCGTGAAGTGGATAGCGGTTCCTGCAATGGTTGCGAATTGGAAGTGAATGCGC
The DNA here is from genome assembly GCA_020250005.1 of Roseomonas sp. Classification (GTDB taxonomy): domain Bacteria; phylum Pseudomonadota; class Alphaproteobacteria; order Acetobacterales; family Acetobacteraceae; genus Neoroseomonas. Next base: position 5,255 of record JADCES010000170.1, read on the forward strand.
TGCAGAATGTCGCCTATGATCTGGAACGCTTCGGGCTGCGCTTTGTCGCCTCCCCCAAACATGCCGATGTGTTGCTGGTGACGGGTCCTGCCTGCCTCAATATGCGTGAAGCCTTGGAACGCGCGCTGGCCAGCACGCCTGAACCACGCTGGGTGGTGGCGGTGGGCGATTGCGCCGTAGATGGTGGCGTCTTCAAGGGTTCCTATGCGGTCGAAAACGGCATCGGCGCCGTCCTGCCGGTGGATTTGCTGATCCCCGGCTGCCCGCCTTCGCCCGCGCAATTGCTGGAAGGGCTGCTTGCCCTGCTGGAAGCGGAATCGGCAAAAAAATAGGGCCGGCCGGATCAAACCAGCCAGCCCAAAGGTACCGCCCGAAGACGGACCAGTTGCGGCGCGGCATGCCGGGAATGAGCCGCGCGACATGGGCAATGTCGCACCCGGCACCTCTCCCTGCCGTGAGCGGAAGCTTAATTTTTATCAAGAATGGCGGGGCCGATTCAGATCAGGCAGAGCTCAGCCAAGTCGCGCCGGAGCTTGGGCGGCAAGGCATCCAGGCCGCGTGTTGGCGGGCGGGCCTGGTTCACATCCGCCGGCGCTTCTTCCGGCTTCAAGTAGCGCCAGCCCTGGAAGGCCTTCATTGGGCGCGCTTCCACCAGGACCAGCGTGGGGTCCAGCACCAGGGCGGCGCAGGGGGTCTGGTCGTCCCATTCCTCCTCACGGATTTCCAGGATGCGCTGACGAACGCGCACAAAGCCGCCTATCACCCAATAGATCGAGCCGCCATTGCAGAGTTCTTCCACGCGCTTCGGGAACATGCGCGTCCAGGCCCGCAAGGGCGGATCTTCCTTGAGGCGGAGCGCCTGCAAGGCCGCAAGCGCCGCGACATCCTTGGGACCGACCGAGAGTTTGATGAGGTTCAACACGAACCCTCAATGGCCGGAAGCGCCCCGAGTCGGCAAGGGGGCCTCATTTTAAAGCCCGCCAACCAATATCTTGCCGGCAAAACCCGCCCGGCCAATCAAGCCGGTCCACCGCGGTATAAGCGGCAGCGCGCGCTTCGCGCAGCGTTTTGCCGGTGGCCGAAATACCCAGCACGCGGCCACCGGTTGCGATCAGCGCGCCATCTTCGCGCCGTGCTGTGCCGGCATGAAACACCTGCACACCCGGCACCTGCCCCGCCGCTTCCAGGCCGCGGATCTCGCTGCCTTTCGCATAGCTGCCCGGATAACCCTGCGCCGCCATCACCACCACCATGGCATGCAAGGATTCCCAGCGGAGATCAAACCGCGCCAATTCGCCATCACAGGCCGCGAGCAGGGCGGGCAGCAGATCGGATTTCAGGCGCAGCATCAGCACCTGACATTCGGGGTCGCCAAAACGCACATTGAATTCAATCAGCTTCGGGCCATCCGCCGTGATCATCAGCCCGGCGAACAGCACGCCTTTGAAGGGCGCACCGCGCCGCGCCATTTCGGCCAGCACCGGACGGATGATGCGCGCCATGACCGTTTCTTGCAGCGCCTCGGTGAAAATTGGCGGCGGGGAATAGGCACCCATGCCGCCGGTATTGGGGCCGGTATCGCCATCACCGACGCGCTTGTGATCCTGCGCGGCACCGAGCGGCAAGGCGGTGGTGCCGTCGCACAGCGCGAAGAAGCTGATTTCCTCACCCACCAGGCATTCTTCGATCACCACGGAAGCGCCTGCGGTGCCATGGACACGGTCTTCCATGATATCGGTGATGGCGGCTTCGGCTTCGGCAATGGTCGCGGCCACCACCACACCCTTGCCGGCCGCGAGGCCATCGGCCTTCACCACAATCGGTGCGCCCTTTTCGCGAATATAGGCGCGCGCGGCAGCGGCATCCGTGAAGCGCGCCCAGGCGGCGGTGGGGGCGCCGGCGGCATCCGCCACTTCCTTGGTGAAGGTCTTGCTGCCTTCCAGCCGCGCGGCAGCGGCGGAAGGCCCAAAGCATTTCAGGCCAGCGGCGGCGCAGGCATCGGCCAGGCCAAGCGTCAGCGGCGCTTCCGGCCCGACCACAACCAAATCAATGGAATTTTCCTTGGCGAAGGCGACAAGACCAGAGATATCCTCGGCGCCGATCGCGACACATTCCGCGACTTCAGCAATGCCCGCATTGCCCGGCGCGCAAAACAGCTTGGTCAGCAAGGGCGAAGCCGCCAAGGCCCAGCAGAGCGCATGTTCGCGGCCACCGCCGCCCACCACCAGAACGCGCATCGCACCCCTCGCCGATCAATTCGCGGGGCGTTGATTACGCCTTGCTCGGCGCGGCGCCAAGGTGCCGGCTAGCCAAGCCTGTCCGGGTCAGAATCCAAGGCATAACCGGCGGAGCGCACGGTGCGGATCAGGTCCATCTCATCATCGCGATTGATTGCCTTGCGCAGGCGGCGGATATGCACATCCACTGTGCGCGGTTCCACATGGATATCACGGCCCCAAACGGCATCCAGCAATTGCTCACGCGCGAAAACGCGGCCTGGGTGCTGGAGGAAGAATTCCAGCAAGCGGTATTCCGTCGGCCCCAAATGCAAGGGCCGCCCGGCGCGTGTGACGCGATGCGCATCCTGATCCATCGCGAGATCGGCATAGGTCAGCGTACCCTTGGACGCCACGCGCCCGGACCGGCGCAGCAAAGCGCGGATGCGCGCAATGACATGCTCAATGGCGAAGGGCTTGGCGATGTAATCATCCGCGCCGATATCAAGCGCGCGCACCGCATCCTGATCCTCGGTCCGTGCCGTCACCATGATGATGGGCAGATCGCGCGTTTCGGCCCGGCGGCGAAGCTGGCGGCAGACCTCAATGCCCGAAAGCGCCGGCAGCATCCAATCCAGCAGCATGACATCAGGCCGCGCTTCCGCCACACGCAGCAGCGCTTCCTGCCCATCTGCCGCTTCATCCACGCGGAAACCCTGCTTTTCGAGGTTATAGCGCAGCAGGGTCAAAAGCGGTGCCTCATCCTCCACGATCAGTACCGTGGGCTTGGCAAGGCTAGCGTAGTTTTCTGCCATCATCGCCATGCCTAATCGCCCGGCGCGCGGACCACGGCGAAGGCCGAGGTATCGCCCTTCGGCCGATCCTCCGGCAGGTTTTCGCCGCGGACTGCGAAGTGAATACGTTCCGCGATATTCGTGGTGTGATCGCCGATGCGTTCCAGATTTTTGGCGATGAACAGCAAATGCGTCGCGGCGGTGATATTGCGCGGGTCTTCCATCATATGCGTTAGCATTTCGCGGAAAATGCCGTTATAGATTTCATCCACCGGTTCATCGGCACCCCAGACGCGTTCGGCCGCTTCGGCATCACCCTGCACCAGCGCATCCATCGCGGCCTTCAGGTTTTCCTGCACCAGATGCGCCATGCGTTCAAATCCATTCATGCTGCCAAGCCCGGGGAGCGACGCCAGCACAATGGACCGCTTCGCCGCATTGGCCGCGTAATCGCCGATGCGTTCCAGGTCATTGGAAACCTTCATGCCGGCGATGATCAGGCGCAAATCTGCCGCCATAGGTTGGCGCAACGCCAGAAGGCGCACACAAAACGCCTCAATTTCTCTTTCAAGCTGATCAATCTGCACGTCGCGCTGCACGACCTCACCAGCCAGATCACTGTCACGGCGGACCAAGGCGCGGGTGGCATCGGCAACCTGGCGTTCCACAAGGCCGCCCATGCGCGCGATCATGTCGCGCAGCTTGCGCAAATCCTCATCATAGCTGCGGACGATATGTTCTGTGGGCATCTATGTTTCTCCTGCCTGGCTCAGCCAAACCGGCCGGTGATATATTCTTGCGTCTTCGGGTGCTTGGGCGCGGTGAATAGCTGCGCTGCTGGCGCCACTTCAATCAATTCGCCCAGATAGAAAAACGCCACCTGATCCGCGCAGCGTGCCGCCTGCTGCATATTGTGCGTGACGATGGCGATGGTGAAATCGCGCTTTAGTTCGTCAATCAGCTCCTCGATCTTCAGCGTGCTGATGGGATCAAGGGCGGAGGTTGGTTCATCGAACAGGATCACCTCAGGCCGCACGGCGATGGTACGTGCGATACAAAGCCGCTGCTGCTGGCCGCCAGAAAGACCAAGGGCGGAACGGTCCAGCCTATCCTTCACCTCATTCCACAGGGCGGCGCGGGTCAGCGCCCATTCGATGCGCTCGCCCATTTCGGATTTGGAGAGTTTTTCATGCAGGCGAATGCCGAAGGCGATGTTTTCATAAATCGTCATCGGGAAGGGAGTCGGCTTCTGGAACACCATGCCCACCTTGGCGCGGAGCGTATTCAAATCCACGGAATCGGAGATGATGTTTTCGCCATCCATCATCACCTCACCGGTCGCGCGCTGGCCGGGGTAGAGGCTATACATGCGATTGAGCACGCGCAGCAGCGTGGATTTGCCGCAGCCGGAAGGCCCGATCATGCCGGTAACCTGCCGGTCCGGCAGGTCAAGATTGATGCCCTTCAGCGCGCGATTATCGCCATAGAAGAAATCCAGATTGCGAATGGCCACGCGCGCATTGTTCAGCGTGGCTTCAGACCGTGCCTGCATGCCGCCAAAGCTTTTCGTGCCGGTAGTCTGGCTTTGTGTTTCGGTGGAAAGGCTCATGTTTCCGTCCTTCCGGTCAGATGCGGCTGCGCAGCAGCGTGCGCGCAAGGATGTTAAGGGCGAGCACGCCAAGCGTGATCAGCATGGCGCCGGCCCAGGCCAGGGCGATCCAATCCTCAAAAGGGGAACCCGCGAAGGAATAGATCGTCACCGGCAGGCTCGACATCGGCTTGGAAAGATCGGTGGACCAGGCGTTATTGCCGAGCGAGGTGAACAGCAGCGGCGCGGTTTCACCCGCCACGCGGGCAACGGCCAGCAGCACGCCGGTGATGATGCCCGCCATGGCTGAGCGCCAGCAGATCAGAATGATCATTTTCCACTTGGGTGCGCCAAGCCCGACCACCGCTTCACGCAGCGTATTCGGGATCAATTGCAGCATGTCTTCCGTGGTGCGTACCACGATGGGGATGACGATAATGGCAAGGGCCACCACCCCGGCCCAGCCGGAAAACCCGCCAAAGGGCAGCACCAAAATCTGATAGACAAAAAGCCCAATCAGGATGGAAGGTGCGGAAAGCAGAATGTCAGACACAAAGCGCACCGCATTACCCAGCCAGGAATCCTTGGCGTATTCGGCCAGATAAGTGCCAACCAGCATGCCGATCGGCGTGCCGATGGCGGTGCCAAGCAGGGATTGGATCAGCGTTCCCACAATGGAATTCAGCAAGCCACCTTCGGAACCAGGCGGTGCGGTGACATGGGTGAAAACGCGCAGCGACATCGCTTCAAGACCACGATAAAAAAGCGTGGCGAGGATGGAGGCAAGCAATACAAGGCCAAACACGGTCGCTGCGATGCAAAGCGTGCGAATGATGCGATCAGCCCTTTTGCGCCGGCGGCCAAGCCTTGTGGCCATGGCGACATCCTTGCGCGGACCGGGATTTGGTAGCGTGGATAGGGCCAGCGACATGGTTCAGACCTTCAGCCGAGAGCGCAGCAGATAGCGCGATGTCGCCAGCACCGCGAAGGAAAGCAGGAACAGGATGAAGCCAAGCGCAAGCAGCGATGCCAGCTTCAGGCTGCCGATTTCACTTTCACCGAATTCCAGCGCCACAAGCGATGCTATGGTATTGCCCGGCCCAAAGAGCGAGCCGGAAATGCGATTGGCATTGCCGATCACGAAGGTCACCGCCATGGTCTCGCCCAGGGCGCGGCCAAGGCCGAGCATAATGCCGCCCACCACGGAAACCCGCGTATAGGGAATGACAACGCCCTTCATCACTTCCCAGGTGGTGGCACCAAGACCATAGGCGCTTTCCTTGAATACGGGCGGAACCTGCATGAAGACATCGCGCATGGTGGCGGCGATGAAGGGCAGGATCATGATGGCAAGGATGAAGGCTGCGGTGAAAAGCCCGGTGCCGAAGGGCGGGCCCTGAAACAGAAAGCCAATCAGCGGCAATTCGCCGATGTTATCAATGATCCAGGGCTGCACATGCTGCGCAAAGGCGGGCGCAATCACGAAAAATCCCCACATGCCGTAAATGATGGAAGGCACCGCGGCCAAAAGTTCAATCGCTGTGCCCACCGGGCGGCGCATCCAAGGCGGGGCCAATTCGGTCAGAAAAAACGCAATCCCGAAAGCAAGCGGCACGGCCATGGTGATGGCCAACATGGCGGTGACAATCGTGCCATAGATGGACACGCCAGCGCCGAAAAGCTCCCGCACCGGATCCCAATCCGTGGAGGTGACAAAGGCAAGACCAAAGGCGCGAAAGGCCGGCAGGCCGGCGATGAAAAGCTCAATAATCAGCGCGCCCAGCAGGATGAGCACGAAAATGCC
>JADCES010000171.1 GCA_020250005.1 Roseomonas sp.
CGCGCTGCCATGGCATCACCATGGTGGCCCTGATAGATGACGAAAGTGCTGGCCGGGATGCGCGCCGGATCAAACCCATCCGCATTCAGCAGCCACAGCGCATCCACGCCACCGCCGAGCATCGCGGCAAGGTCCTTGCCCCCCTGCCCCGGCAGGAAGCCAAGCTCCAAGGCGCCAACCTGACCACCGAATTGATGCAGCAGGTTGAAGCCATGCCAATCGGGCTTCAGCATGCCGGTCTCGGCCGCCAGGCGCCACGCGCTTGCCAGCACCGCCGCACCATCAGCACGCGCAATGGCACCACGCCCAAGAATCAGCATGGGCTTTTGCGCTGCCTTCAGCTTCGCGGCGAAAGGATGCGTGCCATTCAGTAGAGCCGAAAGCGCCGCAGGCCCTTCGCCCAAATGCTGCGCGCTATAGGTCAGATCAATCCCCGCCGGCCCGATCATGCCAACCGGGAAACGCCCCTGCGCCCAGCGCTTGCGAATGCGTGCATTCAGAACCGGCGCTTCCTTGCGTGGATCGGCACCGATGATCAGCAGCGCATCGGCTTCTTCAATGCCGGCGATGGTCGTGTTGAAGCGATAGAAATCAGGCCGCGCGCCATCAATCGCTGCACCATCTTCGCGGCAATCCAGATTGGCGTTGCCATAGGCCGCCATCAGATCCTTAAGCGCCAGAACGCTTTCGGCATCCGCGAGCGATCCCGCCACGGCGCCAACCCGATCCGCCGGCGTTTGCGCGAACTTCGCTGCAATGGCCGCGAAGGCTTCCGCCCAGCTCGCCGCGACCATGCGGCCATCCTTGCGGAGCCACGGTCGATCCAGCCGACGGCGCTTCAGGCCATCAAAGGAAAAGCGGCCACGATCCGCCATCCATTCCTCATTCACCGCTTCATTGATGCGGGGCAGAATGCGCAGCACTTCGGGGCTGCGCGTATCAATACGGATATTTGCCCCCACGGCATCCAGCACATCAATGCCATCCGTCTTGCGCAATTCCCAAGGGCGCGACACGAAAGCATAAGGCCGGCTGGTCAGTGCACCGACCGGGCAGATATCAATCAGATTGCCGGAAAGTTCAGAGGTCAGCGCCTTTTCGACATAGGTGCCGATTTCCATATTCTCGCCGCGATTGGTGCCGCCCAGTTCCGGCGTGCCGGCAACCTCGGCAGCAAAGCGCACGCAGCGCGTGCATTGAATGCAGCGCGTCATCACGGTTTTGATGAGCGGGCCGATATTCTTGTCCTTCACCGCCCGCTTCGCTTCGCCGTAACGCGACTTGTCATGACCATAGGCATAGGCCTGGTCCTGCAAATCACACTCACCACCCTGATCGCAAATCGGGCAATCCAGCGGGTGATTGATCAGCAGAAATTCCATGACACCGCGCCGCGCATTGCGCACCACGGGCGTGTCCGTGAAGACCTTCATCCCATCCATCACCGGATAGGCGCAGGAAGCGACCGGCTTTGGCGCCTTTTCAACTTCCACCAGGCACATGCGGCAATTGCCGGCAACACTTAGGCGTTCATGATAGCAAAAGCGCGGGATTTCCTTGCCCGCCGCTTCGCAGGCTTGCAGCACGGAAGACCCGTTCGGGACTTCCACTTCAATGCCATCAACCGTGACCTTCGCCATGGCGCTTACTCCGCCGCCAGCGGCATGGAGTGCCGCTTTTTATAGTCACGAATGCGTTCTTCCATCAGCGGGCGGAAATGCCGGATCAGCCCCTGCACCGGCCAAACGCCACCATCAGCAAGCGCGCAAATCGTGTGGCCTTCGATGCGGCGCGTGACGTTTTCCAACACGTCAATTTCCTCGATCTCCGCATTGCCTTCAACCATGCGGTCCATCATGCGCTTCTGCCAGCCCATGCCTTCACGGCAGGGCGTGCATTGGCCGCAGCTTTCATGCTTGTAGAAGGCCGCGAGCCGCGCAATCGCCTTGATCACATCGGTGGATTTATCCATCACAATCACGCCCGCCGTCCCGAGACCTGAGCGATGTTCGCGCAGCGCATCAAAATCCATCAGCACGTCATCGCAAATATGCTTGGGCAGCAGCGGCGTGGAAGACCCGCCGGGAATGACACAGAGCAGATTATCCCAACCGCCGCGCACGCCACCGGCATAGCGTTCAATCAGCTCCCGCATCGGGATGCTCATTTCCGCTTCCACATTGCAGGGATTGTTCACATGGCCCTGGATGCAGAAAATCTTCGTGCCCGAATTCTTGGCCCGCCCGAAGGAGGCAAACCATTCCGGCCCGCGGCGCAAAATCTCCGGCACCACGGCGATGGTTTCAACATTATTCACCGTCGTCGGGCAGCCATAAAGCCCGACCGCCGCCGGGAAGGGCGGCTTCAAGCGCGGCATGCCTTTCTTGCCTTCCAGGCTTTCAATCAGCGCGGTTTCCTCACCGCAAATATAGGCGCCCGCGCCGCGATGCACATAAAGATCGAAATCCCAGCCGGAGCCCGCCGCATTCCGTCCAAGCAGGCCAGCGTCATAGGCTTCCTGAATCGCGGCTTCCAGCACCACGCTTTCATTGTAGTATTCGCCGCGAATATAGATGTAGCCAGTATGCGCACCCATCGCGAAGCCGGCGATCAGGCAGCCTTCGATCAGCGTATGCGGATCGTGGCGGATGATGTCGCGGTCCTTACAGGTGCCGGGTTCCGATTCATCGGCATTCACCACCAGATAGGAAGGCCGGCCATCGGATTGCTTCGGCATGAAGGACCATTTCATGCCAGTCGGGAAACCCGCGCCGCCACGGCCGCGCAGCCCGGAATTCTTCACATCCTCAATCACCGCATCGCGACCACGCGCGATGATCGCCGCCGTGCCATCCCAATTCCCGCGCATGCGTGCCGCCGCCAGATTCCAGGGCTGCCGGCCATAGAGGTTTTGGAAAATCCGGTCCTTGTCTGAAAGGGCCATCTTATTCCTCCCCCCGCCCGGTCAAAACGGTTTGCTCGCCCGCCGGTGCGCTAGCCATGCGGCCAATGGCACTGCCGGGCTTTGGTCTTTCGCCGCGCTTGAAGGCTTCCAACAGTTTCACCGTGCTCTCGTAATTCAGGTCTTCGTAGTAATCATCGTCAATTTGCAGAATGGGCGCATTCACGCAGGCGCCGAGGCATTCCACTTCTGTCAGCGTAAACAGCCCATCCGCGCTGGTATCGCCAACACCCTTAAGCCCGCCCACATCCTTGCAAGCGCGCAGCACATCATCCGAACCGCGCAGCATGCAGGGCGTGGTGCCGCAAAGCTGCAAATGATGCCGCCCGATCGGTTTCATGTTGAACATGAAATAAAAGGTTGCCACTTCATAGACACGGATCGGCGGCATGGAAAGCCGATCAGCGATCACATCCATCGCCACACGCGGTACCCAGGCGCTGCAGGTCAGCCGCCCCATCTGGCGCTGCGCGACATAAAGCAGCGGGATCACCGCACTGGCCTGCTTGCCTTCCGGATAGCGCTTCAAAATGGTCGCGATCTTGGCTTCGCTTTCGGCATCAAAAGCGAAGCTGTCTGGTTCCTTGTGGGCTGGCGCGCTCACCGGTCAATTTCCCCAAAGACGATATCAAGAGACCCAATGACGGAAACCGCATCGGCCAGCATATGCCCTTTTGAGAGCACTTCCATCGCCTGCAAATGCGCATAGCCAGGCGCGCGAATTTTGCAGCGATAGGGTTTGTTGGTGCCATCCGCCACCAGATAGACGCCAAACTCACCCTTCGGCGCTTCCACCACGGAATAGGTAGACCCCGCCGGCACGTGATAGCCTTCCGTATAAAGCTTGAAGTGATGGATCAGCGCTTCCATCGAACGCTTCATCTCACCACGTTGCGGCGGCGCGATCTTGTTGTCCATCAGCTTGATCGGACCCGGCTTCATCTGCTTCAGGCATTGATCAATGATTTTCAGGCTTTCGCGCATTTCCAGCATGCGGACCAGGTAACGATCATAGCAATCGCCGCGCGTGCCTACCGGCACATCAAACTCCATGCGGTCATACACGTCATAGGGCTGGCTCTTGCGCAGATCCCAGGCGCAACCGGAAGCGCGCAGGCATGGCCCGCTGAAGCCCCAGGCCATGGCCTGTTCCGCACTCATGATGCCGATATCAACCGTGCGCTGCTTGAAGATGCGGTTTTCCGTGAGCAGCCCTTCAAGGTCTTTCAAGAACTCTGGAAATTTCTTGGCCCAGGCAGCGATCTTGTCTTCCAGCCCCGCCGGCAAATCCTTCGCAACGCCCCCCGGGCGGAAATAATTCGCGTGGTAATGGCTGCCCGACACCGCCTCGTAAAACTCAAGCAAGGTCTCGCGCTGCTCAAAGCCCCAAAGTGCGGGCGTAATGGCACCGCAATCCAGCGCATAGGTGGTGATGTTGAGCAAATGGTTCAGCACGCGCGTCAATTCGCTGAACAGCACGCGGATATATTGCGCACGCTCCGGCGCTTCGATCCCCAATAGCCTTTCGGTGCCGAGTGCAAAAGCATGCTCCATGCACATCGGGCTGACGTAATCCAGCCGATCGAAATACGGCAGCGCCTGAATATAGGTTTTATGCTCAATCAGCTTTTCGGTGCCACGATGCAGCAGCCCGATATGCGGATCGGCGCGCTCCACCACCTCACCCTTCATTTCCAGGATCAGGCGCAACACGCCATGCGCGGCGGGGTGCTGCGGACCGAAATTGATGGTGTGGCTGTCGCCTTCAATGGTGTGGCGTACCGTCTCGGGCTCCGCGCCCGCAATGGCGATTGCCTGGCTCTGGCTCATGCCGGCCCCTCCAGACGGTTCAGATGCACTTTCTCATCCCCTGGCAGCGTGGTCATGCCTTCCCAGGGGCTCAAGAAATCAAAGCTGCGGAAATCCTGTTGCAGCGTGACAGGCTGATAAACCACGCGCTGCTGTTCCGAATCATAACGCACTTCAACATGGCCCGTCAGCGGGAAATCCTTGCGCAGCGGATGGCCTTCAAAGCCGTAATCCGTCAGCAGCCGGCGCAAGTCCGGCTGGCCGGCAAAGACCACGCCATACATGTCCCAGGTCTCACGCTCATACCATGTGGCGCTCGGCCAAATCTCCGCCACGGAGGGCACCGGCGCCACGCCATCAGTCGTGACCGAAACACGAATACGGCGGTTCTCTGCAAGGCTCAGCAGGTTATAGACAACCTCAAACCGCTCAGCGCGTTCGGGCCAATCAACGCCGCAAATATCCATGCATTGTTCGAAGGCAAAGCGCGGATCGTCACGCAGCATCAACATCAATGGCAAAAGCTGATCGCGATTGGCATGGACAGCCAGCTCCGCCCCGCCACGCGCCAGGGTGAAGCCCGTCACAGCACCCTGCGGCGCCGCGGCAGCAATCGCAGCCCCCAGCGTCTTCAACGGATTTTCCGCAACCGCTTCGGCGGTTTCAGGCAATTGCTCAGCCACGGAGGATGGTCCCTGTCCTGCGGATCTTTTTCTGCAATTGCAGAATGCCATAGACCAAGGCCTCGGCCGTGGGCGGGCAGCCTGGCACATAGATATCCACCGGCACCACGCGGTCACAACCACGCACCACGCTGTAGGAGTAATGGTAATACCCGCCGCCATTGGCGCAGGAGCCCATGGAAATCACCCAACGCGGCTCAGACATCTGGTCATAAACCTTGCGGAGCGCCGGGGCCATTTTGTTCGTGAGCGTACCGGCCACGATCATCACATCGGACTGACGTGGCGAACCACGCGGAATGATGCCGAAGCGGTCCAAATCATA
>JADCES010000172.1 GCA_020250005.1 Roseomonas sp.
CATCACCCATCGCAGCGTCTATCGCCATGCTGATATGCAGCGGCTGTTCAACCCTGCCTCGATCGCCGTGATCGGCGCCTCCCCCCGCGCAGGTTCCTTCGCGGATCGCACCATCAGCGCGCTGTCTGGCTATACGGGCCGGCTGCATCTGGTGAATAGTCGCTACGAAAAAATTGGTGATCGTCCTTGCTACCCTTCTGTCGCCGCACTACCGGAAGTGCCAGATTGCTGCATTGTGGTCGCCGCGAAGGATGCGGTGGAAGAAATCGCGACCGATTGTGCCAAGGCCGGTGTTGGCGGCGTGATGATCTATGCCTCTGGCTTTTCGGAAACCGGACGTGCGGAGGATATCGCGGCACAGCAGCGCCTGGCGGCGATTGGGCGCGATGCGGGCATGCGCATTGTCGGGCCGAATTGTATCGGCATGCTGAATTTCGGCAGCAAGGCCGGTGTAACCTTCATGATCCCGCCACCCATGGAAGCGCCCTTGCCGCATGCGCTGGGCCTGGTCAGCCAATCCGGCGCGCTTGGCTTTTCCTTGGCGCAAGCCGTGATGCGTGGTGTTTCCGTGAGCCACCTTCTCACCACCGGTAATTCTTCAGATATTGATGTCGCCGATTGCGTTTCCTTCCTGGCTGATGATCCGGGCTGCCGCGCGATTGCCTGTGTTTTTGAAGGCATGCCGGACCCGATGCGCTTCATTGAAGCGGCGCGCATCGCCGACGCTGCCGACAAGCCGCTGATTGTCTTCAAGCTCGGCACCGGTGAGCAGGGCGCAGCGGCGGCAATGTCCCATACCGGATCACTCGCGGGCTCTCAGGCCGCTTATCGCGCGGCGTTTGAACGCGCGAGGGCGATCCTGGTGGATAACTTCGAAGCCATGGTGGAAACCGCATCCTTCATGGCGAAGGCGCCGAAGCCCAAGGCGCGCGGTGTGGCGGTGGTGGCGGTCTCGGGCGGCGCCGCCATCATGTCTGCTGATCGTGCGGAAGAACGCGGCATTCCCTTGCCGCAGCCCACACCGCCGGTACAGGCCATTTTGGAATCGCGCATTCCGGATTTCGGTTCCGCGCGCAATCCTTGCGATGTCACAGCACAAGTTGCCAATGATCCGGAAAGCCTGACCGCCTGCGCTTCCGCCATGCTCGGTGAAGACCATTACGGCACGCTGCTTTACGCCCAAATCTATTCAACCGAACTTTCCGCCAAGCGCCCAGGCGAATTGGCCGCCATTGCGGAAAAGCACGACAAGCCAATTTGCGTGGTCTGGACCACGGAATGGCTGGAAGGTTTCGGTTCGAAGGAGGCAGAGCAAAACCCGCGTATCGGCCTATTCCGGTCCATGGATCGTTGCTTTGCGACACTCGATCATTGGCATAAGCGCGAAGAACGCCGCAGCGCTGGCCCGCGCCAATATCAGCGGGTAGCGCGCCCCGAAGCGGCGCAGGAAGCGGCGACGCTGATCAAGGCCGCGCAGGATCGCACGCTGACGGAACGTGAGGCAAAGCAGGTTCTGGCTGCCTATGGCGTGCCGGTGGTGCCAGAACGGCTGACGACAAATGAAGATGAGGCACTCGCTGCCGCCAAGGCGCTTGGCTGGCCGGTGGCGATCAAGGTGGAAAGCCCGGATTTGCCGCATAAGACGGAAGCGGGTGTCATTCGCCTGAAGCTGAAGGATGAGGCTGAATTGCGCGATGCCTTCCGCACCGTCATGGCCAATGCCAAGCATCATGCGCCCAATGCACGTATCAATGGCGTGCTGGTGCAGCCCATGGCGAAGCCGGGCGTGGAAATCATGGTAGGCGCGCGCATTGACCCGCTGATGGGGCCGCTGGTCGTGGTTGGCCTGGGTGGTGTGCTGGTGGAATTGATGCGCGATTCCGCGCTGGCGCTCGCGCCCGTCACCAAGACGGAAGCGCGCGACATGCTGGGTCGCTTGAAAGGCCGCGCGGCGCTGGAAGGCTTCCGCGGCGCGCCGGCGGCCGATATGGATCGGCTTTCGGATATCGTTGTCCGGCTCTCGGAATTCGCCGCCGATCAGCGCGATCTGATCGCTGAGCTTGATGTTAACCCCATCATCATCGCCGGCAGTGACGCTGTCGCGGTCGATGCGCTGATTGTGAAGGCCTGAGGCCATCATGACCAAACCGCTTTTCCTGCTCTGGACCGATGGCGCGGATGCCTATCGCAAGGCCATCGCTGATGCCGGGCTTGATCAGCGCATCCGGCTGGATGTGCTGGCGCGCAGTGCGACGCCAACAGCCGAACAATTGCAGGAAGCGGAGGCGATGCTGACCTGGGGGCCGCCAGCCGGCATGCTTGCGCAAATGCCAAAGCTCCGCTGGGCGCAAGCGCTGACTGCCGGTGTGGAACATTGGCTCGCGCGCGCTGATCTGCCGCCTGGCCTGACGCTGACCTGCGCGCGGGGGACGCATCGCGTGCAAATGCCGGAAAACATCCTGGGCGCGCTATTTCACATCACCAAACCCTATGCCGCGATTGTCGGTGATAACGCCGCTGGCACCTGGACACGGCGCGTTTCCACGACACTGGCGGGGCAGACGCTTGGCATTCTTGGCCTTGGCGCAATCGGCCAGGAATTGGCGCGCAAAGCCTCAGCCCTTGAAATGCGCGTAATCGGCACGCGCCGCGCGCCAGGTACCCTGCCGCATGTGGAACGGGTTTACACGCCAGCAGAAACCGATGAGGTGCTGGCGCAATCCGATTTCGTGGTGCTGCTGCTACCGGCCACGCCCGAGACGGAAAACATCATCAATGCCGCGCGGCTTGCGCGCATGAAGAAAACCGCCTGGCTGCTCAATTTCGGTCGTGGTGCACTGATTGATGACGCAGCCTTGGTGGCTGCCGCCAAGGCGGGCACCATCGCCGGTGCGATCCTGGATGTATTCCGTCAGGAACCCTTGCCCAAGGATGATCCCTTCTGGAGCACAGAAAACATCCTGGTACTGCCGCATATTGGCGGGCTGCATCCTGAACGCGATTCGATGGTGGCGGCGCTGCTGGTGGAAAACCTCCGCCGCTTTCTGGATGGCGCGCCGCTCAAGGAAGTGGTGGACCGCAAGGCAGGTTATTAGACGCCGTGGCTTACCGGCCCTTTGATCTCAGCGGCAAGGTTGCGCTGATCACCGGCGGCAATTCCGGCATTGGGCTTGGCATGGGCCGCGCCCTTGCTGAAGCGGGTGCGGATATCGCGATTTGGGGCAGCAATGCTGCGAAGAACGCAACCGCGATGGAAAGCCTGAAGCCGTTTGGTGTGCGCCTTCATGCGCTCATTTGCGATATCGGCGATGAAGCGGCGGTGGAACGCGCCTTTGCGGAAACCGTCTCAAGACTCGGCCGCGTGGATGCCTGTTTCGCCAATGCCGGTACCTATGGCCATGCCGCGCGCTTCACCGCGCTGGAAACCACCGAATGGCAGCGCGTCATGCGCATCAATCTGGACGGCGCTTTTTTCACCCTGCGTGCCGCCGCGCGGCATATGGTGGAACGCGGCGGCGGCGGTTCGCTGGTGGCCACCGCATCGCTGGCTGCCATTGAAGGGGCGGCGCGCAATGCGCATTACGGTGCCACCAAGGGCGCGCTGGTCGCGATGATCCGGGCACTGGCGGTGGAAATGGCCCGGCATGGCATTCGCGCCAATGCCATCCTGCCCGGCTGGATCGAAACCGCCATGACCGCCGGCAATGTCGCGGATGAACGTTTCAGCGGCGCGGTGCTGCCCCGCATCCCCGCCCGGCGCTGGGGCCAGCCCGCGGATTTCGGCGGTATTGCGGTGTATCTGGCAAGTGACGCCTCCGCCTATCATTCCGGCGATTGCCTAGTGATTGATGGCGGCTATTCGCTATTCTGACCCCCCTCTGGACCCCGGCCCCCGGCTTGGGTTAGGAAAGCGCTGCGTTGCCCCTGTGGCGGAACGGTAGACGCAGACGACTCAAAATCGTCCGCCCGTAAGGGCATGGGAGTTCGAGTCTCCCTGGGGGCATTCTTCCACTCAGGCCCGCGCCAAATAAGCCGTGACATGGCGATGATAATGGCCAAGCGAACGCGGCTTGCCCGCGCCAGCACGTTCCGCCCATCGGTTCATCGCACGCCAGCGCCATAGGATGCGGGCCACTTCCGGGGTGGCAGCGCCAAAATGCGCGGGATCATCGCGCAGCATCGCCAGTGCCGCGGCGTAATCGGCATCAAAACTGCTGGTGCGCGTTTCCGTGAGCTGCCCTTCGCGCAGCTGGTAGCGATAGGCCAGGGCATCGCAAACCGGCGCATGCCCGCCGGTTTGGGCCAAGCCCCGCAAATCCCACCAGACATCATCAATCAAACGAAAGGGGCGAAAGGCCTCGGCGGTGGCGCGCGGGCGGAGCAGATGGAGCGAGGCGAATACCGTCCGCCATTCGCGCCAGCCCATCTCCTGCACCCCTTCACCCGGCACGTGGCGGAGCGCCGTGCCATCCGGGGCGCGGATGATGCTCGGGATCACAGCCGCACCCCGGGCGCGCGCTAGGGCCAGCGCCGCCGCCAGGCCATGCGCCTCCCCTTCATAGGCATCATCGGCGTCCAGCATGGTCACAAAGCTGCCTTGGGCCAAAGCCAGCGCCCGGTTGCGCGCAGCCGGCGCGCCAGAGGCAATCGGCCCGATCGGGGCGAAGACCAATCTTGGGTCGGGCGGCAGGCATTCCCGGTAATCTGTGCCGTCATCTGAGGCGATGATCAGTTCCACCGCCGCATCCCTGGCATGGGCAAAGACCGAGGCGACGGCCAGCGGGATTTCCGCGCGCAGGCCATGGGCGGCCATCAGGATGCTGATGTCTGGGGCGGCGGGGGGCATTAGGTTCCGGCTTGGGTTCGGTCGCTCTTCCTGGCGGGTATCTGAGCTCCCCGTCATGATGAAAGTCAAGTAATGCGGTGTCTCAGGGCTGCTGTGAGTGAAATTTCAGGCTTTTGGCATTTGGTGCTGGACAAATGAGGCAAGACTTGATTCTTTAGAGATCACTTTAAGTCGCGGGGTTATCGCGCCGATGGCGCTGCTTTCCAGCTTCAAGCGGATCCTGAAGGGGATGCTCGTGCCGGCCGTTTTCCTGGCGGTATCCGGCTATTTCGCCTGGCACGCCGTGCATGGCGAACGCGGGCTGAACGCGCGCGAAAAGCGTGAAGCGGATATCGCCGCCGCGCGGTCCGAACTTCGACGCGCCGAAGCAGAGCGTGACACGATGGAACGCCGTGTCGCCGGGCTGCGTGGCGATAGGCTTGATCGGGACCAGCTTGAAGAACGCGCCCGTTCGCTGCTGAACATGGTCGGCCGGGATGAGGTTGTGGTGCCCTTTGGGCCGGAACGCCGGCTTTATTGACCCCCGGGCGCCGCGCCTGATTTTCCCTGATATTTCAAGCCTTACAGCGCCCTGCTTATACGGCAGGAATTGGCCACGCGCCCGCCTCAGCACGGCGGAACAAACACTTAACTGAATTATAGTTAATTGTGTTATTGCATTGCAAAAACACGGTTTTTTAGTCTTTCAAGGCTTGAAATCCACAATTGCCCGGCGCTAAGTGCGTTTGGAAGCTAAGTTCTGGAGGTCCAATACCATGCCCCAAGCCACAGAAGCCGCCAGCAAGCGGCGCGGCAAAGCCAAAACGCCATCCCTTTCGCGGGAAGAAATGCTGCGCGCCTATCGCGACATGCTGCTGATCCGCCGGTTTGAGGAAAAGGCCGGCCAGCTTTACGGCATGGGGCTGATTGGCGGCTTTTGCCACCTGTATATCGGCCAGGAAGCGGTCGTGGTTGGCATGCAAATGTGCCTGAAGCCGGGGGATCAGGTGATCACCTCCTACCGCGACCACGGGCATATGCTGGCGACCGGCATGGAAGCCCGCGGCGTGATGGCGGAACTCACCGGGCGCATTGGCGGGTATTCCAAGGGCAAGGGTGGGTCCATGCATATGTTCAGCCGGGAGAAGGGCTTCTATGGCGGGCATGGCATTGTTGGCGCGCAGGCGTCACTCGGCAATGGGCTCGCCTTCGCCAATTGGTATCGGCAGGATGGCAGGGTGGCGCTGACTTATTTCGGCGAAGGTGCTTCCAATCAGGGCCAGGTGTTCGAAAGCCTGAACCTGGCGGCGCTGTTCAAGCTGCCCTGTGTTTTCATCATCGAAAACAATAAATACGGCATGGGCACCAGCGTTGATCGTGCTTCCGCTTCGCGTGACCTGTCGCAGAATGGCGCGCCCTGGGGCATCCCCGGTGAGCAGGTGAATGGCATGGATGTGGCTTCCGTGCGCGAAGCAGGCGAACGCGCGGTGGCGCATTGCCGCGCCGGCAAGGGGCCGTATCTGCTTGAGATGAAGACCTATCGCTATCGCGGCCATTCCATGTCTGACCCCGCGAAGTATCGCACACGCGAAGAAGTACAGAAAATGCGCGAAACATCAGATTGTATTGAGACCGCGCGCAAAGCGCTACTGGATGATTTCGGCGTCACCGAGGCGGAGCTCAAGGTGATTGATGATGAGGTGAAGGCGATTGTCCAGGACAGCGCCGATTTCGCGCAGGAAAGCCCGGAACCGCCGGAATCCGAATTGATGACCGATATTCTGGTGGAGGCGCATTGAGATGGGTGCCGTAATCCTGATGCCCGCGCTTTCCCCCACCATGACGGAAGGCAAGCTGGCCCGTTGGCTGAAAAAAACCGGCGACAAGGTGAAATCCGGTGAGGTGATTGCCGAGATCGAAACCGATAAGGCGACCATGGAAGTGGAAGCGGTGGATGAGGGTGTGCTGACCTCCATCCTCGTGCCGGAGGGCACCGAAAATGTCGCCGTGAACACCGCGATTGCCGAATTGGATGGCGGCGCCGGCAGCGCGAAAGCGGCACCCGCGCCGGTGGCAGCACCGGCACCTGCCGCCGCGCCCACCCCTGCCTCCGTACCCGCCGCGCCGCGTGCCGCAACACCTGAAAAGGATTGGGGCCCGACCAAGACCATTACGGTGCGCGAAGCCTTGCGCGATGCCATGGCGGCAGAAATGCGCGCTGATGCGGATGTATTCCTGATTGGTGAGGAAGTGGCGCAATACCAGGGCGCCTATAAAATCAGCCAAGGCTTGCTGGAAGAATTCGGCCCGCGCCGCGTGATGGATATGCCCATCACCGAACATGGCTTTACCGGCATGGCAGTGGGCGCGGCCTTTACCGGCCTGAAGCCCATTGTGGAATTCATGACCTTCAACTTTTCCATGCAGGCGATTGACCAGATCATCAATTCCGCCGCCAAGACCCTGTATATGTCGGGCGGGCAATTGGGTTGCCCCATCGTCTTCCGTGGTCCGAATGGCGCGGCTTCCCGCGTCGCGGCGCAGCATTCGCAATGCTATGCTTCCTGGTATGCGCATTGCCCCGGGCTGAAGGTAGTATCGCCTTGGTCGGCAGCCGATGCCAAGGGGCTGCTGCGCGCTGCCATTCGTGACCCGAACCCGGTGATCGTGCTGGAAAATGAAATCCTGTATGGGCAGAGCTTTGAATGCCCAACGGCCGATGATTTCGTGCTGCCGATTGGCAAGGCGAAGGTGGAACGCGAAGGCAGTGATGTCACCATCGTCGCCTTCTCCATCATGGTTGGCATGGCGATGCAGGCAGCGGAAACGCTCGCGGAACAGGGGATCAGCGCCGAGGTGATCAATCTGCGCTCCATCCGGCCCTTGGATACGGAAACTATCGCGGCTTCCGTGCGCAAGACCAATCGCCTGGTGACCCTGGAAGAAGGCTGGCCCTTTGCCGGCATTGGGGCCGAGGTTGCCATGCAAATCATGGAAACCGCCTTCGATCATTTGGATGCGCCGCCGGTGCGCGTAACAGGCGTGGATGTGCCCATGCCTTACGCGGCCAATCTGGAAAAACTGGCTTTGCCGCGCCTGGAACAGGTGGTGGAAGCGGCGCGCAGCGTCACCTATCGTCGGTAAGGGAGAAGCACTATGGCCACAAATATTCTGATGCCCGCGCTTTCGCCCACCATGACAGAGGGCAACCTGGCGCGCTGGCTCAAGCAGGAAGGTGACCGGATCAAGGCCGGCGATGTGATTGCGGAAATCGAGACCGACAAGGCGACGATGGAAGTTGAAGCCGTGGATGAGGGCATTCTTGGCCGCATCCTGGTGCCCGCCGGCACGCAAGGCGTGAAGGTGAATGATGTGATCGCCGTGCTGGTGGAAGCGGGCGAGGCCGTGCCCGCCGCTGGCGCCGCGCCGCAAGCAGCCCCTGCTGCCGCACCCGCACCTGCGGCACCCGCGCCTGTTGCCGCCGCGCCTGCCGCTGCTGCGCCAGCGCCCGCCGCTGCTTCTGGTGATCGCGTATTCGCGAGCCCGCTGGCGCGCCGGATGGCCGCACAGGCTGGTTTGGATATCGGCAAAATCGCCGGTTCCGGGCCCAATGGGCGGATTGTGAAGGCGGATGTGGATGCGGCGCTGTCGCGCGGCCCCGCACCTGTGGCTGCTGCCGCGCCCGTTGCTGCGCCCGCGCCTATCGCGGCACCGCGGCCTGCCGCGCCGGTCGCGATCACCGCGCCGCATACGGCCGTGCCGAATAGCAGCATACGCAAGGTCATTGCGCGCCGCCTTGCCGAATCCAAGGCGACGATCCCGCATTTCTATGTCAGCACCGATGTGGAAATTGATGCGCTGCTGAAAATCCGCGCCGATTTGAACGCGCGGAGCCCCAAGGATGGCCCCGGCGCCTACAAACTTTCGGTCAATGATTTGGTGATCAAGGCAACGGCCGTCACGTTGCGCCGCTACCCCAATGTGAATGCGATCTGGACCGAAGATGCCATACTGCAATTGCATGATGTGGACATCTCGGTCGCGGTATCCATCCCGGATGGGCTGATTACGCCGATTGTGAAAAGCGCCGATATCAAGGGGCTGGCTGCCATCAGCAATGAGATGAAGGATCTCGCCGCGCGCGCCAAAACCGGCAAGCTGAAGCCCGAGGAATTTCAGGGCGGTGGCTTTTCAATCTCGAACATGGGGATGTATGGCGTGAAGGATTTCGCCGCCATCATCAATCCACCTCAGGCCGGGATTCTGGCGGTATCGGCGGGTGAACAGCGCCCGGTGGTGAAGAATGGTGCGCTGGCCATCGCAACGGTGATGACGCTGACACTCTCCGTGGATCATCGCGTGATTGATGGCGCCTTGGCAGCCGAATTCCTGCAAGCGCTGAAGCGCAATATCGAGGATCCGCTGAGCCTGATGCTCTGATGGGTGAGGGCTTTACGCTACGCGACGCGACACCGGCAGATGTGCCGGTGGTGGTGCATTTCGTGCGCGCCTTGGCCGAGTATGAAAAACTGCTGCATGAGGCGAAGGGAACCGAGGCTGATTTTGCTGCGGCGCTTTTTGGCGAAATACCGCGTGCCGCGGCCATCATCGCGGAAGCGGATGGCAAGGCGGTGGGGCTCTGCATTTGGTATCGCACTTTTTCCACCTTCACCGCGCGGCATGGCATTTGGGTGGAGGATGTTTTTGTCGAGCCCGCCTATCGCGGCCGTGGCATTGCGCGCGCCATCTTCCGGCGTCTGGCGCGGCAAGTGAAGGATGAAGGCGGCGCCAGGCTGGAATGGAATGTGCTGGATTGGAATGAGCCCGCGATTGGTGCCTATCGCGCCATGGGTGCGCGCGGGCTTGATCAATGGACCATGCAACGTGTTGACGGCGCGGCGCTCGATCGCCTGGCCGAATAGAGGAAGGAGCCTGAGACATGGCTGAGGCATTTGATCTGGTAGTGGTGGGCGGTGGGCCTGGCGGCTATGTGGCGGCCATTCGCGCCAGCCAATTGAAGATGAAGGTTGCACTGGTGGAGCGCGAGAATCTGGGCGGCATTTGCCTGAATTGGGGCTGCATCCCGACCAAGGCCCTGCTGCGTGCTTCCGAAATCAATCATTTGCTTCATAGCCTGGATGCCTATGGCTTCGCCGCTGATGATATCCGCTTTGATTTTGCGAAAGTGGTGAAGCGTTCGCGCAGCGTGGCGGGGCAGCTTTCGGGTGGCGTCAAGCATTTGCTGCGCAAGAACAAGGTCACCGTGTTTGATGGCCATGGCAAGCTTGCGGGCGCCGGCAAGGTTGCGGTGAGCAAGGATGGCAAGACAGTGGCGGAATTGGTGGCGAAGCACATCATTCTGGCAACGGGTGCGCGGGCGCGCGTGCTGCCGGGGATTGAACCAGATGGCAAGCTGATCTGGTCCTATCGCGAAGCCATGACCGCGCCGGCCTTGCCCATGCGGCTGATTGTGATCGGGTCTGGCGCCATTGGGTCTGAATTCGCGTCCTTCTATCGCAATATGGGGTCCGAAGTGACGCTGATTGAAGCGATAGATCGCATTCTGCCAGTGGAAGATGCTGAGGTTTCCGCCTTTGTGCATAAGGCGTTCGAAAAGCAAGGCATGAAGGTGCTGGTGGGTGCCAAGCTGCAAGGCGTGCGCAAGGAAGGCGATGCGATTGCCGCCATTGTGGAAGCCGGCGGCAAGGTGACCGAGATCAAGGCAGATCGGCTGATCAGCGCGGTTGGCATTGTCGGCAATGTCGAAGATTTGGGCCTTGAGGGCACGAAAATTCAGGTAGACCGCACCCATATCATCACGGATGGTTTCGGCCGCACCGGAGAGCCTGGTATTTATGCCATTGGTGACCTGACCGGCCCGCCATGGCTCGCGCATAAGGCATCGCATGAAGGCATCATTTGCGTTGAGGCCATTGCCGGGCTGCATCCGCATGCCATGGATATCGGCAATATCCCCGGTTGCACCTATTGCCGGCCGCAGGTGGCCTCGGTTGGCCTCACGGAAGCCGCAGCCAAGGCGAAGGGGCATGAGGTGAAGGTCGGGCGCTTCCCCTTCATCGGCAATGGCAAGGCGATTGCGCTCGGTGAGCCGGAAGGTTTCGTGAAAACCGTGTTTGATGCCAAGACGGGCGCTTTGCTCGGCGCCCATATGGTGGGGCCGGAGGTCACAGAAATGATCCAGGGCTACGGCATTGCCCGCACCCTGGAGACAACCGAGGTTGAATTGATGCACACCGTCTTCCCGCACCCCACGGTTTCGGAGGCCATGCATGAAAGCGTGCTTGATGCTTACGGCCGGGTGATCCACATATAGCGTCTGATCCGCGTAGGTCGTATGACCGAAGCGGTGAATCAGCCGCTCAAATCAAGTCTCGTCATGCCCCCGACCCGCATCGAAATTGACCATCGCGCCGCCAAGACGGGTGCCGAAAGGCATCCGGAAAAGGCGCATCGCCCGGATAACCCCATCCAGCGCAAACCCGCCTGGATCCGAGTAAAGGCGCCAACGCATCCGGTTTATCTGGAAACCCGCGCCCTGATGCGGGAGAAGAAGCTGGTCACGGTATGTGAGGAAGCCGCCTGCCCGAATATCGGCGAATGCTGGTCGCAACGCCACGCCACCATGATGATCATGGGCGAGACCTGCACGCGCGCCTGTTCCTTCTGCAATGTCGCAACCGGCATTCCAAAGCCGCTAGATGCGGATGAACCGCGCCGGGTCGCGGAAGCGGTTGCCTCGCTTGGGCTACGCCATGTGGTGATTACCAGCGTGGACCGCGATGATCTGGCTGATGGCGGTGCGGCGCATTTTGCCGAAACCATTCGCGCCATTCGCGCCGCCGCCCCTGGCACCACGATTGAGGTGCTGACACCGGATTTCCTACGAAAGGATGGCGCGCTGGAAGTGGTGGTGGCGGCACGGCCGGATGTGTTCAACCATAATCTGGAAACCGTGCCCGCGCTTTATCCCAGCATTCGGCCCGGCGCGCGGTATTATCATTCGCTGCGCCTGCTGGATCGTGTGAAGCAGCTTGATCCTTCCATCTTCACCAAATCCGGCATCATGGTGGGGCTAGGCGAAAAGCGCATTGAAGTGCTGCAGGTGATGGATGATCTGCGCAGTGCGGAGGTGGATTTCCTGACTATCGGCCAATACCTGCAACCATCGGTGAAGCATGCCGCCGTGGATCGTTTCGTCACGCCAGATGAGTTTGAGGATTACGCCAAGGCCGCGCGCGGCAAGGGGTTCCTGTTGGTGTCAGCCACACCTTTGACGCGTTCCTCCTATCACGCGGATCGAGACTTCGCGGCGCTGAGTGCCGCGCGCAACGCGCAATTGGCCGCGCGAAGCTGACATGCCGACCCATGCGGAAAAGAAGGTGCTCCGTTATTCGCAGGAGCAGCTTTTCGACATGGTCGCGGATGTGGCGCGCTATCCCGAATTCCTGCCCTGGTGCGTCGGCGCGCGCGTGCTCAGCCGCGATGAACAGGTACTGGTGGCGGATTTGACCATCGGCTTTCGCATGTTTCGCGAAACCTTCCGGTCCCGCGTGGGCTTGAACAAGCCTGGCCATATTCACGTGACTTATGAAAATGGACCTTTCCGCTATTTGAACAATCATTGGCGCTTCACGCCAGTGGCGGGCGGGACGGAAGTGGATTTCTTCGTGGATTTCGAATTCCGCAGCCGCATTCTACAGGTGGCAATCGGCGTAGTGTTCAATGAAGCAGTGCGGCTGATGGTGCGCGCCTTCGAAAGGCGCGCGATGCATCTTTACGGGCGGCCGGGCGCGGCTGGCATTGGCAAGCCGGCCTCGGCCTGAATCCGTCCTATTGCAATTTGATGTTACGCGCCTGGATCATGTTGCGCCATTTGGCGTTCTCAGCCGCGAAATAGGCCGGCCATTCGGCGGTGCTGCCAATGGTGGGCACCACCGCAAGCGCGCTCAGGCGTTCGCGCGTATCGGGGGCTTCCATCGCGGCCTTGGTCAGCGCATGCATACGCGCCAGAATATCCGCAGGCACACCCGTGGGCGCTTGCAAGGCGATATGTTCCACCACTTCCACGCCCGGGAAGCCTTGTTCGGCGAAGGTCGGGATTTCGGGCGTGAGTGAGCTTCTTTCCCTTGTCGCAATGGCAAGCGCGCGCAGGGAGCCAGACCGGATATGCGGCAAAATGCCTGATGCAGCCTGGAAAACCATCGGTGTTTCATTCGCAAGCACCGCCTGCACCGCCGGCGCGCCACCGCGATAACCGACATCCTGAATGGTAAGCCGCGCTTCCTGCAAAAAGAGTTCGGTCGCGAGATGCGTCGAAGACCCCGTGCCGGAATTGGCATAGGTCAGGTTGCTGTTCGGGCGGCGCGCAATTTCCACAAACTCCGCCAGGGTGCGCGCCGGAAAGCTCGGATGCACCACCATGATGATCGGCATGGAAGCAATCAGCCCGATACCCACAAAATCCTTTTCATTGTCATAGGGTAGCGGCATCAGATGCGGTGCCATGGCATAGGTGCTGACCGTGCTGACCAGCATGGTATAGCCATCGGGCCGCGCGCGCGCGACGCTATTGAAGCCAATCGTGCCATTGGCGCCGGTGCGGTTATCCACCACAAAGCTGCGGCCCGTATCGGTGGAAAGCTTTTGCGCCAGAATGCGCGCCACCGCATCCGTCGAACCGCCCGCGGCCCAGGGCACCACCAGCGTAACCGGGCGGCTTGGCCAGGCATCCTGCGCGCGCGCAGCTATTGGCAGCAGCGCTGGCGCGGCAAGCAAGGCAAGGTGACGACGAGAGATCATGGGGTCCTCCTTCAGGATTTCTTTCGCTTTCATTAGGGTTACGCAGCGCTGCAAGGCAAGCCTGTTTGTCTGGCCTTTGGTATTTTATAAGTGCCATCAGGAGGGATTTCTCCCAAGCTATTCTTCGTGTCGTTGCCAGCGGCGGCAATCGCAGCAACAGGGCCCATGGCGATTTGCTGGCGGGTTAGGCAAGCACGGACGCGAGCATCAACCCGCGCCCGATGGTTTTACTCCGCCGCGCGTAGCGCTGCCTGGCTGTGCAGCTTCACAATGCCGGGAAGGGCATTGCCTTTCCACAGCGCTTCCAGCAGCGCCTTGGCTTCCTGCGCACCAATCGCATCTGCCGTCAGTTCCAGGAATTTGTCGGACAGATCAGCATCCGAAAGCGGCGCATCCGGATCACCCTTGCGCGTGTGCTGATGGCGGTTCAGCACGCGCCCATCGCGCAGCTTGATTTCCACCTTGGCGGAACGCTTGGATGGGAAGGCGGCGGCGCATTCGGGATCAAGCGCGACCGTGACTTTCGGCATCAGCGCCCGGATCGCGGGATCGGTCAGGCGTTCCGGTTCAAACGCCGCCAGCCGCACGCCGCCATAAAGCAGCATGGTCGCGACGGTGAATTGGGTGGAGAAGCGGCAATCCTGTTCTGTCGCAGCGGTCGGGCGATCACAGACATCCTTGGTCGCCTTATAGCCGCCCACATGCACGCCAAGCACATCACCCGCGCTGAAGCCGGCTTCGCGCTGCAAATCGCGCACCGCATCAAGCGCGGCAAAGATATGCCCGCAGCAGCCATGATTCTTGAAGGTCATATCCGTGATGGCATAGGGCTTGCCGATATTCATCAGCGACTTTTCCCATTTGCCGGTATCTTCGCTGGTGGCGGCTGCAAAGCCCGCCGGGCCATGCAGCACATCCAGCGCGCCGGTCATACCGCGCGCCGCCGCCATGGCTGCCATGGCGCCGGCTTCGGCCGCATGGCCGGGATGCAAAGGCTTGGACATGCCTTCCCCGCGAAAAGCCTGTTGCAGGCCGCTTGCCATGGTGGCGCAGGTTGCAATGGCATGCGCGGTGCGTTCCGCATCACAATTCAGCGCGACGGCGACCGCCGCCGCCGCGCCAAACGTGCCAACCGTTCCGGTGGTATGCCAGAAATCGTAGTGAGAAGGCTGTACTGCAACACCGATGCGGCAGGAAACCTCATAGCCCGCAATCATCGCGCGCAGCAGCAAATCCATATCCGCGCCGCGCGACTGCGCCGCCGCCAGCGCCGCCGCAATGGTCGGGCAGCCTGGATGATAGACAGCGTAGCGATAGATATCGTCGAATTCCACGGTATGGGATGCCGTACCATTCAACAGCGCAGCATGGCGGAGCGGCACCTGACGGCCGCTCACGTAACACACCGCACCACCACCGCCGCGCGTTTCATCTTCCAGTGCGGCAGACATCAGCGTCGCGGGCGCGCGGGATGCGCCGGCCAGCAGGGCCGCGAACCAATCCACCAAAGCGCGGCGCGCGTGATGCGCAACCTCGGCATCTACCGCCCGGCTGCGCCAGGAAGCGGCGTGATCGGCCAGAATCAGCAGGGGATTTTCCATGATTGTCGCTGCTACGCGTTGCCGCGCAGCACCTCCTTATTGATGACAACATCAGGATCAAGCTGACCCTTGAAATGGCTGATGATGCTCTCCGCACAGGAAAGCCCCATGCGGCGCATGCCCTGTTCTGTCGCGGCAGCGGAATGCGGGGAGACCACTACATTCGGCAATTCAAGCAATGGCAGGCGTCTGGTAACGGGTTCTTCCCAGAATACATCAAGCCCAGCGGTCGCAAGATGCCCGGTCTTCAGCGCAGCAGTGAGTGCCGCTTCATCCACCAGCGTGCCGCGTGCTGTATTGATATAGGTGCCGCCTGGCTTCATGGCGGCAAGGAAGGTGGCATTCACCATGCCGCGCGTTTCTTCATTGCTCGGGCAATGGGTGGTGACGATATCGGCCTCCGCCAGGCCTTCATGCAATACCTTCACCGGGCGAAAGCCTGCGCCCTTGATCGTGTTTTGCGGGATATAGGGGTCATGCACCAGCACCTCCATCCCGAAGGCAGCGCATAGCCGCGCGACGCGCCCGCCAATGCGCCCGAAGCCGATGATCAGCACTTTGCGCCCGGATAGGTCCCAGGTTTTCAGCGAAGGCTTGGAACCCCAATCAAGCGCGCGCAAATTCCGATCATAATCTAGTGTACGCCGAGATGTGGACAGCATCAGCATCATCGCATGTTCGGCGACCGAAAGTGCGTTGGCATCGGGCGTCACGGTCAGCGGAATGCCGCGTTCGGTAAGTGCCTTCACATCTACCGCATCATAACCTACGCCATGGCGCGCGCAGATGGAAAGCATCGGCGCCTTGGCCAGGAAATCACGATTGATCGGGGTGGCGCGGACAATGATGGCTTCCGCGGTCTTCATCGGCTCCCGCAGCGTATCCGCATTCACCTCGGTCAACATGGTAACCTTGAAATCAGGTTCCGCATGCAGCCTTGCCATGGCATCGGGGTGCAGCGGTCGCAGGCAAACGATATGGGGCATGGTGTTTCCTATTCTACCTTGGCGCCGGAAATGCGGACCAATTCGGCCCATTTCGGAATCTCGGAAGCGAGAAAGGCGCGGAATTCTTCGGGCGTGGACCCAACTGGCTCGCTGCCCTGCTGGGCAAGTTTCGCACGCATATCATCGGTGCGCATCACGGCACGGATTTCAGCGGATATGCGGTTGACGATCGGCGCCGGTGTGGCAGCCGGCGCCATATAGCCATTCCAGAGTGCCACTTCGAAGCCAGGCAGGGTTTCCGCAATGGTCGGTACATCGGGCAGCAATGCGGAACGCCGCGCGGTCGTTACGGCAATGGCGCGCAGTCGTCCTGCCTGTACATGGGCGATCACCTCCACCAAGGGCGCGGCCATGGCTTGGATTTTTCCACCGATCAGATCGGTCACGGCCGGCGTACCGCCGCGATAGGATACATGCGTGACCTCAATCCCGGTGCGCGCGGCGATCAATGCGGCGGAGAGGTGTTGCGATGTGCCCGACCCCGCATTGCCGAAATTGAGCACGCCCGGCTTCGCCTTGGCTTCCGCCACCAGCCCGGCAAAGTCGCGCGCTGCTACATCTGGATGCACCACCAGCAAATTTGGAATGAAAGTGGTTTGGCTGATCGGCGCGAAATCGCGCTGCGCATCAAAGGGCATATTGCGATAAAGCGCGCCATTCGTGGCATGCGTAGAACTTGTCGCCATCACCAGCGTATAGCCATCAGGCGCGGCACGCGCGACAGCCTCACTACCGATATTTCCAGCGGCGCCAGGGCGGTTTTCAATCACGACAGGCTGGCCAAGCCGGGGCGAAATCGCCTCAGCGACCAGGCGCGCGGTGATATCCGTGCTGCCGCCTGGTGCGAAGGGAACAATCACGCGTATGGGGCGATCCGGGCTCCATTGCGCCTGGGCCAGCGCCGGGCTTGCCGCCATGGCTGCGAGCCCCGCCAGAATTTGCCGTCTTTGCATCATTTCCTCCCTTTGATCAGACGCCGCCGATCTTCGTCGGCTGGCGCATTTCGCTCACAATTGATGATGCGCAGCCGGACCCATCACCGCTTCGCGCATGCGCGCTTGCAAGATCGCGCCTTCGCGCGGCGGCAGCACCAAGGGCTTGCTGGCAGCGTCAATCTTCGCGACCGCGAAGAAGGGGCCTTTGCCGGCATGGATCGCCTTATGCAGCGCCGGCACTTCATCGGGCTTGGTGACGAACATAGTATTCGAGATGCCCGCACCTTTCGCCATCATCACCAGATCAACGCCATGGCGTGTCGCGGTTTCCTGCATGCCGGTTTCGCCGTAATGCTCATTGTCCTGGACAACGATGGAAAGATTGGCCGGCTTTTGCACCGCAATCGTCGCCAGCGCACCAATACCCATCAGCATTTCGCCATCGCCGGTAATCACCAGCACCTTGCGCTTGGGCTGAGCCAAAGCCAGACCAAGCCCGATCATGGCCGCACCCCCCATGCCGCCCCAAAGCGGCAGGTTTTCCGCGCAATCACCAATGGCCGTGATGTCCCAGGCCGGCGCACCAAGCCCGGCAATCACCAGCATTTCACCACGATCCGCGAGCAGCGCGCGGGTCAATTCTCGACGATCGAGTTTTCCGGAAGCAGCAAGCATTTTTTCAGTCCTTCCCGAAAGTCTTGGCGCCAAGCACGCGCTGGCCAATCAGGGTTGCGGTGGGGCGAAAGGTATTGAAGGCCAGGCGAATGGTGGCATTCACCGTGGGCGCGATATCTTCCGGCGTATCGGCGCGGCGCACCAGCGTGCCCATGGCTTCAAGCACGGTTTGCGTCGCATTGCCCATGGGCACTTGCGCCGGATTGAATTCACCGAAATCGCCGCGCATCGTCACCAACATCGGCAGTGGGCAGCGATGCATGGTGGAAAGCGAAAGCATATTGATGCAATTGCCAACACCAGAAGATTGCATCAGCAGCACGCCCTTCGCCCCACCAAGCCAGGCGCCTTGCAAAAGCGCGATGCCTTCTTCTTCGGTGGTCAGCGTCACCACGGTCATTTCATTATCCGCGAGGCAGCGTCGGATCAGCCGGGAATGCCCGGCATCCGGCACCAATGCCACTTGCGTAATATTGTGGGTCTTGAGCAGGGAATAGATCTGATCCGGCCAATCGGCCGCAGCGTCGGGCGCCTTGTCTATTGAATGCTGGTCCATGGTTTTCCTGATCCTTGATGGCCCAACATCCTGCGCCCGGGCCTTCATGGCAAGACAGGCGGGTCCCGGATGTTCTATGAAAAGCGCATGATTCGCATCACCCCCGCCATCGCCATTGCCGAGCATGAGCTGAAGGAGGCGTTTCTGCGCGCCTCCGGCCCCGGGGGGCAGAATATGCATGAATTCGAGCCAATTCCATGATCCGCGTTACGGAGTCGATCAGTATAGATGAGGCGGAACTCCACGAGGATTTTCTTCGCTCGAGTGGCGCGGGTGGGCAGAACATCCAGAAAGTCGAGTCAGCCGTTCAACTGCGGTTCGATGCCGCAAACAGTCCGAACCTACCCGATGCGGTGAAAGCCCGCCTTCTTCGCTTGGCAGGTCACCGGGCAACGCGGGAAGGCGTGATCGTCATCACCGCGCAGCAGCACCGGACACAGCATCGGAACCGGGAAGATGCGTTGGCCCGCCTGCTCGAATTGATCAAGGAGGCAGCGCGTCCACCGCCCCCGCCTCGCAAGAAAACGCGACCAACTCTTGCCTCGAAGGTTCGTAGGCTTCAGGGCAAAGCGCTGCGATCAACCATCAAGCGCGGGCGCGGGCGACCCGATATGGATTGAGCGACAGCGAAAGTAGCTACCAGCATCCCCAACGGTCGGCGCGGCAACCTCACTTCATCGGCGTTCCGTGCCATGCCCTACGGGGTGAACCAGCCCTTGACATAACCATTTACATCGATATATCCAGAATTATGGATATAATAGATGCAGCCGAAGCTTTCAGCGCTCTCTCGCAGGAGACCCGCCTCGCGGTGCTGCGCCTCCTGATTGAGGCCGGGGCCGAAGGTGTCCCTGCCGGGGACATTGCGCGTCACTTCGGGACGCCACAGAACACGATGTCCACTAACCTCGCCATCCTCGCCCGCGCGGGGTTTGTCACCTCGCGGCGTGACGGCCGTTCGGTGATCTATGCCGCCGACTACGCTGGACTAAGGAGGTTAATCACCTTCTTGCTTCAAGACTGCTGCAAGGGGCGGCCCGAGGTCTGCACGCCCCTGCTCGACGCCGCACTGGCGCCCGCAGCGGCACCCTGTTGCCCACTTCCTGAATCGCCGGAGAATTGACGATGCCAGATGCCGTCTTCCTTGATCGCTCCTTGCCGGTCGCCATCATCGGGGGTGGCCCAGTCGGCCTCGCCGCCGCCGCTCACCTCATTGAACGCGGTCTGCGCCCGTGCGTCTTTGAAGCCGGGTCCGAACCCGGCAGCGCCGTCCGCGAATGGCGCCATGTGCGCATGTTCTCGCCGTGGCGGTTCAACGTGGATGCAGCGGCCCGCAGGCTGCTTGAAGCCAAGGGTTGGAAAGCCCCGGATACGGACGCCTTTCCCACAGGCGCTGATCTTTTTGCCGTCTACCTCGCACCATTGGCTGCGGCGCTCGCCAAGGCGGGTGCTGACCTCCGCTATAATGCGAAGGTGATTGGCGTCTCTCGTCGTCATCACGATCGCTTGCGTGAAGGACAGCGCGCCGCCGGTCGTGGGCGGGATGCCGCCCCCTTCGTGCTGCATCTAGCCGCGCCTGACGGCACCATTCAGGTGGTCGAGGCGCGCGCGGTGATCGACTGCTCTGGTACATGGGCCAGCCCTAACCCGGCCGGTGCGCATGGCCTTCCGGCGCCAGGTGAGACCGCAAATGCCGACCGAATCTCCTATGGCATCCCCGACGTGCTGGGCATCAGTAGAAGCACCTATGCGGGCGCAACGACGCTCGTGCTCGGCGGCGGCCATTCCGCGATGAACGCGGTGCTCGATCTTGTCACCTTAGCCAGTCAAGCGCCGGGCACGCGCATTCTATGGGCATTCCGGCGCCCGCTAGCCGATATAAACTTTGGCGGTGGCAAAGCAGACGGTCTGGCGGCGCGCGGTGCGCTTGGCGCGAAGGCCAAGGCGCTGATCGAGTCCCAACAGGTACAGGCGCTGGCGCCCTTTCAGGTTGATCGGATCGAGCGCGAAGGTGACCGGCTGCTGGTCCATGGCGACCGAGGCGGTAACACCGATACGGTGCTGACTGACCGCATCATCGTCGCTACCGGCTTCCGACCTGATCTGTCATGGCTTGGGGAGGTGCGTCTTACGCTTGATCCCGCCGTGCAGGCGACACCTGCGCTGGCACCCCTAATCGATCCCAACCTCCACTCCTGCGGGACGGTGCGTCCGCATGGCGAGGCCGAGCTTCGGCACCCGGATGAGCCGGGCTTCTATGTTGCGGGCATGAAAGCGTACGGCCGAGCGCCGACCTTCTTGTTGGCAACAGGTCACGAGCAGGTGCGCAGTATTGCTGCCCACCTTGCCGGTGACATTGCTGCTGCACGGCGCGCGGAACTCGTTTTGCCCGAAACAGGCGTTTGCGCGACGCAGCGCACCGCATCGGTGTCGGCAGCAACGAGTGACGGCTGCAGTCCCAGTAGTGCCTTCGAGCCTGTCCGCAAGCCGGTCGTGGCAGCGGCGTGTTGTGGCCCCTTGCCCCGCGAAGCATCGTCAGGGTCCGCATGATGTGCGCGATGAAAAGGCGCTGTTGTTAAAACCTATGCGGCAGCACGGGTGGTAGGTAAACATCCATGCAGAGCATCGGACTGCCCTTGGACTTACGTTCTGCCGCTTATCCATGATGCGAAATTCTGCGTATCGGTGCAGATCGATGCACGGTTCGTAGAAGCCGCAAGGAACGCACATCAGAAGCTTATGACCCCACCCCGCAAGGCCACCAAACCAACCGCTGGTTCAAAGGCGCGCAGGCTGGAAGCGAAAACGCGGCGCGGCGCCGTGAAACGGCTGCGCGGCGGGGCTATAGACGATTGAATTCAGAAAAAACGGCACAAAAAAAGGCGATGTCCCATCGGAACACCGCCTTTGCTGAAAAGCGAAAACTCAGGCCTTCGCCTTACGCTTGCCCTTCTTCACGCCGGCCAGCGCAGCGCCCTTCAGCGCCGGGCTCGCCTTGAAGCGAACGGTGGCGCCAGCCTTGATCTGCACCTTCTCACCGGTCTTGGGGTTCAAGCCGGTGCGCTTCGGGGTTTCGCGCACCGCGAAAGCACCGAAATCAGGAATGGTGAAACGGCCGGAGCTGACGATTTCAGTCTTGATCGCGTCAATGATATCGGCGGCAAGCTTGCCCGCGGCAACCGCGGACATGTCACCTGACTTGGCGATCACGTCAGTGAGGAACTTCTTCGACATTGTTCGATTCTCCCTTAAGGATGGCTTGGAATAGCCGAGGATTCGGGGCTTGTCAGCAGGTGCAAAGGATTTTTTTGCGTCCTTGACAAGAAAATTTCAGAGCGCCAGCCGAAAGACTCCGAAAGCCCCATCCTGGCATCACAGGAAGCCCTGAATTCCGCGGAAAATCCCGCGTTTCATCAATTGATGGAGGCGCCCGAAGCCCTGACAATCGGCGTCCATTTCGCGGTCTCCGCGCGCATGAAGCCGGCCAATTCCTCAGGCGTGCTGGGGGCCGCTTCCAGCCCGTGGCGCGCAAGATGCGCGACGATTTCGGGATCACGCAGCGATTCGACCAGCGCTTCATTGACCCTTGTCACAATGGGCCGGGGCAGGTTACGCGGACCCATCAGCGCATACCAATTGGCTACCTCATAACCCGGCAAAGGCCCGGCTTCCGCAATGGTGGGTGTATCGGGCAAAAGCCGGCTGCGCTGCGGCAGGGGCACCGCCAAGGCGCGCAGCTTGCCCGCTTCAATCTGCGGCAGCACGGTCGCCGCAGTGGCCACCGAGAAATCCACCTTCCCCGAGATCAAATCAGTGATCAATTGCCCGCCACCGCGATAGGGCACATGCACCGTGCTGATCTTGGCCATGGCATCAAGCAAGGCGCCGCCCAAATGCCCCGCGCTGCCGACACCCGATGACCCATAGGTCAATTGATCCGGCCGCGCGCGCGCTGCCGCGATCAATTCCGGCAGGCTGCGCCAGGGGCGATCCACGGGAACCACCAGGATATTGGTGACCTCAACGGAACGCGAAATCGGTGTCAGATCCGTCATGACATCAAAGGGCAAGCGCGCCATGATCGGGTTCAGCACCAGCGATGCGATGGTGCCCATCATGAGCGTATGCCCATCGGATGGCGAATTCACCGTGGCTTCGGACGCCAGATTCCCGCCGGCACCGGGGCGGTTTTCCACAATGATGGGCTGGCCCAAAAGCGCTTGCAGCTTGTTCGTCAGCGTGCGCGTGGTGATATCCGTGCCACCACCGGGCGCGAAACCAACCAGGATGCGAATCGGGCGCTGCGGATTCCACACGCCCTGCGCGGCAAGGGGTGCGCCGGCAAGCAGGGCAGGCGCGGCCAAAAGGCTACGGCGGTGCAACATGCGCTTCCTTCCTTTCCCGATCAGCCGCTTTGACGCCGGCGCAAATCATGCTGTTCTTTCTTTTGCTTCATAGCCGGCCGGAAAGCGCCGCGCCAGTCAGGGGGAAAGCATGTCGGGAAACAACATTACGCGTCGTCCGATTCTTTTGACGGGGCTGGCGGCACTCGCGACGCCGCGGCTGGCGCGCGCCAGCACCTATCCGGAACGTCCGATCCGCCTCGTGATTCCCTTTGGCGGCGGCGGGCAAACCGACATCGTTTCCCGCGTCACGGCGGACGCCTTGCAGCAGCGGCTTGGCCAGACCGTGCTGGCCGATAATCGCCCGGGCGGGGCAGGCAATCTGGCCGCGGAGGCAGTCGCCCGCGCCCCGGCTGATGGCTATACCGTGCTGGTCGCGACCATGGGCACGAATAGCGGGCTGAATGCGCTGCTCTACAAATCCGTGGGCTATGATTCGCAGCGCGATTTCGCGCCGGTTGGGATGTTCTGCACAACGTCAAACCTGCTGGTGGTGCATAACTCCATCCCCGGGCGGGACTTCAATGAAGTGGTGGCCTGGATCAAGGCCAATCCCGGCAAATTCACTTTCGCTTCCGCTGGCGTTGGCGCCATTACGCATCTGATTATGGAAGATATGGGCGCGCGGCTTGGCCTTGATATGGTGCATGTTCCCTATCGCCAGACCACCAATGCCATGACCGATCTGATCGCCGGGCGCGTGCATGCGCGCTGCCTTGGGCTGCCGGAAGGCGAACCGCTCCGCCAGGTGCAAAGCGTGCGCCCCGTGGCTGTCACCACCGTTGAACCGCGCCCTGAATGGCCGGGCGTGCCCACCATGGGCCAGACCATTCCGGGCTTTGAGGGTTCAAGCTATTTCGGCCTTGCCGTGCCCGCCCAAACCCCGCGCGAGATCGTCGTCAGGCTCAATGCCGCGCTGCGTGAGGCCTTGGCCGATGAAAAGGTCCGCGCGGCCTATAAGCGCGTTGGCGCCGACCCGGCCGATCCGGCCTCGCCCGAGGATTTCGCCGCCCGCGCCAAGCGTGATGGCGAACGCTGGGCGCCGCTGATCCGCCGGCTCAATCTTGTCACGGAATAGAAACGCCGGCGAAAAGGGGGCTGCCCGCGCCGCGCGGCTGCGCTAAACTATAGAGGTGAATATCCTGGCACCCCTCCAGCCGCGGCTGGATATTGATGTCGCCTTCGACCTGATCTGCCCCTGGTGCTATCTGGGCGTCAGGCGGTTGCGTCGCGCCCTGCGGGCCAGGCCGGATATCATTCCGGAACTGGTCTGGCGGCCCTTTTTGCTCAACCCGGATATTCCCCCAGGCGGTGTTTCCCGCGCGGAATTCGTCGCGCGCAAATTTGGTGGTGAGGACCGCGCACGGCGCCTGCAGAATGCGCTGACCGAACTTGGCCGGTCTGAGGGGATCAGCTTTCGCTTTGACCTGATGGGGCGCGTGCCCTCCAGCATCACCGCGCATCGCCTCGTGCGCTATGCGGTGCGGGAAGGCCTGGGCGAGATGATGGTGGAAGCGCTGTTCCACGCCTATTTCACCAATGGCGTTGATATTGGCGATCCTGCTCGGCTAGCCCATTTGGCTGGGCGCATTGGGCTCGACTCACAGGCGGCACTGGCCTTCCTAAGGTCAATTGAAGAGGCCGAGGCGGTGCATACCGAAAACCTTCGCGCCCATCGGCTGGGCATCAATGGCGTGCCTTGCTTCATCATTGCCGGGCAACAGGCCATCGCGGGCGCACAGGAACCCGAGGTGCTGGAAAGGCTGCTGGATGTCGCCCTGCAGCAGCATCACTTCTCTGGCGGCGATGGCGGCTGAGGCTTGCGCCGCTGGGGCCGGGCGTTTAAAGGCAGGGTCAGTCGGTAAGGGCGCATAGCTCAGTGGTATGAGCGCCTGCTTGACACGCAGGAGGTCCGTGGTTCGATCCCACGTGCGCCCACCATCCGCTTCAGAAGCGCATGCGGAAGCCGACGATCAAGGAATTCGCCCCCTCATAAACGCCGTTGAAGGTGCCAAAGATGCCGCTGCGATGCATGTAGCGTATGGCAATTTCGCGATCTGGCCGGCTGGGCAGGGCGAAGGTGATTTCGGGCGAAAAGAAGTTCAGGAATTTCGATGTGTTTGTTTCCGGCTGCGCATCCGTGCCGCGTTCCACCTGCGGCAGGCGCGTGACGTAATTTGGCCCCATGGAAAGCCCGAAAGTGGTGTAAAGATAGTTGGTCCAGGGGAAGCCATCATACCGCACATAGGCGGCAGCCCAGAATTCCCCGCCTTCCGTGTCGCCAAAACGATAGGCCCCGCCCAATTCCGCATCCAGCATGAAAAAGCGCCAGAAGCGGGCCAGGCGATAGCTGGCGGCCCCGCCAAGCAGCGTGTCATCCCCCCAGGACCCGGTCCAAGGCGCCACGGCAATGTCCCTAAGCTTGCCATCCGCCACGGAAGACCCGGCGAAGACCATGCCGGCCCAGGGTCGCGCATCGGCCAATTCCCGCGCCCGATCTGCCACAGAAACACCTTGGGAAGTGGAAGATTGCGCCAGGGCCGCAGGCGTGAGGCTGAATAACGCCAAAAGCAGCAGGGCCAGGCGCAAGAATTGACGAAGGGGAGGCATCAAACGCTCTGTGAAGAAAGTGATGCAAGGTTTCTATAGGAAGGGAAGCGGAAGGCAAGCGCGCCAAAAACGCGTTATGTTACAATAAATTGCCCGGACTTGTCGCAGCCGGATCACCGCGCCACATGAACGCCATGGTCATTCTTCGTCCATCTTTTCCCCGCAAAATCTTTGGCTGGGCCATGTTGGTGCTTGGCGTGCTTGGCTTGGTGCTGCCCTTCTTGCAGGGCTTCCTGTTCCTGGCCTTTGGCGTTTTTGTGCTGCGCGATCAGCATATCTGGGCGGCGCGCCGTTGGGCCTGGGTGGCGGGGCGCTGGCCCGAGATGGTGGGCAAGCTGGAAGCGATGGAAACCGGCATGGCGGCGCGGATGCGCCATTTTGCCAATCGGTTGCGGCTGCGGGGTTAATCGGCACTCTGGCCACCCGCGCAGGGTCGGCGTAAGGGCCTTTCATGCATCGTCTTTGGCTCATCACCGGCGCCCTGGCCGGGCTGATTGCGGTTGGGCTTTCCGCCTGGGCGGCGCATGGGCTGCCCGCGCGGCTGGAACCCGCGCGCATGGCGGCGGTGCAGAATGCACTTACGATGCAGGGCTGGCACGCGCTGGCCTTGCTGATTGCGGGGCTGATGGCGGAACGCGGGCGGCGCCTTGCCAACTTCGCCGCAGCGGCCTTCCTGGCCGGGATGGTCCTGTTCTGCGGCGCGGTCTGGGCCAGTGCGCTGACCGGCCAATCACTCGGCCCCATCGCGCCTTCGGGCGGGATGCTGCTGATGTTGGGTTGGGCCTTGCTGGCGCTCGCGGCGGCGCGGCGGTGATCCGCGCTGCCTACCTTGCCGCCGAGGGGTTTGAGGCGGAATTGGCCGAAGAACTCCGCCTTTCGGGCCGGCGCTTGGCTGGCTGGCATGGTCGGCTGGCGCTTTCGCCCGACCCACCCGCCCCGGCGATCTGGGCCTTGGATATCTGGACCGATCCGCAGGAATTGCCGGCGCCTTCGGTCAAGGCCGCTGCCGATGCACTGCGCGCCATGCAGCGCAATTGGTCCCATCTGCCCCTGCTGCATCACCGCCGCAGCACGCTGATCGCCGAACGCCTGCCGCCCGTGAAGGCGCGCCCTTTGGTCTTTCCTGAACCGGCGCCAACCGCCCCCTTGGGTGCCTGGACGCTGCTGGCGCCGGATCGGCTGCTGGCGAGCCCCAGCAAGACCAGCCCCTTCGTGAATGGCGAACCGCGCTTTGTGGAAGACAAATCCGGCCCGCCATCCCGCGCCTACCTTAAACTATGGGAAGGGCTGACCCGGCTTGGCCGCCATCCCGGCCCGGGCGACCGCTGCCTGGACCTGGGCGCTGCCCCCGGCGGCTGGACCTGGGTGATTGCGCAACTCGGCGCCGCAGTGACGGCGGTGGATAAGGCGCCGCTTGACCCGGCCATTGCTGCCCACCCCGGCGTGAATTACCGGCCGGAGAGCGCCTTCGCCCTGGACCCCCGGCAAGAATCGCCGGTCACCTGGCTGTTCAGCGATGTCATTTGTTACCCGGCGCGGCTTTTGGGCCTGGTGCACCGCTGGATTGAGGCGGAAAAGGCCGACAACATCTTTTGCACGATCAAATTCCAAGGCGAAACCGACCACGCCATCATCGCGGAATTTCAGCAAATTCAAGGCTCTATCCTGTTCCACGCGGCGCATAACAAGCATGAAGTGACCTTCGCGCGCCTCGCCCCCTGAATTTTTTGTGCGCCTCCGCCAAAGCTGGCACGGCTTCTGCAATAGCCCGGATGTACCAAAATGGTGCCGTCGGCCAAAGCGCCGACGCCAACCAAAACGGGGTTGCGACGATGTTGGTGGTTCCGGAAAAGTCTCTGACAGCTCCTCAGGAGATCCGGGCTCGCCGCATGCAGAGCACGCAAGACGCGGCTCGGCTTGACGTCGCAGGGGGGCGAAAAGAATTCGCGCCCATGCTGCAAGAATTGCGGCAAAACCCGGCAAGAACTGCCGGTCCGGGGACACCCACGGGCAACACGCTCGCTGCCATGCTCCAGCGGATCGATACGGACCAAGATGGTCGCATCTCTCCGCTGGAGCTGAGGGCTTCCGCGAAACGCGCCTATCAGCCACCCGAAGCCGCCAAGCCTAAGGTGTAAATCTTCTGTTGCCGCCGGCCTGACCCTATAAGGGGGCATGTCGCAAGTTCAGACGGCCCAATTCGGCGCAACTGCCATCATCATGCGCGTGCTGCGGGCTTCCGCTTCCGATCGCATTGCCCTTACCGCTGCCGGCTGCGCCTTTTACGCCATGCTGGCGCTGTTTCCCGGCATTTTTCTGCTGATCTCGCTCTATGGCATGGTGTTCGACGCGGCGGCGGTGGAACCGCAGCTTGAAGTGCTGCGCGAATTGGTCCCCGAAGACACATTCGAGATGATCGCAACCCGCGTGCATGATCTGGTGGAAGCGCCCCGCCCGCGCCTTGAATGGAGCGCCATCCTGAGTGCCGCCATCGCGATCTGGAGTGCCTCGGCCGGCACGCGCGCGACCATCGGCGCGCTGAATATGGCGCATGATGTGGAAGAAACGCGGCCCTTCTTTCGCTACCATGCGCTGGCGATTGGGCTGACTTTGGCCGCAACCCTCGCCGCTGTGATTGCGATTGCGGCGCTGGTCGCCCTGCCGGGCATTCTGGCGCTGGTTGGCTTGCCGGCGCTGCGCGCGCTTTCCTTGCGCGGGCTTTCGCTGCTCACGCTTTTGCTGCTGATCGGGCTTTCGCTGCTGGCGGTGTATCGGTTGGGGCCGGCGTCGCGGCGGCTGCCAATCCGCCGCATCCTGCCCGGCGTTTTCATGGCAACCCTGCTTTGGGCTTTGGGGTCTGCGGCCTTCAGCCTTTATGTCTCCGACTTCGCGACCTATGACGCCATGTATGGGCCGCTGGGTGCCACGGTAGGCCTGCTGATGTGGTTCTATGTCAGTGTTTATGTTGTGCTGTTGGGTGCTGAATTGAATGTGGCACTGGCTGCACGCGCCGGGATGTGGTGACAGTTGCTTGGCGGCGCGCCAGAGTCGCGCCGGAGGCCCCGCATGACCCAAACCACCATCAGCGCGATTGCCATTCACTGTGTGGATGCGCCGATTGATCCACCGCTGCGTAATAGCCTGAATGTCATCCCCCGCGCGCCCTTGG
The DNA here is from genome assembly GCA_020250005.1 of Roseomonas sp. Taxonomy (GTDB): domain Bacteria; phylum Pseudomonadota; class Alphaproteobacteria; order Acetobacterales; family Acetobacteraceae; genus Neoroseomonas. The sequence continues at coordinate 28,602 of JADCES010000172.1, forward strand.
TGATTGCGGATGTCACGACCAGCGATGGCGCCACCGGCACGGCCTATGTCTTTCCCTATACGCGCGCGGCTCTGGGGCCGACTACCTCCCTCGCGCGCTCGATTGGGGAGGGGCTGATCGGGCGGCCCTTGGCGCCAACGTCACTCTGGCGCGAATTGCATGATGGGTTTCGCATTCTGGGCAGCGAAGGCTTGGTGCAGATTGCGCTGTCGCTGCTGGATATGGCGCTTTGGGATGCGCTGGCGCGTCGCGCTGGCCTACCGCTTTACGCCATGCTGGGGGCGGAAGCGCGGCCCATGCCGATTTATGCCTCGCTTCGCGGATGGGGGCCGACGATGCTCTCGGAAGAAGCCGGCCAGGCGGTGGCGCGGCTTGGCGCGCGGGCGGTGAAATTCAAACTGGGCCATCACAAGCTTGAAGATGATCTGGCGACGGTGCGCGCAGTGCGTGGCGTGGTCGGTGATGATGTCGCGATTTTCGTGGATTACAATCAGGCGCTGACGCTGCCTGAAGCTGAACGGCGCGGACGCGCGCTGCAAGCGCTGGATGTGCGCTGGCTGGAAGAACCGCTGCCGGTCCAGGATGATGCGGGCATGGCGGCCCTTGCCGCGCGGCTCGACATCCCGGTCCAGGGTGGGGAGAATTGGTGGGGCCCCGCTGGCATGCAGCGCGCCTTGGCGGCTGGCGCCTGCGATTTCTGCATGCCGGATGCGATGAAGATTGGCGGTGTGACAGGATGGCTCCGCGCCGCGGCCATGGCAGCAGCGCATCGCGTGCCGATGTCATCGCATATTTTTGTCGAAGTGAGCGCGCATTTGCTGCAAGCGACGCCGACCGCGCATTATCTGGAACATCTGGATATCGCCGCACCCCTGTTGCGCCAGCCCTTGCGGGTGCGGGATGGCATGGCGCTGGTGCCAGATGCGCCCGGGATTGGGCTTGACTGGGATGCGGCGGCGTTACGGCATTTTGCGGTGGAGTGATTTCGTCAAAGCCCCATCACGCAGCCTGCGCCAGCGTCGGCGCGCTATCCGCCACCGTTGTCCGATGCAGATCGCGCGGCTTGTCCACCGGGTAGCGCCGTGCGCGATGCATGGTCACGCGGTTATCCCACATCACCAGATCATGCGCGCGCCAGACATGGGCATGGACGAATTCGCGCTGCGTTGCGTGTTCGGTCAGATCACGCAGCATGGCGCGCGCTTCGGGCACCGGCCAGCCGTGGATTTGCCCGGCATGAGCTGAAAGAAACAGCGAAAGCCGCCCGGTCTTGGGATGGCGGCGCACCAGGCGCTGCGGTACCGGCGCCCATCTTTGGCGTTCTTCTTCCGTGAAATCGGTGAAGCCCAGAATGCCGCGCGAGAAGATCTGACTGTGATCCGTGATCATCTCTCGAATTTCTGATTTCATCGCCGGGTCCAAGGCATCCCAGGCCGCGCGCATATCGGCGAATTCCGTATTGCCGCCCTCACCAGGGATCACGCGCGCCGACAGCAGGGAATATTTCGCGGGCGTCGCCTTGAAGGATGAATCGCTGTGCCAGAGCATATTCCCCAGGCTGAACAGGCGCCGCCGATCATCGCGCGCCAGCACATTGGAATTCTTGTCGAGGTTGGAGATGTCATTCACCTCCATCGAAAGGCGCCGATCGGCGGCCTTGGCGATATCGCCGGTGGCCGTTTCAAGCGGGCCGAAATGGCGGCTGAAGGCCAATTGCTGTTCGTCATTGATGTCCTGGCCGTGGAACACCAGCACGCCAAACTTGTCCATGCCGGCATCAATGGCGGCGGCATCGGTGGCGCTGACGGGGTTTCTCAGATCAATGCCGGCAACCACGCCAACAAAATCGGGCCGCGCTGGATTGGCGGGGGTGATGGTGACAGTCATGGTTTCCTCCTCTGGCGCGTTACGGGCGCCTTTGAAGGGAAGCATAGCGCGGAAATCGGCACTTTGAAGCGGTTTGTGCGGCGCGGCCTGTCCATGCCAGAAAGCGACCATGTCCGATGCCCCAAAACGCCCCCGCCGTGCCGCCGGCCCGCCGCCTAATGCGGCGCGGCTGCGTGAAGCGGCGCTGGCCCATCTGGCGCGCTTTGCGGCGACCGAGGCGGGGCTCAGGCGCGTCCTGGAACGTCGCGTTGCGCGCTGGGCCCGCGCTGCCGAGGCTGAGGGCCAGCCGCGGGAGGCGATTGCTGCCAGCGCCGCCGCGCTGACAGCCGAAATCGCCAGCATCGCGCAAAGCCTGGTCGTCGCTGGGGCGGTGAATGATACCGCCTTTGCCGAAAGCCGCGCCCGGCGGCTCGCGCGTTCCGGCCATTCCCGCCGCGCCATCGCCGCGCATCTTGCTGCCAAGGGGATCGAGAGTGACACCGCCGCCGCTGCGCTGCCGGAAGGCGAGGAGGCTGAGCTTTTGGCCGCCATCGCCTTTTGCCGGCGTCGGCGGATTGGCCCCTTCGCGCGTGTGGCGCCGGATGCGCCGGCGCGCATGAAGGCTTTGGCGGCGCTGGCGCGCGGCGGCTTTTCTCAGGGCCTCGCGCGCCGCGCCTTGGCGATGGACCCGGATCAGGCCGAAGAAATGCTGCTCGCAGGTCGGCGCGGATGAGCGACCAGCCTGAGATCAAGGGGCCGGTGGTCTTCACCCGGCATGGCGTGGCGCGTGGCGTTCGCACGGCGCTGCCCTTGGTGATTGGCACTTTTCCCTTTGGGTTGGTGGTGGGGGTAATTTCGGATCAGAAGGGGCTGTCCTGGCTTGAGACGGTGCTGATGGCCGCGCTGCTCTTCGCGGGGTCCTCGCAATTGCTGGCTTTGGAGCTTTGGTCCGATCCGGCGCCGATCATGGCGGCCACCATTGCCGCGCTTGTGGTGAATATTCGTATGGCGCCGATGGGCGCGGCACTCGCGCCTTGGCTTGATAAGCTGCGCGGTGTGAAGCTTTGGGGCAGCCTGGCCTTCATGGTGGATCATGCCTTCGCGCTTTCCGCCGCCGAGCAACGGCGCGGCGGACGTGATGCCGGGTACTTGCTTGGCATTGGTGTGACGCTGTGGTGCTTCTGGAATATTTCGGTTGGTCTTGGGCATATCATGGGCTCGGCGGTGCGGTTTCCGGCGGGGCATCCGCTGTATTTCGCCGCTATCGCGACCTTTGTGGCGATTCTTGTGCCGTTGTGGCGCGGAGTCAGGCGTGATTTCTGGCCTTGGTTGCTGGCGGGCGCGCTGGCCTTGCTGGCCTGGCAGGCGGGGCTCGGGCAGCCTTGGCCCTTGCTGATCGGCGCCTTTGCCGGTGCGGCGCTGGGGGCGTGGTTGGAGCTGCGCCGCGAATGACGCTCCGCCCCGATGTGCTGCTTGCCATTATCGGCATGGCGCTGGCGACTTACCTTTGCCGCGCCGGGGGCTATGCGCTGTTTCGCGCGCTGCGCCCACCGCGTTATGTGGAAGTGGTCTTGCAGCACCTGCCCGGCCCGATTTTCATGGCCTATGCCACGCCGGCGCTCGCGGCACATGGCTGGAAAGGTTGGGTGGCGGCAGTGGCGGTGGTGGCGGTGCAGTATTATGCGCGCAGCCTGGCGGCGGCGATCCTGGTTGGGGTTGGCGCCATGGCGGGGCTTGGCGCGTTTGAAGCCTGGTATCTTGCGCGCTGAGGCGACCCTTTCGCGCATCGGCGCGCCAGGCATTCTGGTGCTGGTCATTATCGCCATCGGCACGCTGATTGTGCCCTTGGATACATCGGTGAATATCGCCTTTCCGGCGATCACGGCGCGGTTTGAGCTTGGGCGCACCGGCATTCAATGGGTGGTGATCTGCTATGTGCTGACCTATGGCAGCCTGATGCTGGGCATTGGCCGGCTTGGCGATATTTTCGGCTATTTGCGCGTGTTTCGGCTGGGCCTCGCCTGGAGCATTCTGGCCTTCATCCTTTGCGCGACGGCGGAAAACTACGTTTGGCTTTTGGCGGCGCGCGTGATGCAGGGCATTGGCGCGGCGCTGGTGATTGGGTGTGGGCCTGCACTTGCGACAAGCCATTTCACCGAGGATTTGCGCCCGCGCATTCTGGGCTTTTACGCCTTTGGCTTTGCGGCGGGTGGCGGGCTGGGGCCGCTGATTGGTGGCGTGCTGGTGGAGCATTTCGGCTGGTCCGCCGTTTATTGGTATCGCGCGCCACTGGCCGCTTTTGCGTTGGCCTTGAGCATATTTCTGCGTGCGCCCCCACGCGCGGCAGGGCGCGAGAGTTTCGATCTGACCGGTGCGGTGCTGATCACCGGCATGATGTGTTGCCTGCTGCTGGGCATCAATCGCGCGCCGGATATCGTGGCGGGTAATCCGCTATCCTTGGCGCTGGCCTTTGGGTTCTTGATATTGGGCTGGTGGTATGGGAGGCATGCGGGGCGTATCGCGCGGCCGGTGATTGCGCTGAAATATTTCCGTGATGCGGATTTCCTTTTTGCCTGTATCGCCACCGCCGTGGTGAATTTCGCCTGTTTCGCCGTACTGCTGTTTTTGCCCTATCTGTTGCTGCATGGCGCGGCCTTGCCGGCGGGCTGGGGCGGCTTGGTCCTGGCAATTGGGCATTTGGCGGCGATGGCGGCATCGCCCTTCGCCGGATTTTTGCTGGCGCGCATCAGCGCGGCGCGGCTGGCATTGATTGGTTCGGTGATGACCGCGCTTGGGCTTTGGCTGATTGGCGCCGTGGGTGCTGCGGGTGGCGCGCTTGTGCTGTTGGTGGCCGCGTTGGCGCTGCAAGGGATTGGGCTTGGGCTGTTTCAGGTGAGTGTGACCGATCTATTGCTCGAACGCATGCCGCGTGAGGATCGTGGTGTCGCAGGCAGCCTTTCGCAGGTGTCTCGCACACTTGGTGTTGTGACGGCGGCCTCATTGCTCAGCACAGTTTTCGCCGCGCTTGAGGTCGCCGGTGTGGCGCGCGGGTTGGCGGGGATGGAGGCGTTTCGCGCGGCCTTCGGCAGCATCTTCAGCTTTGGCGCGGCGTTGGTAGCGGCGCTGGTGGTGGTGGCGTTCTTCGTTAACCGACGCGGGTATCGCTGACGATCCGGCCATCCACCAGATGAATCCGCCGATTGGCGCGTTTGGCGAGTTCCGCATCATGCGTCACCACCAGAATGGCGCGGCCTTCTTCCGCGGCAAGGCGCTGGAAAATGTCAAACACCGCCGCGGCATTGCGCGTATCCAGATTGCCGGTCGGTTCATCGGCCAGGATGATGGCAGGGTCATTCGCCAATGCGCGCGCGATGGCGGCGCGTTGCCGCATGCCGCCCGAAAGCTGTTCCGGCAATTTTGCTGCCGCTTCCGCCATACCAAGTGCTTCCAGCAGCTTCATCGCCTGCGCCCGCGCTGCCGCATCCTTCAAGCGGCCAAGCCTGCGGATTGGGATCAGCACATTATCGAGTGTGGAGAATTCCGGCAGCAGGAAATGGAACTGGAACACGAAGCCCAGGCGCGCAAGGCGCAGATTGGCAAGTTCCGCCGCACTCAGGCTTACGGTGTCGCGGCCTTCCAGCAGCACGCGGCCTTGGGTGGGACGATCGAGCAATCCCAACAGATAAAGCAGCGATGATTTGCCTGACCCGGATGGCCCGGTGATGGCGATGAATTCGCCGCGCTCCACCTTCACCGACGCATCCGCCACCAGCGTGACGCCTTCCGGCAGGCGTCGTGTGATGTGCTGCGCTTCCAGCAGGGGGGGTGGGCTGGTCATGCCGCGCCACGAATAGTCTGCACGGGATCAAGCCGCGCTGCGCGGCGTGCCGGCACCACCGCTGCGATGCTCGTTGACGGCAGCGCAAAGAAGGAAGCGACAGCGAAAATCCGCCAATCATGGGCAAGCAGAAACCGGTCATTGCCTGCCGGCGTTTC
>JADCES010000173.1 GCA_020250005.1 Roseomonas sp.
CAGGCGCGCACCAAGCCAGCCCGCAAAATACAGTGCCGCTTCACTCACTTCATACACCGCACCATCCGGTGCGTCTTCCGGCAGGGAGGCATCGCTTGGTACTTCGATAAATGCACCATCCATCACAACGCGTTCACGCCAGACAGCGTTTCGGCGGATGAATTGGCGAATGGGTAGCGCATCCAGAAATTCATTTGCCAAAAGGATCATCGGCGCTTCCGGCAGCGCTGCCACATCCTCATGCCAGGTGGCACCCGCATCACCCAACTTCGCCGCCTGCGCTTCACGCAAACGCGGTGATGTTTCCACCAAATGCACCTGCAAGGCCGCACGAAATGCCGGCATCATTTCGGCAATGGCACGCAGCGCATCCGCCATCAGGCTGCCCCGCCCCGGCCCGCATTCCGCCAGCAATACCGGATCAGGCCGCCCCATGGCCTGCCAGATCACCGCTGCCCAAAGCCCGAGGCATTCCCCAAAAGCCTGAGATATTTCGGGCGAAGTGGCGAAATCCTGAAACGGATCACGCGCGGCGTAATAGGCCGCTGCGGCCCGCGCCATGAAATGGTCAAGCCGCTCCGCATCCTTGGGTGCATAAGCAATTTCAGGCGGCGCGCTGGTCATACCGTTTCCGACAGAGGGATACTGACCCCTTGTCGCAGATCAGCCGCGCCGCCGGCAAGGGCCGCGCTTCAATCCACCCGCGCGCCGGAAGTGCGGATCACCGGCGCAAGCTTCGCTTGCTGTGCCGCGCGAAAGGCGCTGATTTCCGCCATGCTGGTAAACCAGGCGGTTGCACCTTGCTCACGGAAGGATCGCACCAGATCAGGATGTTCCAAGGCCTGCTTGCTGAAATGCGACATCCAATCTGCGATATCCCTGGGCAGGCCCGCGGGCGTGCAAAGACAGGTCCAGGAAATCACGTCAAACCCCGGCAGGAATTCCGCAATGGCGGGCAAGTCAGGCTCGATCGGGCTGCGCTTTTCGCTGGTCACCGCCAAGGCCCGCACCTTGCCCTGCCGCGCAAGCGCAAGCATCGAAGGCATATTGTCGAACATCATGTGAATGCGCCCGGCCATCAGATCAACAAGCCCAGGCGCCGCACCGCGATAGGGCACATGTTCCATATTCACGCCCGCCAATTGCTTGAACATCTCACCCGAGAGATGGAGCGTAGTGCCCGACCCCGCAGACCCGAAGGAATACCTGCCCGGATTGGCCTTCAGCAGCGCGATCAATTCCGGCACGCTGCGCGCCGGCAGATCGAGATTGACGCCCAGCAGATTGGGCAATTGCCAAAGCCCGGTGATGAAGGTGAAATCCTTCTCAGGATCGAAATTCAGGCTGCTGTAGAGCGTTGGCGCAATCGCGTGGGAGGCGATGCCCCCCATCCCGATCGTATAGCCATCAGGCGCGGATTTCGCGATGGCATCCACACCGACATTACCGCCCGCACCGGCGCGGTTTTCCACCACAAAGCTCTGCCCCGTGATTTCCGTCATGCGCGCGCAATAAATACGCGAAAGCACATCGGTGGAACCGCCAGCGGGAAAGGGGTTGATGTAGCGCACCGCCCGGCGCGGCCAATCACCCGCTTGCGCGCGGGCGATACCCGGCATGGCCAGAAGGCTGGTGCCGGCCAGGATGGCGCGGCGCGAATATCGCGATTCGGACATTGGCGTTCTCCCCTGAAGGATGCGGGTTTTGCGCCGCAGCTTTCAGGGGAAGGCTGCCCGAATCCGGGCCAAGGTCAAGAAAAAAGCGCGCGTAGCCCTATCCGCGTGGCACGGCGGCATGCGCGGCCAGGCAGGCCACATCCACAATCTGATTGACGCCCGCCTGCATGGGCACGATTTGCGCCGAATGCGAAAGCCCGGTCAGCAGCGGCCCGATGACCGTGCTGCTGGTGAGGCGTGGCACGGCACGCGTCAGAATATGCGCTGCATGAATGCCCGGCATGATCAGCACATTGGCAGGTCCGGTCAGGCGGCAGAAGGGATAAAGTGCAGCCCGTAGCGCGGGATCAAGCGCGACATCCGCAGACATTTCGCCATCAAACTCAAAATCCGCGCCGCGTTCTGTCAGCAGCTTCACCGCTTCACGAATGCTGCCGGGGATGGTGCCGCGCGGGTCACCAAAGGTCGAGAAGGAAAGAAATGCCACGCGCGGTTCCAGCCCGAGGCGCCGCGCAGCAGCCGCCGAACCGCGCGCGATGCCGGCGAGTGTCGCCGCATCCGGTCTTTCATGAATAGCGGTATCCGCAACCAGCACTGTTCCCGCCTGACGCGAAATGATGATGGAAACGCCAAAGGCAACACGACCGGGCACCGGGTCTATCGCCATGCTGATGCCCTCAAGCGCTGCCGAATAGGAACGCGTGGTGCCCGTGACCACCGCATCTGCCTCACCGGTTGCGACCATGCAGGCGGCGAAGACATTGCGATCCTGATTGACCAGGCGCTGGCAATCGCGCTGCAGGAAGCCATCGCGTTGCCGCTTGCCATAGAGGAATTCCGCATAGCGGCGCGTGGACTCCGATATGCGCGCATTCTGGATTTCAATGCCATCGGGCAAGGGAATGCCAATGGCATTGGCGACTGCGGTGATGCGATCCTCTCGCCCGACCAGAATGGGCGTGCCATAGCCCGCATTGCGGAAGCCAATGGCGGCGCGGATCACTTTTTCTTCCTCGCCTTCCGCAAACACGACGCGCTTCGGGTGCTGCCGCACGCTTTCCGCAATGGCTTCCAAGGCGCCCACGGTGGCGTCCAGTCGGTTCGCCAAATCCCGCGCATAGCGCTGCAAATCCGGCAAGGGCTTGCGCGCCACACCACTATCCATCGCGGCCTTGGCAACAGCGGGCGAAACGCGCGAAATCAGCCGCGGATCAAAGGCATTGGGGATGATGTATTCCGGCCCGAAGCGCAGTGCCTTGCCGGCACCGGCGCCCGAAACCTCCTCCGGCACATCTTCCCGCGCCAGCATGGCGAGCGATTCAGCGGCCGCGATTTTCATCGCGTCATTGATGGTGGAAGCGCGCACATCCAGCGCACCGCGAAAAATGAAGGGAAAGCCGAGCACATTATTGACTTGATTCGGGTAATCCGAACGCCCCGTGGCGATGATGCAATCGGGCCGCGCGGCGCGCGCCTCATCCGGGGTGATTTCCGGATCGGGATTGGCCATGGCGAAAATGATGGGCCGGGGTGCCATTGCCCTGATCATCTCGGGCGTCAGCGCGCCCTTCACCGACAGGCCAAAAAATACATCCGCGCCATCCAAAGCTTGCGTGAGGGTGCGCGCGGAAGTGGTCACCGCATGGGCGGATTTCCACTGATTCATGCCTTCCTGACGGCCACGCCAGATCACGCCCTTGGTATCGCATAGGATCACGTTTTCGGGCCGCATGCCCATGGCTTTCACCAGCTCAGCACAGGCAATGGAAGCGGCACCCGCACCATTGATCACCAGCTTCGTCGTCTTCAAATCGCGCCCGGTCAAATGGCAGGCATTGATCAAGCCGGCGGCGGCGACAATGGCAGTGCCATGCTGATCATCATGAAATACCGGAATATCCATCAATTCGCGCAAGCGCTGTTCGATCACGAAGCATTCCGGCGCCTTGATGTCTTCCAGATTGATGCCGTCAAAAGTCGGGCCCAGATAGCGCACGGCATTGATGAAAGCGTCCGGGTCTTCCGTATCCACGCAACGATCAATCGAATCCACATCGGCAAAGCGCTTAAACAAGGCGGCCTTGCCTTCCATCACGGGCTTCGATGCCAGGGCGCCCAGATTGCCAAGCCCCAGCACCGCGGGGCCATTGGAAATCAC
>JADCES010000174.1 GCA_020250005.1 Roseomonas sp.
CATCCACAGCACGGAAACCAGTGCACAGATGGAAAAGGATTGCATCATGGTGGCGAGCACATTCTTCTTGCGCACCATCCCGGCATAAAACAGCGCCACGCCAGGCACCGTCATCATCAGCACCAAAGCGGTGCTCACCAGCATCCAGGCGGCATCGCCCGTATCAACCTTCGCCTCATCAGCGGCAAAGGCCGGCACGGCAGCCATGGCAAGGAAAGCCGCGGCCATACCGCAGCGCGCGAGGAACCTCATGGGTTGTCCCTTCTTTTGCATTGTTTCGGAATTGGGGCTCACAGCGCGGATTCATCCGTCTCGCCGGTGCGGATGCGCAAAGCGCGTTCCACATCCATGACGAAGATCTTGCCATCGCCAATTTTGCCGGTGCGCGCGGTGCTGGCGATGGCTTCGACCACCGCATCCACCATTTCCGCCGGCACCGCCACTTCGATCTTCACCTTGGGCAGAAAGCTCACGTGATATTCCGCGCCGCGGTAGATTTCGGTCTGGCCCTTCTGTCGGCCAAAGCCCTTCACTTCAGTCACCGTCAGACCCTGCACGCCAAGCGGGGTCAGCGCTTCTCGCACTTCGTCCAGCTTGAAGGGCTTGATGACAGCCATAACGAGTTTCATCGCGCTTTCCGTTCCTCTCTCTGGGCGGGAACCGACCCCCGCGTGAGGGAGTGGTTTCCAAATCCTGTGCCAGCCTGAGGGGGCGAAAATGCGCTGTATTTGGGCGCCAACGGGGACCCACATGCCCATTCGCGCTTCAATTGCGCAAATTTTGTGCAATAAATCTATGCCGCTTTATGGCTTGGTACGGCAGGCGCGGCCCGATAGACTGGGGCCATGAAAACCTCTCAGGATGTTGATGTTTGCGTGGTGGGCGCCGGGCCGGTTGGCGCCACTTTGGCTGCGCGTCTCGCCGGCGCGGGCGTCAGGACCGCAGTTGTTGATGCCGCGCCCCTGCCGCCCATGGAAATGCCGGCCTTTGATGGCCGCGCCTATGCCATTGCGCTGACCTCCAAGCGGCTACTGGAAGCGGCCGGCGTTTGGGAAAGGCTGCCGGTTGAACCCTGCCCCATCCTTGGCATTCGGGTGGCTGATGGCAGGCCGGGTGAGGCCCCTTCCCCGCTGTCGCTCCATTTCGATCATGCCGCGATTGGCGATGATCCCTTCGGCTGGATGGTGGAGGCACGGTCCCTTCGCATCGCGCTCAATGCCCATTTGCCGCAATTGGCCAATCTGACCGTGCATGCCCCTGCAAAAGCCGAGGTCACGCGGGATGCGGATGGTGCGACCATCACGCTTTCAAACGGTGCCAGTTTCCGCGCCCGGCTGGTGGTGGGGGCTGAGGGGCGCAATAGCCCGCTGCGTGCCGCTGCCGGAATTCGGGTTTCCCGGCTGGATTACCATTGCATGGGCATTGTCGGTTCAATTGCGCATGAAAAGCCGCACCGCAACATGGCCTTGGAGCAATTCCTGCCCCATGGCCCCTTCGCGCAATTGCCCATGCCGCCGCTGCCAGACCACCCCCATGTCAGCGCCATTGTCTGGACTGACAAGACCGCGATTGCGGAACGCTGCCTCGCCATGGATGATGCCGCCTATGGGCGGGAGATTGCGCGACGGCTGGGCGGGCATTTGGGCTCCGTGAAGCCGATTGGCCGGCGCTGGTCCTATCCGCTTTCGGCCATGCATGCTGCGCGCTATGTGGATACGCGCATGGCACTGGTGGGCGATGCCGCGCATGGCATTCACCCGATTGCCGGCCAGGGGCTCAATCTTGGCTTTCGCGATGTGGATGCGCTGGCGGCGCTGGTGATTGAGGCTGTGGCGCGTGGCGCCGATCCCGGCGATGGTGCCTTGCTCGCGCGCTATCAGGCGAAGCGCCGGCCAGATAGCCTGCTGATGCTGGGGGCGACCCATGTGCTGGAACGGCTTTTCGCCAATGACATCGCCCCTATCCGCATCGCGCGCCGGCTTGGCATTGGCGCGGTGGACCGCATGCCGCGGCTCAAGAATTTCTTCGCGCGGCAAGCGATGGGGATGAATTCATCTGCGGGGGCCTTGCTGGGACGGTAAAGGCGCGCCCGGCGCTTTAGCGCTGCGCATTCCATGGATTGATGACCTTGAGCCCAGCGACGGCAAAGGGGCTTGCGTCGCGCGTTGCCACCACAAATCCCAGCGTGGCGGCGATGGCGGCGATATAGCCATCAGGTGTCGGAAAGCCCCGCCCAGCGATGCGCGCCTTGGCGGCAAGCTCCCCATAGCGTTGCGCCGCCGCCGTATCGAAGGGCAGGATACGCGCGGCAAAAAGCTCAAGCAGCCCGTCCAGCGCGGCGGAGAGGTTGTCCTTCCGCCTTCCCTTGGGCAGCGCGGCAATGCCAAAGGAAAGTTCGGCGATGGTAACGCTGGATAGAAACAGCGTCTCAGCCGCTTGCGCATCCAGCCAGTCACGCACGGCGCGCTCTGGCGCTGGCTTCATCGCTTCAGAAATGACGTTCGTATCAAGCAGAATCATTCGAAGCTGAGAGGCTCGGCCGCGCGGGCGCTGCGGGGCTTTTCTAGCGCTTCGATATCGGCATTGGTCACGCCGATTTTGCGGCTCATCTCCGAAAGCGCCGTGCCAAGATGCAAGCGGCCTTGCGGGCGGACAGCTTCTTCCAGAATGGCGCGCATTTCCGCTTCCGTGCTGCGCTTATGCTGGGCGGCGCGGCGCTTCAGCGCACGATGCGCTTCGTCGGACAGGTTGCGGATGGTGACGGCGGCCATGATGGCAATCCTGAAGCCTTGATTGCGATGCTATCACTATGCTTATCTTGCCATCAAATTGCAAGCTCGCCCAAGCCCCCAAATGATTCTCTCCGAAACCGTGTCCGGGCCTATCGGCCCATTCTCCAAACGCCTGGATCGGGAGGTAGAAAACCCCATCATTCCACCAGCGATTGACGCGCCCGCCCGCAACCCGCAATCCTGTTTCCGAACACTGGAAGAAAGGATGATCGCAATGGAAATGAACCGCCGGGCCTTGCTGCTGACCTCCGCCGCCTTGGCCGCCAATGTTGTCGCACCGGAAGCCGCCTTCGCGCAGGAACAGCCGCGCCGAGGGGGCATCATGACGGTGCATTTCCCGACCGAACAGCGCATCCTGAACCCAAGCCTTCAGGCTTCTACCGGCGTCTACATCGTGGGTGGCAAGATCCAGGAACCGCTGGTGGATTTGGATGCCGCCGGCAATCCAACTCCCTGCCTTGCAGAATCCTGGGAAGCGACGCCGGATGGCAAGACCATCACCTTCCGCCTGCGCCGTGGTGTCACCTGGCATGATGGGCGGCCCTTCACCTCGGCGGATGTGCAATTCACCGCCATGGAGATGTGGAAGAAGATCCTGAATTACGGAACAACACTGCAATTGTTCCTGGATGCGGTGGACACGCCAGACGCGCATACCGCGATCTTCCGCTACAGCCGGCCCATGCCGCTGAACCTGCTGCTGCGCGCCATCCCTGATCTTGGTTTTGTCTCCGCCAAGCATATTTATGAAGGCACGGATATTCGCCAAAACCCGGCCAATACGGCGCCGGTCGGCACCGGTCCCTTCCGGTTTGTCCAGTATGAACGCGGGCAATTCATCATCGCCGATCGCAATCCGAATTACTGGCGCAACAATATGCCCTATCTGGATCGCGTGGTCTGGCGCGTGGTGTCGGATCGTTCGGCGGCGGCAGCACAGATGGAATCCGGGCAATTGCTGTTCAGCCCCTTCTCGGCACTTTCCATCGCTGATTTTACGCGCCTTGGCCGCGACCCGCGCTTTGAAGTCACCACGCGCGGCAATGAAGGCAATGCGCGGACGAATACGCTGGAATTCAATTTCCGCAACCCGATCCTGGCCGATATCCGCGTGCGCCGCGCCATTGCGCATGCGCTGGATATTCCCTTCTTCATCGAAAACTTCCTTGGCCCCTTCGCCAAGGTTGGCACAGGGCCAATCCCGACGACCTCGCCCGATTTCTACCCGCCCAATATGCCGCAATACCCCTTCAACCGCGCCCAGGCGAACCGCCTGCTGGATGAAGCCGGGCATCGTCGCGGTGCGGGCGGCGTGCGCTTCAACCTGCGCCTGACGCCGGCACCTTGGGGTGAGGATATCGCGCTTTGGTCAACCTTCATTCAGCAATCATTGAATGAGGTTGGCATCCGCGTTGAAATCGTGCGCCTCGATGCGGCGGGGTTCCTCCGCACCGTCTATAATGACTGGAATTTCGATCTGGCGACCGGCTGGCACCAGTACCGCAACGATCCTGCCGTTTCCACCACCGTCTGGTATCGTTCCGGCCAGCCGCGCGGCGCACCCTGGACCAATCAATGGGGCTGGACGGATGAGGAAACGGACCGCGTGATTGACGCCGCCGCGACCGAATTGGACCCCGCGCGGCGCAAGGCGCTTTATGCCGATTTCGTTCGCCGGGCGAATACGGAATTGCCGCTTTGGATGCCGATCGAACAGATTTTCGTCTCGGTCATCAATCGGCGCCTGCGCAATCATTCCAATACGCCGCGCTGGGCGTCTTCATCCTGGCACGATCTCTGGCTCGCTTCCTGACGCGCGCCTGATTTCTGATGCGGGTATTGAGCCTCGCTGCCCGGAGATTGGCAGCGTCCTTGCCGACGCTGCTGATCATTCTGGCCGGCATGTTTCTGCTGCTGCAATTGGCGCCGGGCGATACGGTGGATGCGCTGATTGCGCAGATGGGTGGTGGTGGAGACGCGGCGCTGGCGGAAGAACTGCGCCGCTTCTACGGGCTTGATCTTTCCATCCCGGCACAGCTTGGCAATTATTTGTGGCGGCTGATCCGCTTCGATCTTGGCTTTTCCGCGATTTACGGCAAGCCCGTCGCGACCGTGATTTTTGAACGCTTGCCCGCGACCCTTGCGCTGATGACCGCTGCCCTTTCCTTCGCCTTTTTCGTGGGCCTGGTGTTGGGCGTGATAGCCGCGAAGCGCGTCAATGGCTGGCCTGATACGGTGATTTCCACGCTTGGGCTGATTTTCTACGCCACCCCTTCCTTCTGGTTCGGGCTGATGGCGATTGTGTTCTTTTCCGTCCATCTGCAATGGCTGCCCGCCGGCGGGTTTGAGGATATCGCATCGGGCCTTACGGGCTTTGCGCGGCTGCGTGACATTGCCGCGCATCTGGTGCTGCCGACGCTCACACTTGGGCTGATCTTTCTGGCGATCTATCTCCGCATCATGCGCGCTTCGATGCTGGAAGTACTGACACTCGATTTCGTGCGCACGGCGCGCGCCAAGGGCTTGGATGAAACCCGCGTGATGCTGCGCCATGTGCTGCGCAATGCCATGCTGCCCATGGTGACGCTGATCGGCCTGCAAGCCGGCACCATGCTGGGTGGTTCTGTTGTCGTGGAAAGCGTCTTTTCCCTGCCGGGCCTTGGGCGGCTTGCCTATGAAGCGGTGGTGCAGCGGGATTTGAATACGCTGCTGGGTATCGTGTTCATCTCCGCACTTTTGGTCATTGTCGTGAATTTCCTGGTGGATTTGCTTTATGCGCGGCTTGATCCGCGCATCGGCACCGGGGGCGCGCCCTGATGGCCGCGCTCAAGCGTTTTGCGCTGGCCTATTTGCGCAACCCGGCAGCCGGCACTGGGCTATTGCTGCTGATTGCGATTATCATCATGGCGCTGACGGCGGATTGGTTCTTTCCGCGCGACCCGCTGGCACTC
>JADCES010000175.1 GCA_020250005.1 Roseomonas sp.
AGGGCGAAGCCAAGGCCAAGCGCCGGCCCGTGCTGGCGGCCTGGTCACGCGGGTCCCGCGAAAGGCTTGGCAATCTGCTGCGCGAAAATGGTGTGCGTGCGGAGGCGGCTGAGGATTGGAAAGCCGCGCGCGCTTTGCCGCCTGATGTCGTTGCCTTGGTGGTGATGGGGATTGAACGCGGCTTTATCGCGGAAGGTATCGCCGTCACCGCCGAGCAGGATCTGCTTGGTGAACGTATCGCCCGCCCGCCGCGCCGCCGCCGCCGCGCTGATCAATTCATTGCGGACGCGACCGAAATCGCCGAGGGTGATTTGGTGGTACATCAGGATCACGGCATCGGCCGGTATGAAGGCCTGGTCACGATTGAAGTTTCCGGCGCGCCGCATGATTGCCTGAAGCTGATTTATGATGGTGGGGACAGGCTTTTTGTCCCTGTTGAGAATATCGAAATACTCTCCCGCTTCGGGTCTGAAGGCACTGGCGTCGCGCTGGATAAGCTTGGTGGGGTTTCCTGGCAGAATCGCAAGGCCAAGGCGAAGTCGCGCATTCGCGATATGGCGGCGGAGCTGATCCGCACCGCGGCCATGCGCCGCATGAAGGATGGCACTTTGGCCACACCGCCTGAGGGTATGTGGGATGAATTCTGTGCCCGCTTCCCCTTTGCGGAGACCGAAGATCAATCCCGCGCCATTGCCGATGTGCTGGAAGACCTTTCCGCCGGCCGGCCGATGGACCGCCTGATTTGCGGCGATGTCGGCTTTGGCAAGACGGAAATCGCGCTGCGTGCTGCCTTTGTGGTGGCGATGTCCGGCGCGCAGGTGGCGGTGGTGGTGCCAACCACGCTTTTGGCGCGCCAGCATCATCGCGTTTTCCAGAAGCGCTTTGAAGGCTTTCCGCTGCGCATCGCGCAACTCTCACGCCTCGTGACCGCCAAGGATGCGGCGGAAGTGCGGGAAGGGATGAAGCGCGGCGATATCAATATCGTCATCGGCACCCATGCGCTTTTGGCCAAGGGCACTGAATTTGCCGATCTTGGCCTGCTGGTGGTGGATGAGGAACAGCATTTCGGCGTGCGGCACAAGGAAGCTTTGAAGGCGCTGAAAGCTGATGTGCATGTGCTGACCCTGACCGCCACACCTATTCCGCGCACGCTGCAATTGGCGCTAACGGGCGTGCGCGAAATGAGCGTGATCGCAACGCCGCCCGTGGATCGGCTGGCGGTGCGCACCTTCATCATGCCCTGGGATGCGGTGGTGTTGCGGGAGGCCATTCAGCGCGAACGCTTCCGTGGCGGGCAGATTTTCTGCGTGGTGCCGCGAATTGAGGATATGGCGAAGCTTGCCGAACGGATGGCCGAGATTGTGCCGGAAGCGCGCATGATCCAGGCACATGGCCGCATGACGCCGACCGAACTTGAACGCGTGATGACCGAATTCGGCGATGGCAAGCATGATATTCTGCTGTCCACCAATATCGTTGAAAGCGGTCTGGATATGCCGGCGGTGAATACGCTGATCATCCACCGCGCGGATATGTTTGGCCTGGCGCAGCTTTATCAGCTGCGCGGTCGCGTTGGGCGCGGCAAGCTGCGCGGTTATGCTTATCTCACTTGGCCGGAAGCGCATCGGCTTTCCGCGGCGGCAGAAAAGCGGCTGGAAGTGATGCAGACGCTCGATAACCTCGGCGCTGGTTTCACGCTCGCATCGCATGATCTGGATATTCGCGGCGCGGGTAACCTTTTGGGTGAAGAACAATCCGGCCAAATCCGCGAAGTGGGGATCGAACTTTATCAGCAAATGCTGGAAGAGGCGGTCGCCGATATCAAGGCCGGCGCTGAGGGGGCGGAGAGTGAGCGGGAATGGACGCCGCAGATCAATCTTGGCCTGCCGGTGCTTATCCCAGAAAATTACGTGACCGATCTGCCGGTGCGCCTTGGGCTTTATCGGCGTATCGGTGGCCTTGCGACGGATGGCGAGAATGACGCCATGGCGGCGGAATTGGCCGACCGCTTCGGCCCCCTGCCGGCTGAGGTTGAAAACCTGCTGCAAGTGGTCGCGATCAAGCGGCTCTGTCGGCAGGCCGGGGTGGAAAAGCTGGATGCGGGGCCAAAGGGGCTGGTGTTGAGCTTCCGGGGGCAGAATTTCGCCAATCCGGGCGGCTTGATTACCTGGATTCAGGGGCAGAAGGGGGCGGTGAAGCTCCGCCCCGATGCCAAGCTGGCGCTGATCCGCGACATGGACCTGGCGGAAAGGGTGAAGCGGGCGCGGGATTTACTGCGCGTGCTGGCACGGCTGGCCGGGGAAGCCAAACGGGTTTGATTTCTGGGCGGTCTGGGGGCTATCAGGGTATTTGGTGGGCCTGTAGCTCAATGGTCAGAGCGGACCGCTCATAACGGTTTGGTTGCAGGTTCGAGTCCTGCCGGGCCCATTTTTGCCCGCCAAGCGGGCAAAAATCCCCCGGAGGGACGCGGCCGAAGGCCGCGAAGTTGAACCCTCGCGCGGCACTGCCGCGCGAGTTCCGCGATTTTGCGGTCCCTCGACAATCAAAAATCGGCTTGCGGGCAAAAATCCCCCGGAGGGCGGCAGCCAAAGGCTGCCAATACAAACCCTCGCGCGGCACAGCCGCGCGAGTTCAGGGATTATGTTAAACTGCCGACAATCAGCGTTATCGGGAGTTTTCAAAACCCTGGTCGGGGCGAGAGGATTCGAACCTCCGACCTCCTGTACCCAAAACAGGCGCGCTAGCCAGGCTGCGCCACGCCCCGAACGCGCGCAACCTATGGGGAGCCGCGCCGCGGGGCAAGCCTTATCGTCGGCTTGCCCGTATTTTTCCCGGAAGCATCAGGCGGCAGTAGTCCCATATGCAGCGCCGCTACAGCTTGCCCTGTTCCTTCAGCACTTCCTCGGCCACGCGCAGCGCATCAATCGCGGCGGGAAAGCCGCAATAGGCCACAGAATGCGTGAAAATCTCCGAAATCTCCTCAGCCGTGCAGCCATTATTCAACGCCGCCACCAGATGAATGCGCAGCTCATGCGGGCGATTAAGCGCGCAGATCATGGCAAGCGTGATCAGGCTGCGTTCGCGCCGATCAAGCCCCGGCCTTTGCCATAGCGTGGCATAGGCGAATTCCTCCGACAGGCGGCGCACGGCGGCATTGAAGGGATTGGTGCCGGCATCGCGCTTTTCCATATACGCCTTGCCGAGCACTTCCCACATCACCGCACGGCCTTCGGCGCGCAGCGCATCATGGGCTTCCTGTTGATCCATCATCTTGTCCTTTCAGGTGGTGCAATATTCAAGGTGCAGGTGGCGCGAGAGAAAACATCGTCGTATCCTGCAAATCCTTGCCGAACCAGGAACGTATGCCAGCGCTATGCCTGGAAAGTGCGCGCGGTACGCCATTTTCCACCATCACCGGCACATCATGGCCGGGGATCAGCACACAACCGGGGTGGGTGCGACAAATCTCCCACACCATTTCAATCGTCGCGCGGCTGATTGCTGGGTCATAAGTCATGTCTGTCGTGCGTGTGGTGAGTTCCACGCGGTTTTTCACCGCATCCTGCAACAACACAACGGCTTGCGGCGCGCCCGCAATCAGGAACAGCAAATGCCCGGGCGTATGGCCGGGCGAAAGATGCGCCGTGATACCCGGCAGCACTTCCTGCCCGTCATCCATCAATTGCATGGTAGGCCAACGGCTGAGCGCTTCCACCGCATGTTCCGGCACGGCGGTTTCCCCCCAGCCAACGCCCAGCGCCCAGGCCAGTTCCTTGCGGCCCACATGAATCCGCGCATCGCGGAACATGGGCCAATTCACCACATGATCATGGTGCAAATGGCTGACCAGCAGATCGGTCACATCGGATAGCTTCACGCCCTGTTTGGCGAGGGCTTCGACCAGCGGCTTGCGCATGCCATAGCCGCCGCCATCCAGCACCACGATGCGCCCATGGCCGCGCAGCAGGGCAACCGTGCTCCAGCCCAGGCCACCATGCTGGGTGGATTTGCCGGGATAACCCTGGATCAGCACATCAATCCGCCATTCGCCGCTGGTGAAATGCATGGCGCGTTTCCTTCAAAATTGCTCCCGCAACCATCCCCAAAGAAAGCGTTTTGGTCCAGCCCTAGTGGCCCGATCGCCGCTGCCGGTTCCAGACAGCGGCGTGAATCGGCCCACCAAATATACGGCTCGTGGTGCGCGGGGGCTTTTTGGGCAGGGGATAGGTCAGCATGAATCGCACCACTAGCCCGGCACACGAATGCGCGCCCGCAAGCCACCCAAAGGGCTGTCTTCCAGGAAAACATCGCCGCCATGCGCGCGCGCAATATCGCGCGCAATCGCAAGCCCAAGCCCGGTGCCACCGTCAGACAGGCTGGTGAAGGGCTTGAAGGCATCCTCACGCGACGCCGCTGGAATGCCCGGCCCGTCATCATCAATCGAAATCTCCGCCCAAATCCCATTCTGGCCGCGCGGCTGTTTAGTGAGCGTCACCGTCACGCGCGCGGCATGTTTGCGGGCATTATGCAGCAGATTGCCAAAGCAGCGCCGCATGGCGCCGGCGCGGAGTTCCATCAGAAGCGTCTCCGGCCCTGCAAAAGGTATTGCCGCACCACCGCGCGCCTGTTGCGCGACAACACCGCGAAGCAAGGCAGCAAGGTCGGTTTCCTCCGACTGTTCCAGCCCTTCACCGCGGGCAAAAGCAAGATAGACGCCAATCAGCCGATCCATTTCTTCGACATCTTCCGTCATGGCAGCCGCATCTTCGCGCGCGGCTTCCGGCAGCATGGCAAGCCCCAGCCGCAGCCGCGTCAGCGGCGTGCGCAAATCATGGCTGATGCCCGCCAGCATTTCGGTCCGGCTATCCACAAAGCGCCTGATGCGTTCTTCCATGCGGTTGAAGGCCGTCGCGGCTTGTCGCACTTCAGCGGCACCTTCAGGCTTCATCGGCCCCACCGTGCGCCCCATGCCAAAAGCCTCAGCAGCAGCCGAAATCTTGCGCAGCGCGCGCACCTGATTGCGCATGAAAATCGCCGCCACCAGAAACAGCAGCAGCGAAGACCCGACCAACCAGATGACGAAAAGATAGATCGTCCCGCTGAAAAGCCGCTTGCGCGCCACTTCCACATGCAAAACACCATCAGGCATTTGCACACGAATGATCACGCTGCGCGGATCGCTTTGCCAATCGGCATCAAAGGGCAGGCGTACACGTTCCTGCATCGCGGCGGCCAAATCCTCCTCAAGCGGCAGCAAGGGCATGACGGCAGGACGGGCACCTACCGTGGCCAGGCTTGCCTTTGCCTCATAAGCCAAAGAAAGATTGAGCCGCCAGGAAGCCTCACGAAAAATCCAACTGCGATCTTCCTCGTCCGTTTCGCGTTCCAGCAGGCCGACCACCATGGCAACATCACCGGCCACACCTGCTGCCAGACGACGCGAAATCACATCCAAATGGCTGCCATAGAAAAGCTGCAAGGCAATCGCTTGCAGGATCACCAGCGGCACCAGAATGATCAGCAGTGACCGGCCCAAAAGCCCGCGCGGCACCAGCCGGCGCAAGCCCCGGTCCAGCGGAGTCACGGCCCCGGCCTCAAGACATAGCCGCGATGGCGAATGGTCTGAATGAAGCGCGGCTCGCGCGGGTCAGGTTCCACCTTGCGGCGCAGCCTGGTCACCTGCACGTCAATGGCACGTTCGCCCGCATCAGGCGTGCCAAGCGCTTCGCCAATATCCTCACGGCTCAGAATTTCTCCCGCACGGCGCGCGAGTGCTTGCAGCAAGGAAGCCTCGCCACCGGTCAGGCGAATAATGCCCTCCGGCCCGCGCAGCTCGGCGCGTTCAATGTCAAACCAACGATTGCCGATCTGCATCGGCGCCAGGCTTTGCGGTGCGGCAGGCGCTGGCGCCGCGCGGCGGAGGATGGTGCGAATGCGCAAAGCCAATTCGCGCGGATCAAAGGGCTTCGCCAGATAGTCATCCACGCCCTGTTCCAAACCCGCGATGCGATCATCCGGCGCGCCGCGCGCGGTCAGCATCAGGATCGGCACTTCCTGCCCTTCGGCACGCAGCGCGGCTGTCAATTCCAGCCCGGTCTCGCCTGGCATCATCACATCCAACACAAGCAGATCAAACGCCATATCTGCCAAGGCCGCCCGCGCAGCCGCGGCGTTCTCCGCGGTGCTGACGCGAAAGCCCTGTTCGGTCAGAAAGCGCTGCAGCAGCGCGCGCAGGCGCGCATCATCATCCACCACCAGAATATGCGCGGCATCTTCCTGTCCGCTCATCGCCTGCTGCCCTCAGATCCCGGCCCTTCCAGGCGGATCAGGCTTGCTTGCGCTTCTTCGCCCATCAGCCCGCGCATGACGCGCCGAAAGCCTTCCACCGCCGCAGGGCCCGCTTCACGATAGGCGCGCATCACGGTTTCTCGCTGGCGTTCAAACAGGCGGCGTTCCAAGGCCAAACCCTTTTCCGTCAGCGTCAGGCGCCTTTGCCGCCGGTCGCTCTCACCCGGCGCTTGCACCACATAGCCATCGCTCATCAGCGGTTGCAGCACGCGTCCCAGGCTTTGCTTGGTGATGCCGAGAATCCCCAGCAATTCGCCCACCGTGATCCCAGGCCGCCGCCCGACGAAATGCAGCACGCGATGATGCGCGCGCCCCATATCCAACGTGGCGAGGATCTCATCCGCCCCGGCGGTAAAATCGCGATAGCCAAAAAACAGCAAATCCTGCGCGAGGCGGAGCTCTTCTTCCCGCAGGAAGAGCAAATTGCGCCCGGCTGGCAGGGCACGCGCCTCGGCCATTTCCTCCGCAATGTTGCTGCTGCCCCGTGTCGGCATTGCCCGCATCCCCGTTTGGACAGGATTATTGACGCATTCGCGGCACCTGTCCAACCCGAAACCGGGAAGGCGCCGCGCTTGGCAAGGCGCTGGCAGGCTCTCTATATGCCCCCATCAAACGCGCCGGAGAGAAACCCATGATCAATCGCCGCCCCTTGCTGGCCGCCGCCCTGCTGGCCACACCTTCCATCGCCCGCGCCCAGGGGGAATGGCCGGTGCGCCCGGTGCGCATCATTGTGCCCTGGCCGCCGGGCGGGTCCACCGATGTGCTGGTGCGCATCTACGCCGAATTGATGCAGCCGATCCTGGGGCAGAATTTCATTATCGAAAACCGCCCCGGTGCGGGCGGGAATATCGGCATTGATGCCACCGCCAAGGCCACGCCAGATGGCTATACCATGGGCATTGCTTCGGTCGGGCATTTGGTGATCAACAACTTCCTTTATGCCCGCCTGCCCTATGACCCGGCGCGGGATCTGATGCCGGTTGGGATCGCTTGGGATTTGCCCAATGTTGTCGTGGTGTCTTCCCAACATAACCCTTCGCGTAGCCTTGCGGATTTCAAGGCCTGGGTTCGCGCCAAGCGCGGCGGCTTCACCTATGGCTCGCCTGGCGTGGGCACCACAGGGCACTTGACCGGCGCGCTTTTCGCCGGGCGCGTTCAGGTGGAAGGCACCCACGTCCCCTTCCGCGGCGCGGCGCAAATCATTCCCGCCATGCTCTCAGGTGATCTTGATTCCGCGCTGGACAACCTTGCTTCCTATGTGCCGGTCATTCAGGAAGGGCGGATGCGGGCGCTGGCGGTCACCTCTGCCGCGCGTTGGCCCACCATGCCGGATGTGCCCACCATGGCGGAGGCCGGTTTGCCGGATTTCGTCGTTTCCTCCTGGCAGGGTTTTGTCTTCCCTGCCGGCACACCACGCATCGCCATTGAACGCGTGAATGGCGCGCTGCGCCGCATTGTCGCCGATCCCGCGGTTAAGGACCGCTTCCTGCGTGTGGGGGCCGAGGCTGTATGGTCCACCCCGGAAGACATGATCGCCCGCGCCCAGCGTGAACGCCCCATGTGGCAGGAAGCGGTACGGGTTTCCGGCGCCCGGCTGGAATAGCGACGCGTGACACCTGCCACCGCCTGGGGCAATGCGCTTTTCATTGACCATGCCATTCTGCGCCTGGGGTGGCGCAATTGGGGCGTTGTGGCGCCTGGGCGGCTTTACCGATCCAACCACCCGCTGCCCTGGCAAATGCGCCAGGCAGCGCGGCATCATGGCATTCGCACCATTATCAATTTGCGTGGCCATCGCACCGATTGCGGCGCCGATGCGCTCAGCCGGGCCGAAGCGGCGCGGCTTGGCTTGGCGCATATAGACGCACCCTTCGAAAGCCGCGGCGCCCCGCATAAGGACCGCATCCTGCGCTTGGCTCGGATTTTCCAGGATATGGAAGAACCGGCGCTGATCCATTGCAAATCCGGGGCTGATCGCACCGGGCTCGCCGCCGGGATCTGGTTATTGCTGCAAGGCCGGCCAGTGAATGAAGCCCTGGCGCAACTCTCTCTCCGCCACGGCCATGTCGCTGCGGCACGCACCGGCATTCTGGATGCCTTCTTCAAAAGCTTCGCTGCCTTTAAGGGCGAAAATCCCACAATTCCCTTCCTGGATTGGCTGCGCGACACCTATTCCGAAGCCGCGCTCAGGGAGAGTTTTTCCAGCAATCCCTGGGCAGATCGGCTGGTGGATCAGGTGCTAAGGCGGGAATGATCGGGGCAAAGCCGCCTTGATTTCGCCTCTTTTTGCTATGCATCATTTCAACAAAATCAAATATTTGGAATGAAACATGCAGAAACAAGGCTTGAATCGCTTTTGTCAGATCTTCATGGGAAAGTAACTTTGGGCTGATGAGGGTTGCGCTCCCCGCGCTGCTTTCGCCCCAGAAATGTAGGGTTCGATGGACGGCTTTCTCCCCACGGAACATGCGCGGCGCAGGACACTCAGCGCCCCGATCGGCTGCGTGGGTATTGGCCTGCATTCCGGCCGCCGCATTTCCCTGACGCTGCATCCCGCCGCGGCTGGCGCCGGCATCCAGTTTCGCCGCACCGATCTTGGCGTGGATATCCCGGCCCGTTTCGATTTCGTGACCGATACGCGGCTTTGCACCACCATCGCCGCACCCGCCGCGCCGCAGGCACGCATCGGCACCATTGAACACATCATGGCCGCCCTTGCCGGCGCTGGCATTGATGATGCCATTGTTGAAGTGGACGGGCCGGAAATTCCCATCCTGGATGGCTCTGCCGCGCCCTTCCTGTTCCTGCTTGATTGCGCCGGCATCGCCACCAGCGCCGCGCCGCGCCAGATCATCGAAGTGCTGCGCCCGGTTCGCGTGGAAGATGGCCGCGGTGCCTTCGCCGAATTGCACCCCAATGCCGAATTGGCCTTTGATGCGGCGCTTGAAATTGACTACCCGAATACCGCCATCGGCCATCAGTCCTTGAATTTCCGCCTCTCGCCGGAAGCCTTCCGCGCCGCCCTGGCCAATTCCCGCACTTTCGGCCTTTCGGAAGATGTGGCCCGCCTGCACGAAGCTGGCTTGGCCCTTGGCGGCAGCCTGGACAATGCCGTGGTGGTGGATGGCATGACCATTCTGAACCCCGGCGGGCTGCGCCATGCGGATGAATTCATCCGCCACAAGATGCTGGATGTGGTGGGGGACCTTGCCTTGGCCGGCGCGCCGCTGCGCGCCCGTTTCATTGGCAGCCGGTCCGGCCATGGGCTGAACAACCAGCTTTTGCGCGCCCTTTTCGCTGACCCGACCGCCTGGCGCTGGGTGGGCGGTGCGGCAATGCGCGGGCAAGGCGCGGCCCTGGCCAAGCAAAAGGCCCCGGCCCTCGTCTGATTTCGGTCATTCGCCGCGGGGCGATTTCACCCGCGGCCAATCTGGCCTATATCAGCGGCGTCTTTCTGTTGAACCGGGACCAATGCGCCGCTTCCTGACGATAGCTCTGCTTCTGACCCTTGCAGCTTGTGGCAGTTCGGGCCCAACGAACACCACCGGCGCCGACCCGTCATTGACGCGCCGCGTCACCGCCAATGCGGCGGATGAGGAACCGCAGCAGCTCTATGCACTTGGCATGCAGAACCTGCGCGCGCGCAACTATGCCCGGGCGGTTGAGTATTTCGATTCAATTGAGCGTGAGCACCCCTATTCCACCTGGTCCACCAGCGCCAAGCTGATGGCGGCCTATACGGAATATCTGCGCAATCGCTACACGGAAGCAATTGGCGCTTTGGATCGCTTCATTCAGCTTCACCCCGCGCATCGGGACATTGCCTATGCCTATTACTTGCGCGCGCTATCGCAATACGAACAGATCACCGATGCGCAGCGCGACCAACGCCAGACCACCATTGCCATCGCGGCGCTGCAGGAAGTCATTAACCGCTTCCCCGATAGCGCCTATGCGCGCGATGCGCGGCTGAAGATTGACCTGGGCCGCGACCATCTGGCCGGCAAGGAAATGACTGTGGGCCGCTTCTATCAGCGCCAGGGCCTGCATCAGGCCGCCATTGGCCGCTATCGCCGCGTGGTAGAGGATTTCCAGACCACGAACCACGTGCCCGAAGCGCTGCACAGGCTGGTGGAAATCTACCTGAACCTTGGCCTGACGGAAGAAGCGCGCCGCAACGCTGCCGTGCTTGGCTATAATTACCCCGGCAGCGATTGGTACGCCGATAGCTATGCGCTGCTGGTTGCCGCCGGTGCCGAAGCCCGTGGTGAGCGTCCCGGCTTTGTCAGCCGGATGCTGAACCGAATTTTCTGAGGGCGGGGCGGCGCGCCGATGCTCGCCTCTCTGGCCATTCGCGATGTGGTACTGATCGAAAAGCTTGACCTGAGCTTTGATACCGGGCTTGCGGTGCTGACGGGCGAAACCGGCGCGGGCAAATCCATTTTGCTGGATAGCCTGGGCCTTGCCCTTGGCCACCGCGCCGAAGCCGGGCTGGTGCGCGCGGGGCAAGCGCAAGCCAGTGTTGCCGCTGCCTTTCTGCCAAGCCCCGATCACCCGTGTTTTGAGATTTTGCGCGACCAGGGCATCAGTGCCGAGGATGAATTGGTGCTGCGCCGCGTGCTGCAAGCCGATGGCAAATCCCGCGCCTTCATCAATGACCAGCCGGTCAGTGTAGCGCTGCTGAAGCGCCTGGGCGCGATGCTGGTAGAAGTGCAGGGCCAGCATGAACAGGTAGGGCTTGCCGATCCCGCCACCCATGCCGGGCTGCTGGATGCTTTCGGTGCGCTGGACGGCGAACGCAGCACCACCGCCAACGCCTGGGCGGCTTGGCGTGATGCCACACGCCGCCTGGCAGCCGCGCGCGAAGCCATCGCCAGCGCGCAGCGCGAAGAGGAATGGCTGCGCCACGCCGTGGGCGAATTGACCGACCTGGCCCCGGAAGAAGGCGAGGAAGATGCACTGGCCGCCGAGCGGCAAAAACTGCAACAGGGCGAACGCCGGGCGGAGGCGATTGCCGCCGCACTTGGGGAACTGACGCCGCGCGACCGCCGCGCGGCCTCCCCCGCCCGCGCGCTGCGCGAAGCTGCGCGCGCGTTGGAACGCCTGCCACCACCGAATGAGGAAGCGCAACCCGCCATCCAAGCCCTTGCCGCCGCGCAGGATGCGCTGAGCGAGGCGGAAACGCTGCTGACGCGGCTGATGAATGAGACCGGGCCCGATCCGCGCCGGTTGGAACAGGTGGAAGAACGGCTGTTTGCGCTACGTGCCGCGGCGCGCAAACACAGCGTGCCGGTCTCAGAACTGGCCACCTTGCTATCCAGCTTGCGCAGCCGTCTTGAAGCGCTGGATGCCGGCGCGGGGGAGGTCGCCGCACTTCAAGCCGCCGAAGCCAAGGCACGCAGCAGCTATATCGCCGCCGCCAGCAAGCTTTCCGCCGCGCGCCGGAAATCCGGTAGTGCGCTTGAAAAAGCCTTGGCGGAAGAACTCCCGCCGCTGAAGCTGGATCGCGCACGGTTGGTGATAGACATCACCGCGCGCGATGAGTCCGCCTGGGGTGCGGATGGGCAGGATCGCGTCACTTTCCTCGTTGCGACCAACCCGGGACAAACGCCGGGACCGCTCGCGAAAATTGCCTCGGGCGGCGAATTGTCGCGGTTGATGCTGGCGCTGAAAGTGGTACTCGCGCGCGGGTCGCCCGTGCCGACGCTGATTTTTGACGAGGTGGATAGCGGCATTGGTGGTGCCACCGCCGCCGCAGTGGGTGAGCGCTTGGCGCGTGTTGCGGACCGCGTGCAAGTGCTGGTGGTAACGCATAGCCCGCAAGTTGCGGCACGCGGCACGCGCCATTTCCGCGTGGCTAAGCAGGTGAAGGGCCAGCGCGCAGAAACGCGCGTTGAAATCCTCGATCAAGCTGAACGGCATGAGGAATTGGCGCGCATGCTGGCGGGCGAAAAAGTCACCGAAGCCGCGCGTGCGGCAGCGCGGAGCCTCTTGGGGGATAAGGCGTGAAGCCGATCCCCATTGATTCCCTGACCGAACTTGATGCGGCGATTGAATTGGCAGCGCTGGCGCGTGACATCGCGCGGCATGACCGGCTCTATCACGCCAAGGACCAGCCAGAGATCACCGATGCCGAATATGACGCGCTGGTAGCACGCAACCGCGCCATCGAAGCACGCTTCCCCCAGCTGATCCGGAGCGACAGCCCATCACGCCGCGTCGGCGCCCCTGTTGCGGAAGGCTTCGCCAAATCCCGCCATGGCGAGCCGATGCTCAGCCTGGATAACGTGTTTTCGCCCGAGGAATTCAGCGATTTCTGCAAGCGCATCCGCCGCTTTCTGGGACTATCCGAGAGCGAAGCGCTGGCCTTTGTGGGCGAACCCAAGATTGATGGGCTTTCCATCAACCTGCTTTATGAAAACGGCGTTTTTATCAAAGGTGCGACGCGCGGTGATGGCGCGGAAGGTGAAGATGTCACCGCCAATCTGCTCACGATCCCGTCCTTGCCTCGGCAGCTGAAACCACCCTTTCCCGCCAGCATCGAAATCCGTGGCGAGGTTTTCATGGAAAAGGCGGATTTCCTTAGCTTCCGCGCTGCTCAGGAAGCCGCCGCCGAAGCCCGCGAAGCGCGCCGCGCCGCAGGTGAAAAACTGGGCGACGCGGTGGTGATCCCAGCCAATCCGCGCAATGCCGCCGCCGGTTCCGTGCGCCAGCTTGATGCGCGTATCACCGCGACGCGGCCGCTGAAATTGCTGGCTTATGCCGTAGGTGCCGCGAGTGAAGCGCCGGCGGAGACGCATCACGATTTTCTCGAAGAACTGCGCCGCTGGGGTTTTGCGGTGAACCCTTTATCGCGCCGGTTGGACAGCGAAGACGCCACCGAACACTTCCAGAACGAGATTGGCGCGGGCCGTGCCGCACTACCCTACGATATTGATGGCGTGGTCTACAAGCTTGACCGGATTGATTGGCAGCGTCGGCTTGGTTTTGTCGGCCGCGCGCCGCGTTGGGCCGTAGCGTGGAAATTCCCTGCCGAACAGGCAGTGACGAAATTGCTGGATATCGAAATCCAGGTCGGCCGGACGGGTGCGCTGACGCCACGCGCCGTGATGGAACCAGTCAATGTCGGTGGCGTCGTGGTGCGCCATGCGACGCTACATAATGAGGATGAAATAACCCGCAAGGATGTGCGTATTGGCGATACCGTCATGCTGCAACGCGCCGGCGATGTCATTCCGCAAATCCTGGGTGTGGTGCTGGAAAAACGCCCCGCCAATGCGAAGCCCTATGCCTTTCCCATGAATTGCCCTGCCTGCGGCAGCCATGCCATTCGTGATGGAGAAGATGTGGTGCGCCGCTGCACCGGAGGGCTGACCTGTCCCGCGCAAACCACCGAACGCTTGAGGCACTTCGTCTCCCGCCGTGCCATGGATATTGAAGGGCTCGGTGAGGAAAACATCCAATTCCTTTTCGATGCCGGGCTGATCAAGAGCCCTGCCGATATTTTTCGCCTGCACCAGAAGCGCGAAACCCTGGCGGGCTTTGAAGGCTGGGGCGAACGCAAGATCAGTAAATTACTGGAAGCGATTGAAGCGCGGCGCAGCGTGGCGCTGGAGCGTTTCATCTTCGCGCTCGGTATTCGCCGGATTGGGGAACAGAACGCGAAGCTACTGGCGCGGCATTACCACAGCCTGGAAGCCTGGCGCGCGGCGATGATTGCGGCACATATCATCGGGTCAGAAGCGCGGGAGGAATTGGGCTCCATCCAGGGCATCGGCCCCGCGATTGCCGAAGAGCTTGTCGAATTCTTCGCTGAGCCGCGCAATCTTTCTGCGCTTGATGACCTTGCCAGCGAAGTCTCACCCTTGCCGGTGGAAGAAACCAGCGCCGCCGATAGCGCTTTCGCCGGCAAGATCATGGTCTTCACCGGCACGCTTGAAAAAATGACGCGCGATGAGGCGGAAGCTCTCGCCGAACGCCTCGGCGCCAAGGTCGCGAAATCGGTTTCCAAGAAAACCGATTTCGTTGTGGTTGGCGCTGATGCAGGATCTAAAGCGGCCAAGGCGGCAGAGCTTGGGGTGAAGACCCTGACGGAAGCCGAATGGTTGGAACTCGCCGGCGTCTGATCTGCGTAGAGCGCGTTGCGTTCACTGTGTTCACGCCACCCGCTCTACCTCGTTGTTTTGCGAGCATCTCCACACGTTCAGATGATTCCATCTGAACGTGATCTGCTCTCGGTCGCATGACCGAAGCGGTGAATCAGTCGCCCAAAACGAAGTCTCGGCTAAATCGGCGCGCAGGCCATACGCAGCCAGGTAGCGGTTTCCGCATCCAAGTGTGGCGCCACCTCCGCCGCGACTCGTGCGTGATAGGCATTCAGCCAGTCACGCTCGGCCACCGTCAGCAAAGCAGGTTCGATCAAGGCAGGATCAAACGGCGCCAGCGTCAGGGTCTCAAACTCCAGGAATGGCTTGGCGGCGCCTGCAATTTCGGCCTTCTGCACCAGCAACAGGTTTTCCAAACGAATGCCGAACTCACCCGTGGCGTAATAGCCCGGCTCATTGGACAGGATCATGCCCTCAGCCAGGGCCACAACGCGCGCCGCTCGGCTGAAAGCCGCCGGGCCTTCATGCACCGAAAGATAGGAACCAACACCATGGCCCGTACCATGATCATAATCCAACCCCGCATCCCATAACGGACGGCGCGCCAGCGCATCCAAATGCGGCCCGGCAACACCGGCGGGAAAGCGCGAAGTGGCCAGCGCGATATGCCCCTTCAGCACACGCGTGACACATTCACGCAAGCGCTGCGGTGGCGCACCCGGCCCAGTCCAGAGCGTGCGCGTAATATCCGTCGTGCCATCCAGATATTGCCCGCCTGAATCGATCAAATAGCATTCATTGGGGTTGATGGCGCGATGGCTCGCTTCCGTCGCACGGTAATGCACGATAGCACCGTTTTCGCCGGCACCGCTGATGGCGGGGAAGCTTTCCGCCTGGAACAACGGCACCTCTCGCCGCAAGGCCAGCAGGTGCGCGGCGGCGGAAATTTCATTCAAGCGCCCCTTCGGCGCTTCTTCGGCAAACCAACGCAGGAAGCGGGCCATCGCCACCGCATCACGCTGATGCGCCGCGCGGGCGCCTTGCTGTTCCACCGCGTTCTTGCAGGCGCGCGGCATGCGGCAAGGGTCTTCGCCCGCACGAATTTCAGCGCCGGCGTCACGCAGCCAATCGGTGAACCAGGCGGGCGTTGCCTCTCGGTCAATGCGCACGTGTTTACCCTTCAGCGCACGCAGCGCAGCAGGCATCGCATCGCGTGGTGCTACGGCAACCGCATTGCCGAGATACGCGCGGGTGTCATGATCGAGCTTCGTGGGTTCCATGAACAGGGACACCGCCCCATCCGCAAACAGCAACGCAAAACCAAGCGCCAAGGGCGTATGGTCCAAATCGCCACCGCGAATATTTAACAGCCACGCGATGGAATGCGCATCGGCCAGCACCACTGCGTCATCTCCGGCAGCGCGCAATTCGGCGGCTGCTTCGGTGCGTTTGTCGGACGATGGCTTGCCGGCATAGACCAGCGGATGCGCGCGGGCCGGCGCCTCGGGCGCGTGGGGCCGATCAGGCCAAATCGCGTCAATCGGGTTGGCGGGCAGCGCGCGGAAGGTCACACCTGGGCGGCGCAGCCGGTCTAGTGCCGGTTCGCTATGCAGCCAGGGGTCATAGCCAATCACCAGGCCTTCCGCGTGGGCGGCCAGCCATTCGGCGGGCGGTTCTTCCGTGATGTGGCGCGGTTCCCAAAGTGCTACATCAATCTGGTTGCGCATTTGCAGCGTATAGCGGCCATCGGAAAACACCGCCGCCTGCCTTGGCAGCACAATCGCCAACCCCGCGCTGCCGGTGAAACCCGTCAGCCAGGCCAGCCTTTCCGCGGAACGCGGCACATATTCGCCGAGATGCTCATCTGCCCGAGGGATCAGGAAGCCCTGCACCCCCATCCGTGCGAGTTCGGCGCGCAAGGCGCCCAAGCGTTCAGCCCTGTTCATGACCGCTTCCTTACCAAATATTTCTGAATTGTTGCATGGCTTTCTGTGGAATCATGCGCTGAACGCATATCTCCGCTGTTGTCTTCGCGCATCACCTGTGCCCCAGAAGCCTCTATATCATCGCCTATCGGACAGCGTCCCTGCCCTATCGGCCGGCGCCTCCGCAAAGGAAAGCTAAACATGAACCCGCATTTCGCCAATCTCGAAACCAGCCTCTCGGCCCGCGCCGCGACGATTGAGGCTATTCACCGCGAAGCCGCCGCCGCCCGCGCCGCCGCGCGCACCCAGGCATTTCGTAAGGCCTTCAAGATGATCGGTGCCGGCATCGGCGCCGTGCTGACCGCCATCGCCACTTGGCCAACCAAGCGGGACACTTACAAGGCGCTGGATCAGCTTTCGGACACGCAGCTTGCCGATATCGGCCTGGCGCGTGGCGATATTGGCCGCGTTTTTGAACCGGGCTTCGCCCTGCAAGCCGCCAATGATGGCGCCCTGCCGGCGGGCCGTGCCGCCTAACCCTTGAATAACCTGCGCAGCCAGGATTTCAGGCCGCCCCCCTCGGGCGGCCTTTTTTTTGGTTGATGCGTCACGTGCGGCCGCCGCGCCGGCGGGGCGAGGGCCGAGGCTATGCTATGCCGCCCCGCATCTTCTGCCGCGATCAGCCGCGCTTCCAGGGTCGTGACTTGCGCCACAGCTTCGGGCGGGTCACTTGCCGCCAGCGCTTCCGCCGCCCCTTCCGCTTCCGCGAAATCCCCCGCACGGCGGAGCGCATCAATCACGCGCACGGATTGTTCGGCATCCAAAGCCGGGCCGCTCCGCCACAGCGCTACGGCTTCGCGCCGCCATTGTCGCGCCAGGTCTTCGCGGTTCAGATCATCCGCGACCCATGCGGCATGCAACGTTGCCTCGGCGGCCGCATGCAAGGCGCCGGTTTCTTCCAGCACATGCGCCCAGGCCAGGAAGCGCCGCGCCAACACCGGATGCGCCGTATCGGCAATCAGCGCGCGATAGGGTGCCGCCGCCACGGCCTGCGCGCCTGCGGGATGCGCTTCGCTGATATCGGGGGCGGCATAGCCGCAATGCGGGCAGGCCTGCAGCCAGCGCGCCATGGTGGAGCGCACTGGCTCACCGGGCCGCAAATCCAAATCAGGCGCCTGTTCCGGCACGGGCGGGCGAAAGCTGGGTTGGCGGCTTTCATGGCCGCAAACCCCGCAGCGCTTGTCCCGCCCCGCGGATGTCGGCGCCGTGGCCATTACGCGGTGCGATCAGCCCCGCCCGATTGCAGCGCCGCCTGCGCCGCCGCGAGCCGCGCCACCGGCACGCGATAGGGCGAACAGGAAACATAATCCAAGCCCACAGTTTCGCAGAAATGGATGGAGGATGGATCGCCGCCATGCTCCCCACAAATGCCAAGCTTGATATCCGGCTTCACGCTGCGGCCTTTCTCGGCGGCGATGCGCACCAGTGCGCCCACACCATCCGGGTCAATGGAGACAAACGGGTCCTTCGGGAAAATGCCCTTTTCAATGTAAAGCGGCAGGAACTTGCCGGCATCATCGCGCGAAAGCCCGAAGGTGGTCTGTGTCAGGTCATTTGTGCCGAAGGAAAAGAAATCCGCAACACTGGCAATGGCATCTGCGGTAAGTGCGGCACGCGGCAATTCGATCATGGTGCCGACGCTATAGACCACGTGATAACCGCCCTCGGCGAAAACTTCCTGCGCCACGCGATCCACCATGGCGCGGGTGATTTCCAATTCGCGCTTGGTGGCCACCAGCGGGATCATGATTTCCGGCACCGGGGCCTTGTGCGTCTTGCGGCCAATCTCAGCCGCCGCTTCGAAAAT
>JADCES010000176.1 GCA_020250005.1 Roseomonas sp.
GATGGGTGCGAGAGAGGAAAATCTGCGGCCCGCGCGGTTCTTCGCGCACATCGTAGATATAGGCGCGCACACGATCACCATTGCGGAAGGCTTCGCGGGGGATGGTTTCATCGCGCCGCAGCAGCGCTTCGGCGCGGCCCAGTTCCACCATCAGGTTACCATATTCGGTGCGCTTGACCGTGCCATTGATGATTTCACCAACGCGGTCCTTGTATTCTTCGAATTGCTTGCGGCGCTCCACTTCGCGCACGCGCTGGACAATCACCTGCTTCGCGGTTTGCGCGGCGATGCGGCCGAAATCAATCGGCGGCAACGGGTCCACGATGAATTCGCCAAGCTGAATGCCTGGCTTGATTTTTAGCGCGATGCGCAGCGGGATTTGCGTGGCTTCGCTTTCAACCGGTTCGGCTTCCACCACTTCGGTGAAACGTTCCAGCTTCACGCGGCCATCCTTGCGGTCAATGGTTGCGCGGATATCCTTCTCAAGCCCGTATTTGGCGCGGCCAGCTTTCTGGATCGCCTGTTCCATGGCTTCCAGCACTTCCTCACGCTCGATCATTTTCTCGCGCGCGACGGCATCGGCCACTTGCAGCAATTCCGGACGGGCAATGGCGATATCAATGGCCATGGCGCATTCTCCTGTTAATGGGTCATCGTTGTTGGGGCGGCGGCCTTCGCCGTCGCTGCGATCAATTCATCGGTCAGCACCAGCTTGGCACGGCGGATATTGCCGCGCGGCAGCGCCAATTCAGTGCCATCATCAAGCTTGAGCCGTGCTTCAGCGTCATCGGCGCCAAGGGCGATACCGCGAAAACGCTTGCGGCCATCCATGGGGATGGAAAGCTCCACCGTCGCCACATGGCCGGCGAAGCGGTTCCAATCCTTGGTGCGCGTGAGCGGGCGATCAATCCCGGCAGAGGATACTTCAAGCATCCATTCGCCGCGGATCGGGTCCGCCACGTCCAGCACCGCGCCAAGCGCATGGCTGATGGCTTCGCAATCATCCACGGTGAAGGGCGCTTCATCGGCGCGGTCCGCCATGATCTGCACCACAGGGCGTTCCTTGCCGGAAACCTGCACGCGCACGAGTTCATAGCCAAGCTGCGTCAGGCTGGGCAGGATCGCTTCCGCGATGCGGGCTTCAAGCCCTTCGTGATGAGGCAGATCAGGCTGCAAAAACAAAAAAGGCGGCCTCTTTCAAGGCCACCCCCCGCGAATTCGGATGGTGTAGACACCACTTCCTTAATCCTCACGCCGCCAAAAGGCAAGAGCCAAACAAGTCTTGTGGAAAATACTGGACAGGAACCCAAGGGTGGTTTAGCGTTAAACTACATGCCGGAGAAATCCAAAGCCCTTCCCATCCGTCGCCGCGCCCTGGCTGGTGCGGTGCTGCCCTTGCTTGGCCTTGCCCCGACAGCGGCGCGGGCGGCGCGGGTGTTTCGCTTTGACCAGAACCAGGGAAGGCTGGAATTCATCGCGCGGCATTTGCAGGTGCTGACCTCGACCGGACAGTTTTCGCGCTTCGACTGCGAATTGATCCTGGACCCCCAAAGGCCCGAAACCGCGCGCGTGGCGGTGCAGGTGGAAACTGGTTCCATCGCCCATGCCTATCCAGGGGCGGCGGATTTGCTGCGCTCACCGGCTTATTTCGATGCGGCGCGCTGGCCCTTGGCGCGATTTTCCGGCAGCGCCGCCCCAGGCGGTCGGATCGAGGCCTTTGACCTGGCCGGACCTTTGGAATTGCGCGGCGTGACGCAGCCCTTCATCCTTAAGGCGCAGCTGGCGCGCCGGCGCCGAGATCCCGCGACAGGGGCGGAGATTGCGGATTGCACGGCGCGCGGAGAGATCAGCCGCACGGCCTTCGGCATGGTGGCGGACATGGCGGCCACAGGGGATCGCGTGCAATTGGTGGTATCGGTCAGCTTGGTGATTGGATAAGCCAATGCAGGCGGCGTGGTCGGTCGCGCAACGGCGCCTGCATTGGGCCATGGCGGGTTTGGTTTTTTTCAATTTCCTGCTGGCGCTGGTGATGGTGGCGCTGCCGCTTTCGGCACTTTTGGCCAAGATCCTGACCTATCAACTGCACAAAAGCCTTGGTTTGCTGCTGATCCCGCTTTGGGCCTGGCGGCTTTGGCTTTTATGGCGCCAGGGCAGGCCAGCGCCTGTCACGTTACCCGCCTGGCAGCAGGGCGCGGCGCGACTGGGACAGGCAATGCTGTATGCGCTGCTGATCGCCGTGCCGGTGCTGGGTTTCTTGAGCGCGGCCGCGGCGCCGATTGCCGTCGAGACAGTATTCTTTCTGATCCTGCCCATTCCGCATCCCTTCCCGCCGGATCAGGCGCTTTATGATGTGTTGCGCCCTTTGCATCAGGTGGCCGCCTGGGCCTTGGTTGTGCTGGCGCTGGGACATGGTGCGATGGCAATTCATCATCATCGGCGGGGCTTGCCGGTATTGCGGTTGATGTGGCGCGGTCAGTGATCAGCGCCTGATCGGCGTAGGCGGCATCGCCGAAGCCGTGAATCAGTCGCTCAAATCAGCGCCTGATCGGCGTAGGCGGCACCGCCGAAGCCGTGAATCAGTCGCTCAAATCAGCGCCTGATCGGCGTAGGCGGTATCGCCGGAGCCGTGAATCAGCCGCTTAACTTACTTCAGCGCCTGATCCATTCCCAATAAAGCGGCTGACGGCCCTCGCGCAGTGCCTTGGCCTCATAGCGCGTGGGTGGCCAGCCGGCGGGGCGTGACTCCGCAAGACTTCCAAGGGTGAAGAAGGCCTGCGCGCCCATGCAGTCACGCACCCATGCCTGATAGGTCGGATCGTCGGAGGCGATGCGCCAAATCCCGCTCGGCTTCATGGCGCGCGCCACCATGGGCAGCAATTCCGGATGCACAAAACGCCGTTTGGCATGCCGAGCCTTGGGCCATGGGTCGGGGAACATCAGGAACAGCCGATCCAAGCCAGCTTCCGGCAGCGCACGCAGCAAATGCCGCGCATCCTGCGGCCAGAGGCGCAAATTGCGCGGCAGCGCACCCGTTTCTTCCGCCCCTTCCGGCACGAGCCGCGTGAGCAAAGCACAAAGCCCGTTCTCAAATACTTCCGAGGCTATATAGGCAACCTCGGGATGCGCTGCGATTTGATCGAGCGTGTGTTCCCCGCCACCAAACCCCACTTCCAGCCAAAGCGGCACATCGCCCATGCCAAAAGCGGCGCGTGGATCAGCAGCTTGTGCTGGCGTGAGCCGCAGCCGTGGCAGGGTTT
Organism: Roseomonas sp.; assembly: GCA_020250005.1. Classification (GTDB taxonomy): domain Bacteria; phylum Pseudomonadota; class Alphaproteobacteria; order Acetobacterales; family Acetobacteraceae; genus Neoroseomonas. The sequence continues at coordinate 3,258 of JADCES010000176.1, forward strand.
CTTCGAGCAGCCGTTGCTGGCGCGGGCGCAAGGGGTGGCCGCGGCGCCGGCCATAAAGCCGGTCCGGCACGCCATCAGCCAAAGGGGGACGATCAGCGGTCATTCACTGGCCCGAAAAGAAAAAGGCGGCAGGCTTCCACCCGCCGCCCCAATAATCATCCGATCAGCGTCTCAACGCCCAAAGGCGCGCCGCAGCTCATCCGCCAGATCGGTCATTTCCCAGGTGAAGGTGCCCTTTGCCGGATCCGGCACGCGGCCGAAATGGCCATAGGCGCTGGTCGGCACATAGATCGGGCGGTTCAGCTTCAGATGCTCACGAATGCCGCGTGGGGAGAGATTGACCATGCCGTCAATCACCTTCGCGAGCTTCGCCTCATCCACATCCTTGCCCGTGCCATGCAGGTCGAAATAAACGGACAGCGGCTTGGAAACGCCAATCGCGTAGCTGACTTGGATGGTGCACTTATCGGCCAAGCCAGAGGCGACGACATTCTTCGCCACATAGCGCGCGGCATAGGCAGCGGAACGGTCCACCTTGGTCGGGTCCTTGCCGGAGAATGCGCCGCCACCATGCGGCGCCGCACCGCCATAGGTATCCACAATGATCTTGCGCCCGGTGAGGCCGCAATCGCCATCCGGCCCACCAATGATGAAGGTGCCGGTCGGGTTCACGTAGAATTCGCTATCGGGGCACATCCAGCCCTTGGGCAGCACGGATTCCACAATCGGGCGCAGCAGGCGCTTGATGTCGGCCTGTTCCAGCGATTCCTCATGCTGCGTGGAGACAACGATGGAGGTCGCCCCCACCGGCTTGCCATCCACATAGCGCAAGGTCACCTGGCTTTTCGCATCGGGCAGCAGACCGGCCACGGCCTTGTCCTTGGCGCGGCGCAGCGTGCTGATATGGCGCAGGATTTCATGCGCGTAGTAAAGCGGCGCCGGCATCAGTTCCGGCGTTTCGCGGCAGGCATAACCGAACATGATGCCCTGGTCGCCCGCGCCTTCATCCTTATTGCCGGCGGCATCCACGCCCTGCGCGATATGCGCCGACTGGGCATGCAAATGGCAGGCGATATCGGCATGCTGCCAATGGAAGCCTTCCTGTTCATAGCCGATGTCATGGATGGCAAGCCGCGCCAGATGGATCAGGTATTCCGGCGTGATTTCCGCCGGGCCGCGCACTTCGCCCGCCAGCACCACGCGATTGGTGGTGACCAGCGTTTCGCAGGCGACGCGGGCATAGGGATCGGCGGTCAGGAAGGCATCCAGCACGGTGTCTGAAATGCGGTCCGCCACCTTATCGGGATGGCCTTCGGAAACGGATTCCGAGGTAAAAAGATATTCGCCCTTGTCGCGCATGGCGTGGTTCGGCCTCTTGTCGCGGGATTCGCCGGTTTAGCCCGACGATGCTCTGCCCCGGAACACCCTGGGCGGGGGGCGTATTGCAGGGGGGTGTGGCAGGGTCAAGGCAGGCAAAGCCACGAGCCCTGATTATTTTGAGCGCGGCGGCAGCACGCGGGCCGCGCGATAGCCTTCAATCTGTTCGGCGAACATCGCCCAGCTATCCCTGAAGCCGGTAAAGCCCGCCTGCCGCGCCGCGGTCATGGAAGCGAGAACATCGTAGTCCATGTTCAGCGCGAAATCGGCGAATTCCCAGCTGGCCACTTGTTCAATCGGCAAAATCAACCCGTGGCGGGCGCGAATACGCTCCCAGACCGGGGACTTGTCGGCCATCCAGCGGGCCATGGACATGGTCCGCACGCCACCCGGCGCCACGCCGAAAAGCCCGGCCAGATGGGGCCACATATCGCGCCAGCGAAAGGCATCGCCATTCGTGACATTAAAGGCGCGATTGGCGGCGCGGGGTTCGCCGAGCATCCATAAAATCGCCTCGGCCAGCAATTTGGCGTCAGAGACTTCATGCAGCGCGGTGAAGGCGCCGGGCTTGCCGGGGAAATCGAAAGGCACGGAGAGTTCGCGGCAAATCGCGGCATAGGCACCAAGCGTCGAGACCATGTTGCGCGCGCGGCCCGGCGCCACATCCAGCACGAAATTAGGCCGGCTGGCGGACCAGGACCAGGCTTTGC
>JADCES010000177.1 GCA_020250005.1 Roseomonas sp.
CTGGGTCATCACGCGGGTATTGGCGTTGACAAGAACAGCCATGGTTCAGGCCCCCTTCACAGCAGCGACGACTTTCTTCGCCGCATCGGCAAGATTATCGGCGGCAATAATGGCAAGCCCGCTATCAGCGAGGATCTTCTTGCCCAAATCCACATTGGTGCCTTCAAGCCGCACCACCAAAGGCACTTTCAAGGAAAGCGTCTTGGTCGCTTCCACAATGCCCGTCGCGATCATGTCGCATTTCGCGATGCCGCCGAAGATATTGACCAGAATGGCCTTCACATTGGCGTCCGAGGTGATGATGCGAAAGGCTTCCGTGACGCGCGCTGCCGTCGCCGTGCCGCCAACATCCAGGAAGTTCGCCGGGCTTGAACCATAAAGCTTGATGATATCCATCGTCGCCATGGCCAGGCCCGCGCCATTGACCATGCAGCCAATCTCACCATCCAGCGCGACATAATTCAGGTCATTCTTGACCGCGTCCAATTCCTTCGGGTCCATCTCGCTGTCATCGCGCAGCGCTTCCAGGTCCTTGTGGCGAAACAGCGCATTGTCGTCGAAGGACACCTTGGCATCGAGTGCCACGATCTCCCCCGCGCCGGTCACGACCAGCGGGTTGATTTCCACAATGGCGCAATCAAGCTCAACAAAGGCGCCGTAAAGCGCCAGGACAAATTTGGTGAAGGACGCAACCTGCTTGCCGGTCAGGCCAAGCCCGAAGGCGAGCTTGCGCGCATGAAAACCGGAAACCCCCGAAGCGGGATCAATCGCGACCTTCAGGATTTTCTCGGGATGGTTTTCGGCAACCTCCTCAATCTCCATCCCGCCTTCGGTGGAGGCCATGATCGTCAGGCGCGACGTGGCGCGATCCACCAGCAGGCCAAGATATAATTCGCGGGCAATGTCGCAGCCATCTTCGATGTAAACGCGCGATACAAGCTTGCCGGCAGGGCCGGTCTGCTTCGTCACCAGCGTCTTGCCGATCATGGCATCAGCAGCCGCCTTCACATCGGCGACCGATTTCACAACGCGCACGCCGCCCTTGCCATTCGGGTCTTCCTTGAAGCGGCCCGCGCCGCGACCGCCCGCATGGATTTGCGATTTCACCACATAGACCGGGCCAGGGAGCTTGGCCGCGGCAGCGGCGGCTTCCTCGGCATTCCAGGCGACATGGCCTTCCAATACCGCAACGCCATAGCGGCGCAGCAGTTCTTTCGCCTGATATTCATGGATATTCATACAAAATGCCTCCGGTCCGGATGCGAAAAGGGCCAGGCAGGACCTGGCCCTGGGCTTGTCAGCCTACCAGCTTGCGTGACGCTTCGATCAATTCCTGCACGGCAGCGCAGCTTTTATCGAAAGCGGCTTGTTCAGCCGGGTTCAGTTCAATCTCAACAATGCGTTCAATGCCGCCCGCGCCAATCACGACAGGCACGCCGACATAAAGGTCCTTGATACCATATTGGCCAGTCAGCCAGGCAGCGCAGGGCAGCACGCGCTTCTTGTCCTTCAGGTAGCTTTCCGCCATGGCGATGGCGGAAGCCGCCGGCGCATAGAAGGCGCTACCGCGTTCCAAAAGCTTCACAATCTCGCCGCCGCCATTGGCGGTGCGCGCCACAATGGCATCAATCTTTTCCTGCGTGGTCCAGCCCATCTTGATCAGATCAGGCACGGGAATGCCGGCCACCGTGGAATAACGCGTGAGCGGCACCATGGTATCGCCATGCCCGCCCAGCACGAAGGCAGTGACATCTTCCACCGAGACATTGAATTCCTGCGCCAGGAAAAGCCTGAAGCGCGACGAATCCAGCACGCCCGCCATGCCCACAACCTTGTTGTGCGGCAGGCCGGATTTTTCGCGCATCACCCACACCATCGCATCCAGCGGGTTGGTGATGACGATCACAAACGCATTCGGGCAATGCGCCTTGATGCCTTCGGCCACTTGCGCGATCACGCCGGCATTCTTCGCCACCAGATCATCGCGGCTCATGCCCGGCATGCGGGGGAAGCCGGCGGTGACAATCACCACATCCGAACCGGCAATTGCGGCGTAATCGCCCGTGCCCACCATATGCGAATCAAACCCATCCACCGGGCCTGATTGCATGATATCCAGCGCCTTGCCCGCGGCGACGCCGGGGAAGACATCGAACATCACGACGTCGCCAAGTTCCTTGAGACCAATGAGATGAGCCAAAGTGCCGCCGATATTACCGGCGCCGACCAAAGCAATTTTCTTGCGGGCCATGTCGCTTCCTTAACCTTGCCTGGAAAACGCACATTTCCTAGCCCCGAAGCACCGCCCCGGCAAGGCGCCCCCGGCCGGTGGTGCGATTCACGCTAACCTTTACCAATCCTAAACTGCCCCCGCGCACCACTCGCCCCGTATTTGGTGGGCCGCTTCACGCCGCTGTTGGGGGCCGAAAGCAGCGACCGCACCACTATGCCGTGCCGCCAGGCCCCAAATGGGGCAAGGCGCGGTATTCCTGGCTCTGCATTTCCGCGAGCCTGGACGCCGTGCGTTCAAACATGGCGGCATTGGTGCCGCGTTCATAAAGCTGATCCGGGCTGGAAGCGGCACTCGCCACCAGCTTGCAGCGATGTTCGTAAAGCGTGTCTATACAGGTGATGAAGCGGCGCGCCTTGTCGAAATTCTCCGGGCCGAGGCGCGGGATATTGTCCAGCACCAGGGTATGAAAGGCCTCGGCAATCGCCAGATAATCCGCGGGGCCAAGTGGCCTGCCGCAAAGCTGATTGAAATCGAAACGCGCGACACCGCGGGCGGCTTCCGGCACCTCAATCACCCGGCCAAGCAAGGGCAGTTCCATCGGCGCCCCCCGCGCCTGGCCGGTAAGCTCGGCAAAGGCGGCATCGAGCGCTGCTTCGGCGCGGCCATCGGCGGGGACATGCCAGGTCGGCAGACTTCTGATCCTTTCGCGCCGGTAATCGCGCGCCGCCGCCAGGGGCCAGACTTCAACATGGCGGTTGATCAGGGCGATGAAGGGCAGAAAGGCATCGCGGCCCGGCTGGCCCTTGAACAGGTCATCCGGGGCCGTGTTGGAGGTCGCGACCACCACCGTGCCGCGGGCAAAAAGCGCCTCAAACAGCCGGCCCAGGATCATGGCATCCGCAATGTCATGGACCTGGAATTCATCAAAACAAAGCAGGGCAGCATCGGTGGCGATGGAATCGGCCAAGGGCGGGATGGGGTCCGCGCTATCGCCATGCACCTGCTTCCAGCCATGAATGCGCCGATGCGCCTGCTGCATGAAGGCGTGGAAATGCAGCCTTTGCTTGCGCGGCACCTCGGCCGTCTCAAAAAACAGGTCCATGAGCATGGATTTGCCGCGCCCGACCTCCCCCACCAAATAGAGGCCTTGCGGGGGATCAGGGCGCGCCGGGGCAGCGCTGCGCCCGAAAAGCCGGCCAAGCAGCCCAGCGGGTTTGGGCGCGTCAGCCAAGGGCGCCGGGTCATAACCGCGCAGCGCCTGCCAAAGCGCCTGCAAACGCTCCATCGCCGCGGCCTGGGCGGGATCGGGCGCCAATTCGCCGGTCGCGAGCCGGGCCTGATAGGCGGACCATGGCCCAGGCGCCGTCCCTTTAGACTTCGAGTCGCTTTCCTCAACAAGCTGCATGGTTCGCGCTTACCCCGACCAGGGCGCCCCCACAATCCAAGCGGCATTGATCCTTTGTGGTTAAGGAATTAGTGACAGGAAATCCTTTCAGGTGTGATGTTCCATGACCCATTCTGTTGCCATTCTCTACGCCGCTGATGGCTATGTCTCGCAGGGCCGCGCCATGCTTGGCCGGCGCGTCGCGGGCGATAGTTTCCTGAATGGCTTGCTCCGCCATGGCGGGCTGGAAAGCCTGGTCGGGCTCATGCTGAATGACCAGGAAGCGCAGGGCTTCCTGGCGGAAATCCAGGCCCGCGCGCCGGGTTTGCAGGTGCGCACCGCAAGCTATGAGGACCAGCGCCCGGTGGCCGAAGCCGGCGCCTTGTTCCTGCCCGGCCCTGGCCTTGAAAATTACGCGTATTGGCGACGCCGGTCGGGCAATCAGCGCGCTTTCAGCCTTTGTGGCGTGACGCATACCACCTCCACCGATCGGGTGATGGAAGCGCTGGCCCATTCCCTGACCGCACCGGTGCAGCCTTGGGATGCGATCATCTGCACCTCCCGCGCGGTGCAGAGCATGGTGCGCCGGCAATTGCAGGAAAATGTGGCCTATCTGCAAAGCGCCATGGGGGCGACGCGTGCTGGCGTGCCCATGCTGCCCATGATCCCGCTTGGCGTAGATTGCGATGCCTTCCGCCGCGATCCGGCCTTGGGTGCCGCTTATCGCCAGGAACTGGGCATTGGGGCTGAGGATATCGCCATCATCCTGGTGGCGCGCTTGTCCAATGCGACGAAATTTTCGCCGCTGCCGATGTTTCTCGCCTTGCAAAAGGCAGCCGAGCGAAAGGGGCGGAAGCTTCATCTGCTATTGACCGGCTGGATTGAAGGCGATGGGTCACGCCCCGCCTTTACCGACGCCGCAACCCAGGCCTGCCCGGATGTGAAAGTGCATTTGCTGGATGGCCAGAATGCCGAGATCCGCGCCAAGGCTTGGGCGGCAGCGGATATCTTTACCCTGCCGGTGGAAAACATCCAGGAAACCTTTGGCCTGGCCCCGGTTGAGGCCATGGCGGCCGGACTGCCCGTCGTGGTCACTGATTGGGATGGCTTTCGCGATACGGTGGAAGATGGCGTCACCGGGTTTCGCATTCGCACCATCATGGGCGGTAACGGCAATCCCATTTCGATGCGCTACCAGATGGGAGCTGATGACTACAACGCCTATCTGCGTGGCACCTCCCAAGGCATTGCCATGGATATCGGCGCGGCAGCGGATGCCTATTTTCGGTTGGCGGAAGATGCGAATCTGCGCAGGCAAATGGCGGAAGCCGCAAGGCTGCGCGCCAGGAGGGTCTATGATTGGGCGGCCATTATTCCGCAGTATCTCGCACTCTGGCAGGAACAGGCGCGCATCCGCGCCAAGGCCACGGAATTTGCGCCAATCATCCAGGGCCGCCAACCGGCGCCGACGCGCCCTGATCCCTTCATGTTGTTTGGTGATTATCCAACGCATCGGCTGGATCCGAAGCAGCTCGTTACGCTGGTGACGGGCGCAAATCTCGATCTGTTGCGCCAGCGTGCTGCCATTCCGGGCGCGGTTTATCGCGGGTCACTGCTGCCTTCCCTCAATGGTTTTCGGGCGATGCTGGAACGCCTGGCGCAGGGCAGCATGACGGCAGCGGAACTGGGTGGCACATTGCCGCCGGATCAGCGCCCGCGCGCCGCCATGGGCATGGTCTGGCTGATGAAGCTTGGCCTGATCACCATCTCACCCGCTGAGGAAGCCAAGCCCGAGTGACTTGACGCGCCTGCCATCCGGGCTTCCGATGCGCGCGCCATGCGCGACGCATGGCTCGCCTTGGGATGGAACAGCATGGCAGCGCATGATCGGCAGGAAGCATTTGATCCAATCAGCCTGGAAATCTACTGGTCACGGCTGATTTCCATTGCTGATGAGGCCGCAACCGGACTGCTCCGCACCGCCTTTTCCACCATTGTGCGCGAGTCAAATGACTTCGCCACCGTGTTGATGGACCGCAATGGCGATTCCATAAGTGAAAATACCGGGGGCATTGCCTCCTTCTCCTGCATTCTGCCGAAAACCACGAAGACATTCCTGGAACGCTTTCCGGCCGAGACCTGGCAGCCTGGCGATTGCGTCATCACCAATGATCCCTGGCTTGCCACCGGGCATTTGCCGGATTTCACCGCCGTCAGCCCGATTTTCCACAAGGGGCGCCTGGTTGGCTTCGCCGGTTCCATTTCACATTCGCCTGATGTCGGCGGCGCGCTGTGGTCCGCCGATTGCCGGGAATTGTTTGAAGAAGGCATCCGCATCCCCCCTTCCCGCCTGTTTCGCGCCGGCAAACGCAATGAGGATTTGGCGGAGGTTTTGCTTGCAAATGTACGCCTGCCGCGGCAGGTGATGGGCGATCTGGAAGCGCAGGTTATCGCCAATGAGGTCTGCGCGCGCGGTGTGGATGAATTCCTGACCGATACGGGCTTGCCTGATTTGCAAGGGCTCGGCGCGGCGCTGCATCGGCGCGCGGATGCCGCCATGCGCCGCGCTATTGCGGCGCTGCCCGATGGCACTTGGCATTCCACCCTGGAAGCGGATGGCTTTGATGAGGCGATTACGCGCATCGCCTGCGCCGTCACCATCAAGGGTGAGACTATGCATATTGATTTCGCCGGTACATCCAAACAGGTGGATCGCGGCATCAATTGCGTGATGAATTACACCCACGCTTATTCGGTTTATCCGGTGAAATGTGCGCTTGATCCCTTCACCCCGCGCAATGAGGGTTCCTATGGCGCCATTACCGTGAGCGCGCCTGAGGGCAGCATCCTGAACCCGCGCTTTCCAGCCGCTTGCAGCGCGCGGCAATTGACCGGGCATTTGCTGGCGGGTGCGATCTATAAGGCACTCGCGCCCATCATGCCGGATAAGATCATTGCGGAATGCGGCGGCGCGCCCACCATGCGCGCGCTGTTCAGCGGGTTGGATGGCGCGGGGGATCGGTTTTCGCAGGTCTTGTTTGCCTCGGGCGGCATGGGCGCCTCACCGCATCGTGACGGGCTGCCAACCACCGCCTTCCCCACCAATGTCGGCGCGGGTTCGATCGAGGCTTATGAGAGTGTGGCACCCTTGGTGGTGTGGAAGAAAAGACTGCGCGCGGATTCCGGTGGCGCCGGGCGCTTCCGTGGCGGGCTTGGGCAGGAAGTTGAAATCGAAGTGCGCGCCCCGGATGAGGTGCGGCTTTCGCTTCTATCCGACCGGCGCGACCATCCAGCGCAAGGCGTCTTGGGCGGTGCGGCCGGCGGTGCCGCGGTGATTGCCTTTGATGATGGCACGCGCCCGCACCCGAAATCCCGCACCACCGTGGCGCCCGGGACGCGCGTGACGCTGCTCTATCCCGGCGGTGGGGGTTATGGAGACCCCGCAACGCGTGATCCCGAAGCCTTGGCTGCCGACATCCGTGATGGTTATGTCTCGGCCGAAGGGGCAGCGCGTGATTACGGGGTGAAGCCATGAACGCGACAGCCCGCATCGGCGTTGATGTCGGTGGCACCTTCACCGATTTCGTCTTGCATGATCCCGCACGCAATCTTGTGGCGACCGGCAAGCGGCTGACCACACCAGATGATCCATCGGAGGCGATTGTCGCCGGCATTGCGCGGCTGCTGTA